>NZ_RAWE01000012.1 GCF_003611695.1 Corallococcus carmarthensis | reverse complement strand
GCTTCCCGCCCTCCCCGTCCAGCCGCGCGACGTCGCCGCATGGGAGCGCGAGCAACTCCAGGGCGCCACGCGTGAACGGCTGCTGGCGTACTGGACGGAGCACCTGGGCGGCGAGTTGCCGGTGCTGACGCTCCCCACGGACCACCCGCGTCCGCCGGCCCAGACGTTCCGTGGCGCCACGCTGACCCGTGACGTGCCCCGGGGAATGCTCGCGGACCTGGAGGCGCTGGGGCGTCGAGCGCAGGCCACACCGTTCATGGCCCTGCTCGCCGCGTTCTCCGCGTGGCTGTCGCGCTACTCAGGACAACGGGACGTGGTGGTGGGCACGCCCTTCGAGTCCCGGGCACCTTCCGAGTCGAAGGGCCTGATGGGCTTCTTCGTCAACACGCTCGCGCTGCGGGTGGACCTCCAGGGGACGCCCTCGTTCCGCGAGCTGCTCGCACGCGTGCGCAAGGTGGCGCTCGATGGCTACGCGCACGGCGCGCTGCCGTTCAACGACGTCCTGGGAGCCTTTGGCGCGCGGCGCGAGCTGTCCCATGCACCGCTGTTCCAGGTGATGCTGGTGGTGCAGGACCGCCTCGCGCCGGCCACGCTCCAACCCGGGCTGACCGTCGCGTCGGGCGGAGAGGTCCACACCGACAAGGCCCGCTTCGACCTGACGCTCGTGGTCGACTTCCCACCGGAAGGGCCCACCTTCTCGCTCGAATACAACACCGACCTGTTCGCGCCCGGCACCGCCGCGCGAATGCTGGAGCACTTCACGGCGCTCCTGGGCGCGGCCATCGCAAGGCCGGATGCGCCCTTCGACACGCTGCCGATGCTCTCCACGCAGGAACGCCAGCGGATGCTGGAGTCCTGGAACGACACCGGCAGCCAGCCTCCCACGGGATGCAGCCACACCCTCTTCGAGGCACAGGCGCGGCGTGAGCCCGGCAAGGTCGCCGTACGGTCCGGCGGCGTGTCGTGGACCTACGGAGAGCTGGACGCTCGCGCCAATCAGGCCGCCGCGCATCTGAGAAGTCTGGGCGTAGGCCCGGAGGTGCGCGTCGGGTTGCTGATGGAGCGCAGTCCGGAGCTGGTCTGCGCGGTGCTCGGAATCGTGAAGGCGGGCGGCGTCTACGTGCCGTTGGATCCCGCGCATCCTGATGACCGGCTCACGTTCATGATGACCGACTCGCGGATGCGCGTCGTCGTCTCCGGCTCCGGCTTGGGGGCGCGCGCGGAAGCGTTGGCCGCGGGCCTTGCGTCGAAGGGCGAGCCCGCTCCGACAGTGGTGGATTGGGTGCGCGACGCGGAGGTGCTGGCGCGGCAGCCGACGACGCCCCGGGACAGCGGCGTGGGGCCGGAACACCTCGCGTACGTCATCTACACCTCGGGCTCCACGGGACGGCCCAAGGGCGTGGAGGTGGAGCACCAGGCCTTCTACAACCTGGTGCTCGCGAAGATTGATGGCTTTGGCATCTTCCCGGACAGCACCGTGCTTCAGTTCGTGTCGTTCGGGTTCGACGTCTCCGTGTCGGACGTGTTCATGACGCTCGCGGTGGGCGCGACCCTGCTGCTGCGTCCGGCGGACGTGGTGGGCGGCGCGGAGCTGGCCACCCTGCTGCGCGATGAAGCCGTCACCGTCATCGTGTTGCCCGCGTCGGTGCTGGCCACCCTGCCCTCCACGGAGCTGCCCGCGCTCAAGTCCGTCATCGCGGGCGGCGAAGCGTGCTCGGCCGGGCTCGTCGACCGCTGGGCCCCGGGCCGCCGCTTCATCAACGCGTATGGGCCTACGGAGACGACCATCTGCACCACGATGGCCCGTTGCCAGCCGGGCGGCGGCGCGCCACCCATTGGCCGTCCCATCCCGCATGCCCGGGTGTACGTGCTCGACGCGCGGCTGGAGCCCGTGCCTCCCGGCGTCACGGGAGAGCTGTACATCGGGGGCGCGGGGCTCGCGCGCGGATACCTGGGCCGGCCGGACCTCACCGCGGACCGCTTCATTCCCAATCCGTTCGCGCAGACGCCAGGAGCGCGGCTGTACCGCACGGGCGACCTCGCGCGGTTCCTGCCGGACGGCTCGCTGATGTTCGTGGTCCGCGTGGACGACCAGGTGAAGATCCGCGGCTTCCGCATCGAACTGGGAGAGATTGAAGCCACCCTGCGTCAGCACCCCGGCGTGCACGAGGCCCTGGTGGCCGTCCACGAGCGAGGCCCGGGCGGCAAGCAACTCATCGCCTACGTGCTGGGCACGCCCGGCACGCCCGTGGCCCTGGACGGGCTCCCGCGCTTCCTGCGCGAGCGCCTGCCCGAACACATGGTGCCCTCCGCCTTCATCGCCCTGGATGCGTTCCCCCGCACGCCGAATGGCAAGGTGGATCGCCGCGCGCTGCCCGTGCCCGCGCACGACGCCAGTGCACGGACCTCACCGCCTGTCGCGCCACGCACGCTCACCGAGGAGATCCTCGTGGAGCTCTGGTGTGAGGTGTTGCGCCTGCCCACCGTGAGCGTGGAGGACGACTTCTTCGCGCTGGGCGGCCAGTCCATCCTCGCCGCGCAGGTCATGTCCCGCGTGCGCGAACGCTTCGAGGTGTCCCTCTCCGTCAGGGTGCTCTTCGAGTCCCCCGTCCTCGCCGCCCTCGCCGAACGCATCGAGCAGGCCTTGATGGCCGACATCGACGCCCTCAGCGACGAAGAGGTCGCCCGGGAGTTGGACACCGGCACCTCCCGCGCATCCTGAAGCTCCGCTGCCTCCTCGTCTCCACCCCCGAGAAGCCATCACGATGAGCGATCCGAATCCGACGTTGGATGCCCGTAGGGCCTTGCTGGAGAAGCGCCTGAAGAAGGCCAGGGCCAAGGAAACAAACGCCCCCGTCATTCCGCGCCGTCCCACGAACGAGGAGCCGCCCGTCTCCTCCGTGCAGCGGCGGCTGTGGTTCCTGGGCCAGTGGGAAGCGGACAGCGCGGCGTACAACATCCCGCTCGCGCTGCGCCTCACCGGGGCCTTGCACGTCGACGCGCTGGAGGCCGCGCTCCAGGAGGTCGCGCGCCGCCACGAGGTCCTCCGCACGACCTACGCGACCCGCGATGACGCCCCCGCGCTGGTGACACATCCGGCGACCCAGGTGACGCTCACCCGTCACGAAGTGGCCCCGGACGCCGCCAGCCGCGAACAGGTCCAGGCCGCCGTCGATGCCCGGGCGCGCCGTCCCTTCGCCCTGGAGCAGGACCTGCCGCTGCGCGCGGACCTGTGGCGCGTGGGCGACGCGGAGCACGTGCTGCTGCTCACGCTGCATCACATCGCCGCGGACGGCTGGTCCATGGGCGTGCTGCTGAAGGAACTGAGCGCGCTCTACGCGGCGTTCGTCGCGGGCCAGCCCTCGCCATTGGCGGAACCCGTGCTCCAGTACGCGGACTTCGCGCACTGGCAGAACGCGAGCATGTCCGGCGACGGCCTCACGTCCCACCTGGAGGCGTACAAGGCCCGGCTGCAAGGTGCCCCCGCGCTGCTGGAGCTGCCCACGGACCGGCCGCGCCCTTCGGTGCGCACCTCGAATGGCGCCATCGAGTCCTTCGACCTCACGCCCGCGCTGTCCCAGGCGGTGCGGGCGCTGGCGCAGCGCGAGCGCGTCACCCCGTTCGTCGTCCTGCTCTCCGGCCTGAGCGCGCTCTCTCACCGCTACACCGGCCAGGAGGACATCGTCCTGGGCACCACCGTGGCCGGGCGCGACGCCTCCGAGCTGGAAGGATTGGTGGGCTGCTTCGTCAACACGCTGGCCCTGCGCACGCGGCCCGTGGGCAGGACGAGCACGCGCGAACTGCTCCAGCGGGTGCGCGATGAGTTCCTCGCCGTCGCCGACCACCAGGCGCTGCCGTTCGAGAAGCTGGTGGAGGCGACGACGTCCGAGCGCAACCTGGCGCACGGCCCGCTGTTCCAGGTGCTGCTCTCCGTCAACAACATCCCCCGGAGCACGCCCGCGCTCGGGGACCTGGGCGTGGAGGAACTGCCGCTCGACACGCGCACGTCCAAGTTCGACCTGAGCTGGTCCGTGGACGACGTGGACGCAAGCCTCACCGGCTCCGTGACGTACAACACCGACCTCTTCGAGCGGGACACCGTCGTGCGCATGGTGGGCCACCTGCGCGAACTGCTCGCGGGCATGGCGGCGCGGCCGGAAGCGCCCCTGGCCACCCTGCCCCTCCTGCCACCGGACGAGTACGCCCGCGTCGTCCGCGACTGGAACGCGACACGGACGGAGTACCCGCCCGCGCTGGACGTGGTGCAGCGCTTCGAGTCCCACGCGGACCGCACGCCGGACGCCCCGGCCGTGGCCTACGAGGGCCGCCGCTACACCTACCGCGAGCTGGATGCGCGCGCGTCACGGCTGGCGCACCACCTGCGGAGCCTGGGCGCGGGGCCGGAGTCACGCGTAGGCCTCTACCTGGAGCGCTCGTTGGACACGATGGTCGGAGTGCTCGGCATCCTGAAGGCGGGCGCGGCCTACGTGCCCGTCGATCCGTCGTATCCGGCGGACCGCGTGCGCTTCATGCTGGAGGACGCGGGCGCGCGCATCGTCGTGACTGAAGGGCACCTCGCGGATCCGCTCCACGGTTCGTCCTCGCTGAGCGCCGTGTGCCTGGACCGTGACGCGGAAGTCCTCGCGCGCCACCCGGCCACGCGGCCCGAGCGCCTCCACGGACTGGAGCACCTGATGTACGTGCTCTTCACGTCCGGCTCCACCGGCAAGCCCAAGGGCGTGGCCGTGGAGCACCGCACCTACGGCAACTACCTGGAGGGCATCCTGCGCCGACTGGACGCGCCGCCCGCCAGCCACTTCGCCATCGTCTCCACCTTCGCGGCGGACCTGGGCACGACCATGGTCTGGGGCGCGCTCACGACGGGCGGCTGCCTGCATGTCCTGTCGCACGACCGCGCGGCGGATCCAGCGGCCTTCGCGGACTACCTGAAGCACCACCCCATCGACGTGCTGAAGCTGGTCCCCAGCCACTTCGAAACGCTGCGCTCACTGCGCGCGCTCCCGGACCTGCTGCCCCGCGCGAGGCTCGTCTTCGCGGGCGAGGCCTGCCCGTGGGACCTGATCGCCACCCTCCGGCAGGCCGCGCCGGACCTGATCATCCAGAACCACTACGGCCCCACGGAGACGTCCGTGGCCACGCTGACCTACGTGCCGCCGCCCACGCTGCCCGAGCACCGAGGCCCTTCACTGCCGCTGGGCAAGCCGCTGGGCAACACGCGCGTGTACGTGCTGGACGCGAGGGGACAGCCCGTCCCCGTGGGTGTCCCAGGCGAGCTGCACGTCGGAGGCGCGGGCGTCACGCGCGGCTACCTGGGGCGCCCGGCCCTCACCGCAGAGCGCTTCATCCCGGATCCCTTCGGCGACACGCCGGGAGGCCGCCTGTACCGCACCGGCGACCTGGCGCGACTGGGACCGGACGGCACGGTGACGTTCCTGGGCCGCATCGACCATCAGGTGAAGATCCGCGGTTACCGCATCGAGACCGGTGAAATCGAAGCGCTCATCCAGACCCACGCGGGCGTCCGCGACGCGGTGGTGCTTCTGCGCGAGGACACGCCCGGCGACAAGCGGCTGGTGGCGTACGTGGTGCTCGCGGAAGCCGAGGCGTCCACGCCGGACGCGGTCCTCACGGCCGTGCGCACGGGCCTCCGGGCCGCGCTGCCGGACTACATGGTGCCGACCGCGTTCGTGATCATCCCCTGGCTGCCGCTCAACCCCAACGGCAAGCTGGACCGCTTCGCCCTGCCCGCGCCCAGCTCGGAACGCGCGCCGTCCGCCGGCCCTCGCGTGGCGCCGCGCAACGAACTGGAGGCCAGCATCGCGGCCGTCTGGGCAAGCGTGCTCGGCGTGAGCGAGGTCGGCATCGACGACAACTTCTTCGAGCTGGGCGGCGAGTCCTTCAAGGCAGTGCGCGCGGTGCGCGGCATGGGCCGCGACGTGAGCGTGATGGACCTGTTCCGCTTCCCCACCGTGCGCAAGCTGGCGGAGCACCTGTCGCGCGGCACCACGGAGAAGCAGGGCCTGCTCCACCGGCTGACGAAGGCGGAAGCAAAGGCGGACGGCGTCACCTGGGTGTGCGTGCCCTTCGGCGGTGGCAGCGCCATCTCCTATCTCAACCTCTCCGAGCGGATGGCGGCGAAGGACGCGCTCTACGCGGTGGAGCTGCCCGGGCACGACTACGCGCGCCGCGACGACGCGCTCCAGCCCTTCGACACCGTCGCGCGCCAGGTGGCGGACGAAGTCCTCCAGCGCGTGACGGGGCCCATCATGCTGTATGGCCACTGCCTGGGCGCGGCGATGGCCGTGGCGGTGGCGCGGCACCTGGAGGAACGCGGAGCGCCGCTGCTGGGCATCATGGTGGGCGGCTCGTTCCCGATGCCCCGGCTGCCGGGCGCGCTGTTCGACATCATCAGCAAGGTGCTGCCCACGGACGGTCTGGTGTCCACGCGCTCCATCGTGGACGGCCTGCTGGTGACGGGCGGCGCCTCCGGTGGCGAGGACCCGGTGGAGCTGGAGTTCCTGGCGCGCAACATGCGCCACGACGGCCGCGAGGCAGAGGACTTCTACACGCGCGCCTACCGCGGAGAGACGGGCCCGCCCCTGCGCACGCCCCTGGTCTGCGTGGTGGGCGAGCGCGACCGCGCGACGGAGTTCCACCAGGAGGAGTTCCTGGAGTGGGGCCGCTTCAGCCAGTCCATCTCGCTGGAGGTCATCCCCCACGCGGGCCACTTCTTCCAGAAGCACCAGGCGACGGAGCTGGCCGCGTTGGGGCAGCGTCAGGTCGCGCGCTGGAAGCACGGCCCCGTCGCGGACATCGAGACCGCCACAGCGGCAGTGCCTCGCGAGCCCGAGCGGACCGCCGCGCCTGGCTTGGGCACGTTCCTCACCGTGACGGTGGGGCAGCTCGTGTCGATGGTGGGCACGGGCCTGTCCACGTTCGCGCTGGGCGTCTGGGCGTACCAGCGCACGGGCGCGGTGTCCGGCTTCGCGCTGATGTCCACGCTGGGCCTGTTGCCCGGCATCCTCGCGCTGCCCATCGCGGGGGCGCTCGCGGACCGCTGGGACCGGCGGAAGATCATGATCGCCTGCGACGCGCTGACGCTGGGCACGGCCGCCATCGCCGCCGCGTTGTCATGGTCCGGGGCGCTCCAGATGGGGCACCTGTATGTCCTGGCCGTGGTGAGCGCGGTGACGAGCGCCTTCCGGCAACCGGCGTACACGGCGGCCGTCGCGCAGCTCGCGCCCAAGCGCTACATCGGCCATGCGAACGGCTTCGCGCAGCTGGGCGGCGCCACGGGCGTGATGCTGTCGCAGATGCTGGGCGGTGCGCTGATGCTGGCGCTGGGGCTGCACCGCATCCTGCTGCTGGACGTGGCGACCTACACCGTCGCGCTGGTGACGCTGCTCGCGGTGCGCTTCCCCTCCGCCCTCTTCCGCAAGCAGGAGGAGCCCTTCCTCCAGGAGGTGACGCAGGGCTGGCGCTACCTCCAGAAGCGCAAGGGCCTGCTCGCCCTGGCCGTGTTCTTCGCGCTGGGCAACTGCCTGGCCAGCGTCGCCAACGTGCTGGTGACGCCGCTGGTGCTGTCCTTCTCCTCGGCGGCGCAGCTGGGCTCGGTGATGGCCATGAACGGCGCCGGCATGCTCCTGGGCAGCCTGGTGATGAGCCTCTGGGGCGGCACCCGGCGGCGCATGGACGGCATGATTGGCTTCATCGCGCTGTTCGGCATCTCCGCGGTGGGCATGGGGCTGCGGCCCGCGCTCGGCTTCCCCATGGTGGGCATGCTGGGCATCGGCGTGTGCACGGCCTTCATCAACGCGCACTGGCTGTCGTTGGTGCAGGTGAAGGTCGGCCTTGAGTTGCAGGGCCGCGTGCTGGCGGCGAACCAGATGCTGGCGCGCTCGCTGATGCCGCTGGGCGCGTTCGCCGCGGGCCGGTTGGTGGACGGACTCTTCACGCCGCTCCTCGCGGATGCACGCGTGGCTTCCGCGCTGTCGCCGCTGTTGGGCGAGGGCCCGGGACGCGGCATCGCGCTGCTGGTGGTGCTCACCGGCGTGCTGTCCCTGGTGCTGACCGTCCTGGGCTTCCTCTACGCGCCCCTGCGCCGCGTGGAGGACGCGCTGCCAGACGCCATTCCCGATCCCGTCATCCTGGACAAGGACGCCCTGCAACAGCAGGCCGACCTCCAGCTGTCGAAGGCCGCCTAGTCATCGTCCCCTTCGAGGAACCCCTTCATGCGCGTTCACCCCGACGACGCCTCCTGCTGGCTGTTTGACTTGTCCGACCTCTCCGGCGACGGAGACGCCCCTCCCGGCACCGACCTGCACGTGGCCCGGCAGACGGTGCACTGGGCCCGGACCTACCTCTCCGCGCCGCACGCGGAGCTGGGACGGCCGGGGCTGGTGTGTCCCTTCGTGCCCCGCTCCCTGGACCTGTCGCTGTTCTTCCCCACCGTCCGCCGTGGCGCGGACCTGACGCCCGGAGACATCGAGGCGACGGTGCTCCGCTACCGCGAATGGTTCCCCCAACTGGAGCCTCGCGAGGGCCGGGATGCGCAGTACAAGTCCATCCTCCTCCTCTTCCCGGACCTGAGGCCGGAGGACTACACGCGCCTCATCGACGAACCCCAGGAACGGCTCAAGCCCGTGTTCGTGGCGGACGGGTTGATGGTGGGCCAGTTCCACGGCGCGCCGCCCACGAACCCCGGCCTGTGGAACCCGGACTTCCGGCCGCTGAAGAGCCCCATGCCCATGCTCGTCATCCGCCACATGGTGACCAGCGACCTGCCCTTCCTCACCGACGCGCGCACGCTCGTGGAGTCCTACCTGGCCCGCTTCAACGGCAGGCTGTCCGCGAAGCAGCAGGAGCTGATCGCCCGGCTGCACCCGGGCGTCCTCGAACGGCGCTGACGAGGGCGGCCGCCCTGTGCCGAAGACACGCATGGGACCTGAGTACAACCTGCAGCCCGGCCTCGCGCCGGGCCCTCGAAGGCCCGTCCCCCTTCGCCGCCAGAGGAGGACTGGACCTTCAGGGTAGGCTCCGTCCTCGTGACTCCAGAACCCTGAGCTGTGACAATGAATTCATGTTTTACGTTGTTATCCAGGCGTGTTCCGGCGTCCGGAGACGGGGCGCGGGACACGATGCCCGGAGGCACGGCGGGCGAGGCATCAGGGACCCATTTTACTTTGGACCCCCTGGCGCTGGAGCATGTGTCTCGAATGTGTCGCTCCCGCGTCTCTGCTCTCGACTTTCGTCCCAGCTCCACCACCTTCCGCGGCCCCCGGAAGACCCACGCCTCGAAGGTCGCGGCCGTGGCGTCCGTGCTGCTGATGCTCCTCGCGTTCGCGCCCACCGCGCACGCGGAAGCGGCCCGGACGGCGGCGCAGCCCGCGCTCGACGGGTGGCGCTTCCGCTGGGGGGACTCGCCGCTGGGGCCTGACGGCGTTCCCACGTGGGCGACGGAGCCGGAGGACGCGGCGGGCTGGCAGGCCGTGGACGCGCTCAAGGAGCCCCCGGGCCGCGGGACGAACACCTTCCTCTGGCTGAGCATCCCCGTGCCGCAGGGCCCCTGGTTGGAGCCCGCCCTCTTCCTGGGCAACGTCGCCAACGCCGTCGAGGTCTACGCCGGCGGCCAGCGCGTCTACGTCAGCGGGACCCTGACCCCCACCGGCCAGGAGACGATGGAGAGCATGGTCTGGCACCTGGTGCCCGTGCCGCCCGCGTCGTTGGGCCACCGCGTGCTCCTGCGCATCCAGGCCCATGGGCCCGCCATCGGCATCACGCGCGACGCGAAGGTCGGCTCGCACCGGGATCTGCTCGCGGAGGTGACGCGCACCGGGCTGGCGCCCTTCGTCATGGGGACGCTGCTGCTCGGCATTGGCGCGGTAGCCCTGGGCGCCGCGCTCCTGCGCCGCCAGTGGCGGATGCTCGCCGCCCTGACCGTGTTCTCCGCGGGCTCGGGCGCGCTGCTGCTCGGCTCCAGCGGGCTGTTCGCGGCGCTCTGGAACGGGGCGGCCCAGGGCAGCGTCGTCACGCTGCTGGGCTCGTACGCCATCCTCCCCTCCCTGGCGTGGTTCATCTCGGATACCGTCGGCGCGGACAAGCTGCGCTGGCTCCGCCGGGGCGCGGCCGTCGTCACCGTCCCGGCCATCCTCCAGGCGATCATCGTGGTCGCGGACCTGGGCGCCGCGTGGCGGCTCCTGCCCGCCTTCATCCTCTACTCGCTGCCCGGGCTGCTGGTCTGCGTGGGAGTCGCGGTGGTCCAGGCGTGGAAGGGAGACAAGGACGCGCGCATCTTCGTCGCCGGCCTGGGCGTCCTCACCTTCGTGCTCCTGCTCAGCACCCTGCCGATGCTGGGCCTGATGGAGGTCACCGACAGCCAGGTGCACTGGGGCTTCTTCGCGCTCACGCTGTCGCTCGTGGGCATCGTGGCGCGCCGCTCGTCTGAGGTGGTGCGCTCGCTGGCGGAGTACACGCACCAGCTGGACGCGCGCCGCAAGGACGTGCGCCTGCTGGCCGAAGGCATGGGCCGCGGCGCGGACGAGCTGGCAGCCGTCGTGCAGCAGCTGCACACCTCCAGCGAGGAGCAGACCGTGGGCATCAGCCGTCAGGCGGCGGCGCTGCGCGAGCTGGAGCAGACCGTGGAAGAGATCCGCCAGGGCTCGCACCTGACGGCGGACAAGGCGCGCCTGCTCGCGGCGTCGGCGGAGAGCGCGGAGGCGGTGGGCCGCGAGGGCGGAACGGCCCTGGAGCGCACGCTGACGGACCTGGCCGCCATCCGCACCGAGGTGTCGGAGATGGCCGCGCGCATCCTCGCGCTCGACGCGCGCACCCGCGAGGTGTCCGGCATCGTCGACGACGTGAAGACGCTGGCGGACCAGTCCAACATGCTGGCCATCAACGCCGCCATCGAAGCGGTGCGCAACGGCGACAGCGGCAAGGGCTTTGGCGTGGTCGCCAAGGAGATGCGCCGGCTGGCGGACCAGTCCATCCGCGCCACCGAGCGCATCCGCGACGTGCTCGACGGCGTGAGCATGAGCATGCGCGAGGCCGCGCAGATGAGCGAACAGGGCGAGGCGCGCGTGCAGGTGAGCCTGGACGCGGTCCGCAACTCCGGCGCCCAGCTGCAGAAGCTGGCGGGCATCATCGGCGACACCAGCGGCAGCGTGCGGCAGATCACCCAGGCCGTGGCCCAGCAGGACTCGGGCACGCATCAGATTGCCCAGGCCATCCAGGAGCTGTCCGGCCAGATGCAGCGCACGCTGCAGGCCGTGGAGGAGACGCGGACCGTCACCCGCTCCGTGCAGACGCTGGCGGAGGTCATGTCGGGGGCCGCGGTCAAGACGCTCCGCTCCGGCACGCTGGACGAGCAGCAGAAGCCCGCGGCCGCGTGAAGCCCGGGCCCGGCCCGGCTACACTCAGGGAATGGTGCCCCTGACCGACCACTCCGGACTGCCGCCCGAGCGGCGCGCCACCCTGGAGCGGCAGCTCGCGCCGCTCACCCTGCTCCAGGACGTGGTGCGCTGGGGCTTCGCGAGCACCCCGCCGCGCGACGTGGCGGCGGTGGTGGTCCAGGACGAGTTCACCCACGACGTGGTGCTGCCCTGGGAAGAGACGCGCTACCTCGTCTTCGACACCACCTGACTGGGCGGAGTCACCTCGGTCTCCGTGTGGGACCACTGCCCCAACGCCGATGAACTGCTGGACGCGCGGCTGCGCGCTGGCTGGACGCCCACGCCGACGAGCACCGTCGACGGGGACGTCGTCCTGGGCCACGCCGCCTGCCGGGTGCCGGCCCGGGCCGCGCGCTGACGTCCCGAGGACACTCCGCCAGGGCGATGCGTGGAGAACGCGACGTCCGGAGCGCGCAGACGCGCGGACGCTGACGAAGCCATGACGTGCCGGAAGTACGAGCACCGCATGGAAGAGAGTGTGAAGCCCCGGTTGCGCGGCCTGTCGCACATGATCGCGTTCGTGGCGGCGCTGCTGGGCTGCGTGCGGATGGCGCTGGTGCCGGTGCAGGGCGCGCAGTACGTGGCGAACCTGGTGTTCGGCGGCAGCCTGGTCCTGATGTTCGGCGTGAGCGGGGGCTACCACTGGCCCACCTGGAGCGCGGCGACGTACCAGCGGATCCGGCGGTTCGACCACGCCGCCATCTTCATCCTCATCGCGGGGAGCTTCACGCCCATGGCGACGCTGGCCCCCATGGGCGGCTGGAGCCAGCGGCTGCTCTGGCTCATGTGGGGCGCAGCGCTGACGGGCGCCACGCTCACGCTCGCGGGCATCTCCGCGTCACGAGGGCTGCGCTCGGGGCTCTACGTGGCCCTGGGCTGCGTGGCGGCCCCGGTGATGTGGCACCTCCCGGGGGTGATGGGCCCGGGCCGCGTGGGGTGGCTGTTCTTCGGGGCCGTGCTCTACGCCGTGGGCGCGGTGGTGTACGCGCGCCGTTGGCCAGACCCCGTCCCCCACGTGTTCGGCTACCACGAGCTGTTCCACCTCATGGTCGTCGCCGCGGCCGCCACGCACTACGCCGTGCTGATGGACTTCGTGGGGCGGTAGGGCGCGTCAGGGATTGCCGTGTCCGCAGCGCCCTTCCTTCGATAAAAGACCGTGACCATGCATTTCGGCGCGTGTATCGCAATCCTGCTTCTCATTTCGGGCTGTGCTGCGACAGAGCCCATCACGAAGGAGCCCGCCGCCAACGGTCCGCGGCTTGCCAACCTTCAGCGAGCCGCGGCGCTGCCCTGGAGGGACGGTGGGCGGTGCGTTGTTCGCGAAGTTTCTCGGCCTTGGCCCGTGTTGGTGGAGCGGTGCTATCAGGCGCTCGACCATGACCGGGTCGAGTTCCACGACAACACGGGGAGATGCGCGGTCGCATCCACGGGCGCCGCTGCCGTGGGACTCGGGTTCTGCGTGCTGGCGGCTCCGGAGATCAAGGAGGAACTGGATGCGTATGAGCTACGCCATCTCTACCCCGAGGAAGCAGGGACCTCACGAGGAACGATGGTTGCATCCCGAGATGCTGTAGCGAAGCGGAAGCCCGAGTTGGAACCGGAGCCAGCGGGGAAGGACTGGCCGCCCCCGATGCCCCCCATGCCTGTGGATAGGACGCGGCGCGCCAGTTGCGAGCCTGTACCGGTACCTCACGCAGGCGAGGACAACGCGCACAACGAATGCGCCGACAAATTCCCACCCAACCGCTACCCCGGTAACGACGTGCTCGTAAACGGCAAGCGCTTTGATGCGCTGCAAGTCGGCGTGCGTGTGCTGTGGGAGATCAAGACGTATCAATTCGATACGTACAGTGACTACCTGCGAGAACGGGTGATCGAACAGCAGGTGGAAGAGTTCCAGGAGGATCGGAACATCGCGGAGGCATGTGGGTATCGCTTCGTCGTTGGGGTGAGCAGTGCCGCACACAAGGAAGCGCTGATCCGACTGGATTCCAGCCTCCAGATCGTCGTCACGGGATGCAAACGATGACCACACGAAAACGCCTCGAGCTGAACGTCTACGCGCCCGCGCTCGTGCGGGATGACGGCCGGACACTCGCTGTCGTCCGTGGTGTGGAGCTGGCGCTGCCTGGCTTGCGCTTGGATTGGGAAATAGACAAAGAAGGGCGTCCCATTGAGGTACTGCAACGCGAAGCCTGGCTCGCTGAGGCAGCAACACGCGGAAAGCTCCCATTGCTATGCAATGGCGACGAGAGCCACCCCGTGACTATTTCCGGGCTGCGACGATTCGCCAGCGCGAGCGCTGGCGGTCAACCACAGTTCCAGGTCCATGCGAAGTTGCCATTGGACGCGCCCGTCGTCACGGCAGCAGCGGACGTGCTTGAAGCTGTGGCAGAGGGCGTACGCGCATACTGGGGACAGGCAACGCCGGACGGCGCTGCTCTGGACATCGCGTATCAGGTCGCCCCCACACTGGAAGGACCACCGTCCCCACGCCGGGGGTTGCCCGCCCTGAAGCTTTTCCAGCACATCCGTTCGCCCGAGATTCCCTACTACCTTGGCTGGCTGAACTACTGGTCGGCCGCTTCCGCAGGGGCCATCGGGTTTCCGGATCCTGCTCGCGACACGGACTTGCTCTCTCGAGCGCGGCGCACCGCGACGGGCGGGTGGATCGTGCAGCTCACCGAGTCGCCCCTCGACCTGGACGACCCCGCCCATCTGGAAACGCTCAAGCGGGCCTACGGGCGCTTCCCCGAAATCGGCGGGCGTGGGGCGCCTTGACCTGGCTGGTGAGCGCCCGAGTCATCCGACCAGGACGCGTCAGGGATTGCCGCGTCCGCCAGACGCGCCGTAGATCTGCCCGGTGGTGTAGCTGGCCTGGGCGCTGGCAAGCTCCACGTACACGGAGGCGAGCTCCGCCGGCTGGCCGGGGCGGCCCATGGGCGTGTTCTCCCCGAACTTGACCAGGTTCTCCTGCGTCTGGCCTCCGCTCACCTGGAGCGGCGTCCAGAACGGCCCCGGCGCGACGCCGTTCACCCGGATGCCCTGCTTCGCCAGCTGCTTCGCCAGGGCCTTGGTGAAGATCATGATGCCGCCCTTGGTCATCGCGTAGTCGAGCAGGTTCTCCGACGGGTCATACGCGTTCACCGACGTGGTGTTGATGATGGCGGAGCCCGGCTTGAGGTGCGGCACCGCGGCCTTGGTGATCCAGAACATCGCGTAGAGGTTCGTCTTCACCGTCCAGTCGAACTGCTCGGCGGTGATGTCCAGGATGTCCAGCCCGCCCACGACCTGACGGCGTGAAGGCGCGTTGCTGGGGGAAGGCATCCGACGAAAGCGGGTCCGGGAGCCATGGGGCAAAGGCATTCACATCAACGGACCGCCAGGCGACAGCCGGGCCCTTGGGGTGGAGAGGGATTGTCGGACACCGCACGCCGCATCGGCCGTGGCTCCAGGTGTGGCGCTCCGTGGCGGGTTGGAACCTTTCCCCCGGAGGAACCACCATGGCCGACCCGACGCTCACCACGCAGTGCTGCATCGCGGGCGGAGGCCCGGCGGGGATGCTGCTGGGGTTGCTCCTGGCCAGGGCCGGCGTGGAGGTGAAGGTGCTGGAGAAGCACGCGGACTTCCTTCGCGACTTCCGGGGCGACACCCTCCACCCGTCCACGCTGGAGCTGATGCACGAGCTGGGATGGCTGGACGAGCTGCTGGCCCTTCCCCACTCGGAGCTCCTGGACCTGCGCTTCCAGATCGGCGCGCACCTCCTCACCGTGGGGGACTTCCGCCACCTCCCCACGCACGCGCGCTACCTCGTGTTGATGCCGCAGTGGGACCTGCTCGACTTCATCGCGCGCAAGGCGGCCCTGTACCCCGGCTTCCAGCTGCTGCGCCGCACGGAGGTGACGGACCTCGTGCGTGACGGCAAGGGCCAGACGGTCGGGGTCCGCGCGCGCACGCCGGAGGGTCCGCTGGAGGTGCGCGCGTCGCTGGTGGTGGCGGCGGACGGCCGGAAGTCCACGCTGCGCGAGCAGTCCGGCCTGAAGGTGAAGGTCCTGGGCGCCCCCATGGACGTGCTCTGGTTTCGCGTGTCGCGCAGGCCCGAGGATCTGGATCCGCCGCTGGGCCGCTTCGTGCGCGGAGAGTTCTTCCTCCTCATCAACCGGCGTGACCAGTGGCAGTGCGGCCGGGTCATCCGCAAGGGAGGCATCGAGTCCGTTCAAGCGCGCGGACTGGACGCCTTCCGGGCCGACTTCTCGAAGTCGATGCCGTTCCTCGCCGACCGCGCAGGAGAGGTCACAAGCTGGGACGACGTGAAGCTGCTGACCGTGCGGGTGGATCGCCTGCGCACCTGGTATCAGCCCGGCCTGCTGTGCATTGGCGACGCGGCGCACGCGATGTCACCCGTGGGCGGCGTGGGCATCAACCTGGCGGTGCAGGACGCCGTGGCCACCGCCAACCTGCTCGCGGGCCCCCTGCTAGCCCGGAACGTCACGACCCGGGACCTGCGCCGCGTCCAGCAGCGCCGCGAGCTCCCCACTCGCCTCACCCAACGGGCCCAGGTGCTCATCCAGAACCGCGTGGTGGAGCGCTCGCTCCAGGGCCGGGCCTTCAACACCGGTGGGCTGCCGCTTACCCTCCGCCTGCTGCAGCGCATCCCGGCGCTGCGCCGCATCCCGGGGCGACTGATCGGCCTGGGCGTCCGTCCCGAGCACATCCACTCGCCGGCCGCTCCGCCCCTTCACTGAGGAACGCCGAACCGCCTCTCCCCACGGCCCGGCTCCGGGCACGGTTGTTCCGCAGCCGCCGTGCCCAAAGCTTCGCGGGGAGTGCCTGACGCATGTGCATGTCAGGCCGGGAGGAACCATGGCGAGCTCACGAACGATGGCCTTGCATGAGGCCCGGCCCCAGGAAAACACCTCCGGGGAGGACCTCCTTTCCCAGCGGTGGAGCAAGACCGCTTCGGCGGTGGTCGCCGGGACGCTGATGTCCCTGGGCCTGAAACGCCGCTCGCTCGGGGGGACGCTGGTGGCCCTGGCCGGCGGCGCCCTGCTCTACCAGGGCCTGGGCTCCCGGCGGCATGCGCCGGCCACGGTGGCTCGGAGGGCACGCCGTGCGCTCAAGGGTGGGGAGGCACGGCGCGGCAAGCACCTCCTGGAGGTGGAGCGCACCATCACGGTGGGCCGTCCGGCGGACGTGCTGTACCGCCTGTGGCGCGAGCCCTCCACGCTGAGCCGCCTCATGGCGAACTTCGCGGACGTCACGCCCACGGACGGCGACGGACGGCACTGGCAGGTCCACGGGCCGCTGGGACGCGAGATGAGCTGGGACTCCCACCTGGTGGAGGACCGTCCGCCGGAGTTCATGCGCTGGGAGTCCACGGGGAACAGCCCCATGGAGACCGGGGGCTGGGTGCGCTTCAAGCCCGCGCCCGCGAACTGGGGAACGGAGGTGACGCTGCACCTCGCCTTCTCGCCGCCGGGTGGCGTACTGGCGGAGGCGCTGGCGAAGCGGCTCCACGCCATCCCCGCCATGCAGATGATGAAGACGCTGCGCCGGTTCAAGAGCCTGGCGGAGACCGGAGAGATGCCCACGCTGGACCACAACCCCTCCGCTCGCGTGAGCGCGGACTGACCCCGGGAGCACGAAGCCATGCGAGCCCTCTGCTGGAATGGAGTGAACGACCTGCGCGTGGAGACCGTCCCCGACCCGGAGATCGTCAACCCGCACGACGCCATCCTCCGCGTCACCATGTCGGCGACCTGCGGCTCCGACCCGCACTTCATCGACAGCTACCTGCCGACGATGAAGCCGGGCGCCATCATCAACAAGGGCCTCACCCTGCGCACCGCGCAGCAGCACGGGCAGAAGTACATGCACCGCCTGCGGGAGCACGTGGTGAAGGGCGAATTGGACCCTGCGTTCCTCGCCACGCACCGCTTCTCGCTGGAGGACGCGCCCAAGGGCTACGAGCTCTTCAAGAAGAAGGAGGATGGCTGCGGGCGCGCCGTGTTCACTTCTTGAGCGGCGGGCGCGCGCCCTTCCCACAACTCAACACCCGCGCGAGGGGCGGAACAGCCAGTCATCGCGGGACCGGGATGAGCCCCATAGAGCAGGGAACATGACCGTGTTCCTTCGAGCCTCCTTCTGCTTTGGCGCCGCGCTGTTCCTGACGGACTGCGCGCACCGCTCCGCCCCTGAATCCTCCGCCGCGTCCTCGAAGGCGCCCGCGCTGCCCGCGCCCGACCCCCGCTTCAAGGTGGAGCGCTACAGCGCGGTCGTCGGCTGGCCGGAGGGCAAGCGCCCCACGGCCCCGGAAGGCTTCGAGGTGACGCGCTACGCGGACGGCCTGCGCAACCCGCGCTGGACCTACGTGCTGCCCAACGGCGACGTGCTGGTGGCGGAGGCCAGCTCGGAGTTCAAGAGCGAGCAGGACAAGGAGGAGGCCATCGAGTCCGGCAAGGTGCGCTCGCAGAACCTGGGCCACAGCGCCAACCGCATCACGCTGCTGCGCGACGCGGACCACGACGGCACGCCGGAGGTCCGCGAGGTCTTCCTGGAGGGCGTGAAGCAGCCGCTGGGCATGCTGCTCCTGGGAGACCGCTTCTACGTGGCCGGCACGGACGGCGTCTGGCGCTACCCGTACACGGCCGGTGAGACATCGCTGCAAGCTCCGGGCAAGGCCCAGGGCGAGCAGCTCCTGGAGCTGCCGGCGGGCGGCTACAACAACCACTGGACGCGCAACCTGCTGGCCAACGCGGACGGGACGAAGCTCTACGTGTCGGTGGGCTCCGCGAGCAACGTGGCCGAGCACGGCCTGAAGGAAGAGGAGCGCCGCGCCAACATCCTGGAGTTCAACCCGGACGGCACCGGCGAGCGCATCTACGCGAGCGGTCTGCGCAACCCCGTGGGCATGGGCTGGGCGCCGGGCACGCGCACGCTGTGGACGGCGGTGAACGAGCGCGACGACCTGGGCGAGGACCTGGTGCCGGACTACCTCACGCACGTGGAGGACGGCGGCTTCTACGGCTGGCCCTACGCGTACTTCGGCGCGAACGAGGATCCGCGCATGGCGGGCAAGCGCCCGGACCTGGTGGCGAAGACGCGAGTGCCGGACGTGGCCCTGGGCGCCCACACCGCGTCCCTGGGGCTGGCGTTCTACGAGGCGCAGGCGTTCCCGGAGAAGTACCGGGGCGGCGCGTTCATCGGGCAGCACGGCTCGTGGAACCGCTCGGAGCTGTCTGGCTACAAGGTGGTGTTCGTGCCGTTCAAGGACGTGAAGCCCTCCGGTCCGCCGGAGGACTTCCTCACCGGGTTCATCGCCAACGCGGCCCAGGCCCAGGTGCACGGCCGTCCGGTGGGAGTGACGGTGCTGCCGGATGGCGCGTTGCTGGTCGCGGATGACGCCAGCAACACGCTGTGGAAGGTGGCCGCGAAGCGCTGAGCGGGAATGCCTCGCACCCCGCAGTCCGGCAGAAAGCGATATCCTGCGCAACCCTGACGACTGGCTTCGACCCTGGCTGTTCCTTTCCCGCCCTGGTGAGCGCAATGACTCTCTTTCGTGCACGGGTGACGTCCCAATCCCTGACGCGGTGGTGCCTGTGCCTCGTCATGGCCACGGCGGCTGGCGCCTGCCGCTCCGAGAGCAAGCCCGAAAGCCCACCGGAAGCGCCTGCCGCGTCGGTGCAGGCCGCCGCGGCGGAAGAGCCCGTGGACCTGCATGGCACGGGAGGCGTCGAAGGCGTCGATGCCGCGTACGACCGCTCCCGTCAGCCCGCGAAGTTCATCGCCGCGCTGGGCATCGCTCCGGGGCAGCGCATCGCTGACGTCGGCGCGGGACAGGGCTACTTCACGCAGCGGCTCGCGGAGGCGGTGGGCCCCACGGGGCGGGTGGTGGCCACCGACATCAACGACGAAGCCATCCGGCGGCTCCGCGAGCGGGTCCTTGCACGCAAGAACGTCGAGGTGCGGAAGGTGGAACCGGACGCGCCGGGCCTCGAAGCGGGAACGTATGACCTGATCCTCCTGTCGGAGGTCGACCACTTCCTCTCGGACCGGGTGGACTACCTCACCCGGCTGCGCGCCGCGCTCACGCCCCAGGGCCGCATCGCGGTGACGCACCTGAGGGCCATGCGTCCCCCGCTCGCCGCCGCCGCCCAGACCGCGGGCTACGCCGTCGTCTCCGAGTACAACGACCTGCCGGACCACTACCTGCTCTTCCTGCGCCCCACCGTCAGTCCCTGACGGTAGCCCCAACCGTCCAGAACCCAGGCCTTCGCGCGCGGGAGCGTCCACTCCACGGCAGAACCCGGCCCCGGGCCTTCAACGGCGCCACCGGGCTTCGTCGAGCGGCCTACCCTTCCGCCGCGCGAACGCAACGGACGCGGCAGGCCGCCGCGCCGCTCAAGGGGAGACGAACGCCATGGGTATCAGCAAGGGCAGTGCGCAGTGGAACGGCGGGCTGAAGGACGGCAAGGGTTCGATGAAGCCGGGACACGCCGCGGAGGTCCCCTTCTCGCTCGGCACCCGCTTCGAGGGTCAGCCCGGCAGCAACCCGGAGGAGCTCATTGGCGCGGCGCTCTCCGGCTGCTTCTCCATGGCCCTGTCGGTGGGGCTGGAGAAGGCGGGCCTGAAGCCCACGCGCATCCAGACGAACGCGGACGTGCAGCTGGAGAAGCAGGGTGAAGGCTTCGCCATCACCACCATCGCGCTGAGCACCGAGGCCGCCGTCCCCGGCGCCAATGACGCCCAGTTCCAGAAGATCGCCGAGGAGACCAAGAAGGGCTGCCCCGTCTCCAAGGCGCTCGCGGGCGTGAACATCACGCTGAAGGCGAAGCTCGCGACCTGACGCTCCCCCGCCGGCCTCAACCGCCGGCGCACGCGTCGCGGCAGTCCTGCCGGCACGCGACGACCTCGGGCGTGTTGCCCACGCAGGTCGTGTAGCACTGGCTCAGGCACGGCGTGAGCTCATGCTCCGCCGTGCCAGGGTCCTCCACGTCCCCCGGGCTGACCTCCTCCGGAGGGCTGTCCTGCGAGGGGGCGTCCGCGGGACCACAGGCCGCCAGGAGACAGGCCACCGAGACCAGCGCCACCCTCAGCTTCCGCCGCATGAGCCGCCCCTTCCGCTGGACGTGAAGGGCGTATTCTAGCCCGCGAAGCCAGGTGGAAGAATCCAGGCCCGTGGCCGATTCGTTCCAAGGAGGTCTTCTTCGCAGGTGGGTGAGACGGACGACGTCACGGACGCGGTTCGGCGCGCGACGCAAGGGGAGTCGTCCGCCTTCAGTGAGCTGTACCGCCTCACCCGTCCCCTCGTGGCCCGGATGGTCGCGGGTTTCGGCACATTGGATCCCGACGAGGCGGAGGACATCCTCCAGGAGTCCTACGTGCGGGCGTTCCGGGGACTGCCCCAGCTGAAGACGGCGGGGGCCTTCACCCCGTGGCTGTTGACCATCGCGCGCAACCGGGCGCGCACGCGGCTGGAGCGCCGCAACCTGCTCCAGCGGCTGGAGGAGGAACGGGCGGACCCGACACCGGAGACGGTGCCGGCCCTGCCGCCCACGCTCCAGGTGGAGCGCGACATCGAGGTGGTGCGGCAGCTCATCGCGGAGCTGCCCGAAGGCGAGGAGAAGAAGACCGTGCAGCTCTTCTACATCGAGGGTCAGCTCTCCGCGCGGGAGATCGCCGAGCAGCTCGGCGTGGGCAAGAGCACGGTCACCATGCGGCTGGAACGGTTTCGTGGGCGCATCAAGCGCGAGCTCCTCCAACGGGTGCTCGCCGGACGGTGGGACTGAGCCATGAGACACCTGGATGCCGCCGCGATGGCCGAGCTCGCCCAGCGCGACCCCGCGGCGGTCGCCTGGTTCCGTGAGCACCTGGCCTCGCCCTGCGAGGTCTGTGAGACGTTCCTCGCCACGCACATGGATCCGCTCGACGGGCATGCGGACGCGCTGCTGCTGGCGCTCGCTCCCGCCCGGAAGGCCGAGGCGCAAGGCGCCACTGTCGTCCCGCTGCGCACCCCGCCCCGCGCCCGCCGCTTCACCCCGCCATCCGGACGGTATCTGGGCTGGATGGCCGGCGCGCTCGCCGCCTCCGTATTGATGGTCGTGCTGGTGCCCCTGGTGAAGGGGCCCGCGCGAGGCACCACGGAGTGGACCGGAGAGAAGGGACCCGGCCGCATCTCCCTGGAGCTGGCCGTGGTCGCCCGGGGCACCGACGGCGGCCTGCGCCGGTTGGACTCCGGCGCGGACGTCACCAGCGACGAGGTGCTGCTCCTGCGCTACCACGCGACGGAGTCCGGCACCGCGCTGCTCTACCAGCAGCGGGAGCACCAGGCCCCGGAGCTGCTCGGCCGCTTTGCCCTGGACGCGGGAACGCACGACCTGGAGGGGCCCGACGGCCTCACGGGCGTGAGCCTGGAGTCGGACGAAGGCCGGCTGTCGTTGGTGCTGGTCGCCTTCGCTCCCGGTGAGTCGGCAACGGAGCAGGACGCACTCGCCGCGCTGGACGCGGACGGAAGCCCGGATGCACGCCCGGGCACTGTTTCGAGGTTCGACGTGCGGGTCCAATCCGGTCAGACTCTGGCTCCGTGAGGCGCCTCCTTCCCCTGCTGCTCGTCTTCCTCTGCGCCTGCGCGGGTCCTTCCGCCACGGCCGGAGACAAGGGCGGGCTCGTGCCGCTGCGGCTCGACGCGGCGGACCTGTCGCGCGCGTACACGCCCCGGCGGCTCGCGCTGCTGGTGGGCGTGTCCTCGTTCGATGATCCGCAGTGGCGCACGCTGCGCTTCTCCGCCAAGGACGCCACCGACCTGGCCGCGGCGCTGAAGGACCCCGCGCGAGGCCACTTCGACCAGGTGCGCGTCCTCACGCGCCCGGAGGAGACGACCCGCGACGCCATCCTCGCGGCGCTCCGGCAGCTGCGGCGTGAAGCCACCCGGCCCGACGACGTGGTGATGGTGTACCTGTCCGCGCACGGCACGCTCGCGCGCGACGGCAAGGGTGAGCTCACGCGCTACCTCGTCACCCGCGACGCGTCCTACCGCGCCATCCCGCAGACGGCGCTCTCCATGGACGCGCTGAAGGCGGAGTTCGAACAGCTGCCCAGCCGGCGGCGGCTGCTGGTGCTGGCCACCTGCCACAGCGGCAGCGGCAAGTCGCTGCTGCCCAAGGAGCTGGAGGTGGAGCTGGCCGGCATCAAGTCCGGCTTCTACGCGCGGCCCCTGGAGGAGTCCTCCCGCGCCTCCATGGTGTTCGCCGCCAGCGACTGGGGCGAGACGGCGCGCGAGGACGAGGGCCTGCGCAACGACATCTACACGTACTTCCTCATCGAGGGCCTGAACGGCCCGGCGGACCGCAACGCGGACGGCGCCGTCACCGCCACGGAGGCGCACGACTATTCACGCCGCCGCACCTTCGCCTTCACGGAAGGACGGCAGCGTCCGTCCGCGGAGATTCTCGAAGTGGGCGCGGATCCGGTCATCCTCGCGGGCCGCATCGACCGCACGGGCCAGCCGGAGCTGTTCTCCTACAACCCGCGCCTGGACGGCTTCCTGCTCAAGGTGGACGGAGAGCCACGGCTGGAGCTGCCGGGCGGCGCCGCGGTGGGCCCGGGCCGGCGCACGGTGGAGCTCACCAAGGGCGACGCTGTCCTGGTGCGGCGCGAGGTGGACGTGGCCCGGGGCGAACGTCTGCCATTGGAGCGCCTGCTCGCGGACGCCATCCCGCGCCGTGCGCTGTCGCTCGTGGGCGGCATGATGTCCTTCGCGGACGGCAAGAGCCGGCGCGAGCTGCTGCCCGCCGCGCCCCAGGTGGGCGTCGTGCTGCGGCTGGAGGATCTGCCGCTCCAAAACCTGGGCCTGCTGGTGGACGTGGGGCTGGGCCACGGGAGGAAGAAGCTCCAGGTGGCGCCCGGCAGCGAGGTGCCCTTCGGCTACACCGCGCTCACGCTGGGCGCGGCGGTGCCGTACCTGTGGCGTTGGGAGCGGCTGACGCTCTTCGCGGGCCCGCGTGTGGCCGCGTTGTACCTGGGCAGGTCTTTTGACGTGGAGGCCTATTCGGGAGGCCAGCGCTACTTCACCGTCAGCCCCGGTGTGGTGGGCGGACTGGCGTGGCGCCTGGGTGAGCGGTTGGAGCTCACCGCGCAGGGCCACGGGATGCTGACGTACGTGGTGGTGGACGGGCAGGGACAGGCCGTGGGCTTCATCGGCGGAAACGCCGGCGTGGGGTACCGCTTCTGATGCGTCGCCAATGCCTGTTCTTGACGCTGTCCTCGCTCGGCCTGGGCCTGGGCGCATGCGGAAGCCTGGACAACGAGCCCTTCCGCGCGGGCACCGTGCGCGGCCGGCTCACGGAGTTCGACCCCGCCGTCGCGCTGGTGTCCGTCATCGGCGCGCCGGGCGTGCGCGCCAGCGTGGACGCGCAGGGCCGCTTCACGCTGGAGGACGTGCCCGCGGGCCCGGCGGAGCTCTTCGTCGTGGCCACCGAGGACAAGGCCGCGCGCGTGCCGCTCACCGTGCAGGGCGGTCAGTCCGTGGACGTCCCGGACGTGGCGCCCCGGCCCGCTGGCAGCTTCTTCGTGAAGCTCCACACCCAAGGCAGCCCGAGGGTGACGGACGCGAAGGCCTCCGTGGACGGCACGCCCATTGACGCCACCCAGCTCGATGACAGGGCGCCCCGCCGCCTGGGGCCGCTGCCGGATGGCTGCTACGGACTCAGCGTCTCCGCGCCCGGCTTCATCTCCACGGCCGTGCAGGGCTGCGTGGACGAGGGCAAGCAGACGGCGCTGAACGTGGAGCTCGTCCCGGAGGAGGGCTTCGCCGAGGAGGGTTGCGCGCGGACGGGCTGTGACGATGACAGCCATTGCGCGCTGGATGGCCACTGCGTGGAATGCCTCGACACCATCCATTGCGAGTCATCAGAAGTCTGCAACGGCTTCCGCTGCGAAGAGACCATTCCGTAAAGACACATCAATCCGGACCCCGGGTGGCCGCGCACTTCGCCGCCCGTCTGGAGTTGTGGCCACCGGGCAAAGCACCGGGTCTTCCTGACAACGAGGCACTCCCGCTCCCGCAGGGGACCCCCCACCGCCTCGTCTCACAGGAGGATGACCATGCGTAACCCGACCGCTCCCTCTTCCGCGGCATGGATGGTGTTGTGCGCGGCGCTGCTGTCCCTGGGCTGCGGCGGCGGCCCCACGCCGTCGGAGGATCCGTCGCTCTCCACGGGCGATGACAACCTGGGCGGCGCCGCCGGAGAGGCTCCCGCCACGGATGGTGGCACGGCACCCGGAGGCACTGGCCACGTCACCCTGTGCCACATTCCTCCCGGCAATCCCGCCAATGCGCACACCATCACGGTGGGCCTGCCCGCGATGGCCGCGCACCTGCGCCACGGAGACACGCTGGGCGCCTGCGACGACGGAGGTGAAACGCCTACGGACGGCGGCACCTGTGAGTCCGACGGAGGCACGACGGACGCGGGCACGGGCGGTGGCATCGACGCCGGTCCCCAGTGCATCCCCGAAGGCGGCGAGTGCCCCACCGCGGGCGAGGAGAACTGCTGCAATTCGCTGTCGTGCCAGGAAGGACAGTGCTGGCCGGTCATCGGCTGACACGGCGCTGTGGCCAGTCCGGACGTGGGCGGGTCTTCTGCTGCGTTCACCCCTGATTCCAACAGAGGCCCTCCCATGACGACCCTGCGACACCTGACCTCCACCCTGCTCCTGGCCACGGGGCTGCTGTGCCTCGCGGCCTGCGGCGACGGCGGCAAGTCCCACGTCACCCTGAAGCTGACCGACGCTCCGGGCGACACCTTCGAGAAGGCCGTGGTGACCATCTCGAAGGTGTATCTGAAGGGCAGCGTGGACGGAGACAAAGACGGCAAGGGCGATGTGGTGCTGCTGAGCGAGCCCGTCACCACCGACCTGCTCACCCTGGCCAACGACACCGCGGACCTGGTGAAGGACGCGGAGGTGCCGCCGGGCACGTACAAGGAGCTGCGCTTCGTCATCACCGGCGGCTACATCCAGGTGAAGCAGGATGGCGGAAGCCGCATCTTCGCGACGTCCGCCAACTACGAGGGCCTGCCCGACGGGGCCCAGGTGGACGGCGACCTGCAGATGCCCAGCGCCAGCAGCTCCGGCCTCAAGGTGAAGTTCGACAAGGACGCGGACGTCACCATCACCAGCGATGACGACCAGAAGGTCATCCTGGTGGACTTCGACGTCGCGCAGAGCTTTGGCAAGGAGGCCGGCGGCTCCGGCAAGTGGGTCATGCGGCCCGTCATCAAGGGCGCGGACCTCCAGTTCTCCGGCAACGTGGAGGTGTCGCTGGAGGCAGGCAGCGTGTCGCTGCCCATGGGCCCGACGCAGCTGGGCAGCTTCTCCGCAGTGCTGATCAACGCCGACGGCAGCCGCGAGACGCTGTCCTTCAGCGCCAGCACGGCCACCCGCTACGTGGCGGACTTCAAGTACCTGCTGCCCGGCACCTACCAGGTGGACCTGGTGGGGCCCGCGGGCGTGTCCTTCAGCACGGACATCACGCGCCCGGCGACCGCGACGGTCAGCTCGGGCGCGGAGTCCGACGTGCACTTCGTCCTGACGTCCTTCACCGTCGAGTAGCACTCCTCGGGTTCAGGCCGCCTTCTCGCCCGACTGCGCCTGGGCGGCCTGGACCTCGAGGGCGATTTCGATCTTCTCGCCCACCAGCACGCCGCCCGCCTCCAGCGCCTGGTTCCACGTCAGGCCGAAGTCGCTGCGGTTGATGGACGTCTTCGCCTCGAACGCGGCCTTGGTGTTGCCCCACGGATCCTTGGCGACGCCCAGCTGCTCGGTCTCCAGGACGACCTCGCGGCTGATGCCACGGATGGTGAGCTGGCCCGTCACCTTCAGGTGCTTGCCAGCGGGCTCCACCTTCGTGCTCTGGAAGGTGATGGCCGGGAACTTCTCCACGTCGAAGAAGTCCGGCGAGCGCAGGTGGTTGTCGCGCTGCTCCACGCCCGTGCCGATGCTCGCCGACTCGATGGAGACGGAGACCGCCGAGGCCGAGGGGTTCGCGTCATCCAGCGTAATGGTGCCGCCGAACTTCGTGAAGCTGCCGCGCACCTTCGCGACCACCATGTGCCGGACGCTGAAGTGGATGCCCGTGTGCGTGGTGTCGATGTTCCAGAGGGTCGAGGCCATGGTCGTCTTCCTTGTCGTGAGCGCCGCGTCCCGCGGCGGTGTGTTTCAACGAGGCGTAAGGTAGCGGCCCCCCACGTTCCGGATTAGACGGGACGGACAGGAAGCACTGTTCCACGGCTGGAACAGTCTCCTCCGCACGAGGGCACGGCCATGGACCTGAACGAACTCCTCGTCTTCGCCCGGGTGGTCCAGGCGGGCAGCTTCACGGCGGCGGCGAAGGCGCTGCGCATGCCCAAGTCCACCGTGAGCCGGAAGGTGTCCGAACTGGAGGAGCGCGTGGGCGCGCAGCTGCTCCAGCGCACCACGCGCACGCTGCACCTCACGGAGGTGGGCCGCGCGTACTACGCGCACTGCGAGCGCATCGTCGCGGAAGCGGAGGCCGCGGAGCTGGCGGTGACGCGCCTGCAGGCGGGCCCGCACGGGCTGTTGCGCGTGACGACGCCCCTGTCCGTCCATTTCCTCGCGCCCATGGTGGCGCGCTTCATGGAGCAGTACCCGGACGTGCAGGTGGAGATGCTCTGCACGGACCGCGCGGTGGACCTGATGGAGGAGGGGTTCGACCTGGCGGTGCGGGCCGGGCGGCTGCCTGACTCGTCGCTGATGGCGCGGCGGCTGGGGGACATCGAGCGGCTCGTCGTGGCCTCACCGGAGTACCTCCAGGCGAGGGGCGCGCCGCGCACTCCCTCGGACCTGGCAAAGCACGACTGCCTCTTCTTCGGTACGGCCCTGCAGGGGAACGTCTGGACGCTGCATGCGGCCGGGCGGGCGGTCGAAGTGAAGGTCTCCGGGCGGCTGGTGATCAACGAGCCGGACATGCTGCGCGCGGTGACGTTGTTGGGCGCCGGGGTGGCCCTCATCCCCGGCCAACAATGTGTCGAGGACCTGGAGTCCGGCCGGCTTCAGCGCGTGTTGCCTGACTGGAGCTCCGCGGGCGCGCCGGTGCACGCCGTCTACCCGCCCACGCGCCACCACGTGCCCAAGGTGATGGCCTTCGTGGAGGTGCTGCGCGAGCACTGGCCCCAGCTGCAGGGAGCGCTCAAGCGAGCGAAGAAGTGAGACGGTGGCGGCGTTTCGTTCCGTGGATGGAACGATGTGTCCCGAGGTTCACGGCTGGCCAGGTGGCGTTCTGGAGCGCATGTTGTGTCTCGAAAGGAAACACACACCATGATGAACGTTCGCCCTTCCGAAGCACGCGGTCACGCCAACCACGGCTGGCTGGATTCGCATCACACCTTCTCGTTCGCGAGCTACTTCGACCCTGAGAACATGGGCTTCCGCTCCCTGCGCGTCATCAACGAGGACCGCGTGCAGTCCGGCGAGGGCTTCGACACGCACCCGCACCGGGACATGGAGATCATCACCTACCCGCTCAGCGGTGCCATCGCGCACCGGGACAGCACGGGAGGCCAGGGGCTCCTGCGCGCCGGTGAGGTGCAGCGCATGACGGCCGGCACGGGCGTGATGCACAGCGAGATGAACGGCTCCAACGAGGACGTCCACTTCCTGCAGATCTGGATCATCCCGGACAAGAAGGGTCTGAAGCCGGAATATGAGCAGAAGTTCTTCCCGGAGAATGACCGGAAGGGACGCTGGCGCGTGGTGGCAAGCCCCGACGCGCGCGACGGCAGCCTCACCGTGCACCAGGACGTGCTCCTCAGCAGCACGCTGCTGAGCCCGGGTGAGAAGGCGGAGTACACGCTGCCCAAGGGGCGTCACGCCTGGGTGCAGATTGCCCGGGGCACGGGCACGCTCAACGGCGTGGCCCTGAAGGCCGGTGACGGCGTCGCCGTGACCGACGAGTCGAGCCTCGTGCTCACCGCCTCCGAGCCGCTGGAGGCCCTGCTGTTCGACCTGGCCTGATGCGCCGGCACGAAGAAGGCCCCCGGATCCTCAAGTGGACCCGGGGGCCTTGTCGTATCCAGAGCCTTACGGCGTGAACGACGTGGGGTTGGGAACGGGAGGAATGGTGACCGCCTGTCCGTACACCAGCGTGTTGCCCGTCACGGTGCCGGTGGCGTTGAGCTTGCTCGCATCCAGCAGCGTCCCCTGGATGCCTTGCGCGTTGAACGTGCACGGGGACGATGAATCACAGTCATAGGCGACGAGCTTCGCGGCGTTGCTGGAGTACACGGCGATGTCCTTCGCCGTGGTGGTGCCGGAGTGCATGAAGAAGTGGCCGTCGCGAGGCTGGTAGCTGCTCACGTTTTCGACACGGGGACCCGGCGTGACGGACTGCCACAGGCGGAAGTTGCGCTTGCACTCGGCGGCGACGGTGTCGCGGATGAGCATGTTGCGCACCTTGGTGTCCACGCAGCCGTCCTCGTTGCCCCGGAAGTAGCTGTCCTCCAGGACGACGTCGCTCGCGGTGCTCTCCCCGTCGATGCCGTCCCCTTGCGTGTAGCCCGTCTGCATGCCGGTGACGTTCAGCACGGTGGCGCGGCGCAGGGTGACGTTGTTCGTGGCGTCGTAGAGGGCGATGCCCACGGGGTAGTCACTCCCCTGCCCGCCAATCTGGTCCGGCTCCATGTCGATGTAGACATCCTCCACGAGCGACTGGTTCGTGCCGGACGCGAGGAAGATGCCGCCGCGCGTGAACTGGAGGATCATCGCGTTCCGGATGGTCAGGTCCGTGAAGGCGGTGGTGCTGGAGCGCTCCACGTCCACGCAGGTGGCCACGTTCTCCGCGCGGAACTGGCTGAGCGTGACGTGAGACACGGGTGACACGGCCTTGAAGCTGAAGCACGTGCCCACGTGCCGGAACTCCAGGTTGTGGAACACCAGGTTGCTGGCCTTGACCGTGAAGGCCACGGGCCCGGACTTCGCGCGAGTGGAGGCCTCGAAGGTGGACTGGAAGACGGGCCGCCCCTCCACGCCCTTGAGGGTGACTGGCGAACCCACGGCGCCGCCCTGGGACACGGTGGTACCGGTGCCGTAGGTGCCGCCGTGGATGCACACCAGACCGCCGGGGCCCACCGCCTGGATGAAGGCGTTGAGGTTCGCCAGCGTGCCCGCGCTCTGGGCTGTCAGGCCGTCCTTCAAGCCCGAGCCGGTGACGGTGATGTGGCGGACGGAGGTGCCAGCACACTCGTCCGCGGTGGGGGTGGCGGACAGGCCGTTCGAGTACCCGGAGGTCGTGTCGCCCGTGGAGCCCTTGATGCGAACGTGGAACTCGTACTTCGTGCCGTTGGTGAGGCCCGTGACGGCGTAGGTCGTGTTGTTGCCCGCGCCCCGGTACACCCAGCTGCCGGAGCCCACGCGGAAGCGCACCTGGTAGCCCTGGGTGCCCGCGGGGCCCGCCGTCCACTGGAGCGTCACCTGCCCGTCGCCGGGCACGGCTTCGAGCAACGTGGGGGCAGCGAAGGCCGCCTGGGAGACCTCGCCGGTCTCATCCGGCTCCAGGGAAGTGTCACCCTGGGAACCACAGGACAGCGACAACAGCAGCGCCCCCGTGAAGCACAGCACGTCATACCGGGGGAGATGGTTTTTCTTCATTTCCCCGTTTTATCAGGGAGCCCATTGGATGCGGTAGGAGCAGGCGTGGCCGTCGAAGTCGAAGGGCTCCACGCGCAGGTTCTTCGCGCCAGCCCGCACGAGCCCCGCCTCGATGATGCCGCGCAGGTAGCCCGGGTTCCCGTTGCACTCGTTGACACGAATGAGGTGGTGGCCGGGTCCCTGGGTGAGCAACTCCGACTTCATGTAGTTGTTCACGGTTTCGAAGCTCTCCTGGATGCGGACCACGACGCGCTGCGGGCCGAAGATGGGCCACATCGACACGAGCGACTTGCCGAGCACGGTCTGCTCCAGCCCCTGGATGATGCCTACGCCCAGGCGCCGGTAGCCTTCGCTCACGTCGAACTCCGGGTACAGGTGCTCCACGGTGACGCGAAGGGAGTCCGCGAAGACCGTCCGGGACGTGTTGCGCGGGGACTGCGCGTCCAGGTCCAGGCCCACCGCGGTCAGCTTCGCGCGGAGCTCCGGAGTGAGACGGTCACCGATGGAGCGGAACAAGCCCTCCACCGTGTGGCGATAGACAATTTCCTCTTCCACGAATCACCCCAGCAACGGCCCGGCGGTCCCATTCCGCCGTGTCGCGTTGAAGTGTAACCCATCCGGACCGTGAATCCGAAAGCCCCCGGCCTCCGACCCGGGTCTGAGACGTCCCACCTTTGTTTCACGGCTGGCCGTGATGTTTCATAAAACTTGGATTACACGTTCTCAATGACTCAGCGAGTCCGTGTGACCTCGGTGAGCCTGTCCGAGGAGACATGGAACACAGCGAGTGACTCAAGCCCCTGGCGCACGCTGGCCAGGCAGGCCACGTCCGACACCTGTCCAGACGGGTGCCGGATGGTGGCGCGATACGCCCGGTGCATGTGGCCGCAGAGAACGAGGCGGGGCCGGAGCGCCTCCACGAGCATGCGGGCGTAGTCATTCCCGACCGTGTCGTGGCTCACGCTGCGCCGCTGGTGCTCGAACGCCGCCGCGTCCGAGGCCGCGATCAGCCCAGAGGGCCAGTCGTGCAGCAGGAGGACGTCGATGTTCCGGAGCCCCATGGCGCGGTCCACGTCCTCCTCGTTGAAGTACGCGAAGGCCTTGTGGGACACGGACCTGGGGTCCAGGAGGGACGGACGTGCGGTCCGGAACACATCCTCGCGATGGATGCCGGAGAGCCCGGCGACGCGAAGGCCCCGTGGTTCCACCTGCCCTACGCGCCCCAGGTAATGACAACCGGGAGTGACCTCAAGGCCCTGAGGAGCCTGGGCATCCAGGAAGCCGTACGGCTCATGGTTGCCGCCAATGAAATACACCGGCCAGGGGAAGCCCGTCTGGCGGCGGTGGTAGGCAGGGAAATCGCCCAGATGTTTGTATTTGGCGGGCGCCGCCATGGTGGCCAGGTCCGCTTCGTCGCGGTGGGGTTCGAAGTCGCCCACCTGCACCACGAACGCCAGGGGCTTGCCCGTGCGCGCGGACCAGCCCTCCACCAAGCGCACCATCGCGTGCATCTGGCCATGCACGTCGCCCACGGCCGCGAAGTACCATCCGCCTTCAGTCCCACCCATTCCCGCCTCCTGGCGTGCCCGACGGTCATGGCCCGGCGCGGCCGTCGACGGTCCAGCGTGGGCCGGCCTGACAACGCGACTTCCGGCGTCCGTGGACGCTCGCCGGGTCAACGGGAACCACCCAGCCAATGAATGTCATGCTAGTGGTTTCCCCTGACATGAACCCTCGACCCGCCGTGACATGACAGGAATTGCCTCCGTTTGATAGATGGCACGTCCTGGGCGGGGGGCTCCATGGACAGACAGGCCCCTTTTTCCGCCCAGCCCGGGAGACGCCGAATGCGCACGCCGTCAGTCCTTGCACGAGAAAACCAGTCCGCGAAGTCGCTGTCCACGCAGCAGGGAAACCAGCTCAGCCATGAGCTCTGGTCCCTGGTCCAGCGAGGCCTGGTCTACCCTTCGCCCTACGCCGTATTCGCGACGTTCTGGCGCACGCCAGGTGGGTCCGGTGAGCCGCTGACCAAAGCACTCCTCCAGAAGCTGATGCAGGACGTGCGCGAGGAGATCCACGCCCACTACGGGAGCGCCAACACCTCCGCCATCGTTGGGGTGGGCTTCCAGCTCTGGCAGGAGTGGTGCGCCGAGGAAGGGACCGACCTTCCCGAAGGCATGAAGCTGGCCTTCCCGGAGGAGTCCTCGCCAGCCTGCCGCTCCGCCGTGTTCTCCCGCTCGAACGGGACGTTCGTCGACTCGCAGGGTGACCTGTGGTTCCACATCAAGTCCGACGAGGAGGCCCACTGCGACGCGGTCTTCGCCTTCATCCGCGCGCGGCTGGAGGAGGAGGCGCGCTGCGTGCGCTCCGGGCCCCATGACCACCAGAAGGCGGCCACCAAGTCCACGCGCCCGGACAAGCGCGGAGGCAAGGTGCTGGGTTGCCGCTTCTCGGAGAACCTCAACAACCCGTCCGACCCGGTCTCCATCCAGGAGCAGACCCTGGTCGGGTTCGAGGACCCAGCGCACCTGGGTGCCTCCTTCGTGCTCGCGCAGCGCTTCGCGCTCAACTGGGAGCACCTGCTCGACATGAGCCCGCAGCAGGTGGAGGACCTGGTGGGGCGCACCACCGAGGACATCCTCATCCCCACCCAGGACCAGCGCAGCCACATCAAGAGCGCCCGCGTGCAGGACGCCCACGGCAACACGCTGCAGGTGCTCCGGCTGGGATTGCCCTTCGGGCAGGCGGACACCACGAAGAACGCCGAACTGCTCGCCAAGGGCGCCAGCCTCCGGGACGAGGCGGGCATCTACTTCGCGGGCTACGCCCGGAGCGTCCGCGCGCTCGAAGCCATCATGAACCAGCAGATTGGCGACCAGCGCGGCTTCATGCGTGACCGGCTCCTCTCCGAGGTCCGCTCCAACCTGGGAGGCTTCTATTACATCCCCAGTCAGGCCGACCTGGGCCTGGCCCCGGTGACGCTCCAGGCCGCGGAGCAGCAGGACTGGAAGCGCTTCCCCGGCGTGGACTGGAGCCGGTTGGACCGTCACTTCGACGTGGCCTCGTCGAACGGGTACATGCATTACAACCACAAGGACTACCTGTTCCAGATGGCGACGATGTCCGGCGAGAAGCGCCGGACGCACCTGCCCCCGTCCAACCGGGTGCTGCAATTGCTGTCGGATGCCTTCTCCCGCTGGCAGGACAACTGGTACGTCAACCGGGCACAGCAGGAATTGGAGCACCTGTGCGCCTACGTGGCGCGCCAGTACGGACCCGCGAAGGCACGGGAGGTGATGGGGCTTTCCGTCGTCGAGCGCATGGGTTGGGCCATCAAGGTCAGCCTGGGGAGTGTCTTCGCCAGTGACGCCTATGGCTTCAGGGGCCGGCGCCAGGACGCGCAGGGCAACTGGATCAACGGCGCGGACACCTACCGCATCCATCCCGTGGAGCTCATCGTCGGGGCCATGCCCAACCTGGGGCTCGGACAGGGCCGGTATGTGATTGACTACGCGCGCAAGGACGAGCAGCTGGGCAACTTCTTCGCGGGGCTGAGCTCCGCGTCGGGTGTGGGCCACCTGGTGCCAGGCTTCCAGCGCGCCCTGGACCGGGGGCTCGGAGGACTGATGGCGGACGTCCAGGCCCGTCACGACACGACCCAGGATGAAGGCAAGCGCCAGTTCTACCGGGGCGTCGTGCTGTCCCTGGAGGGCGTGCGCGACAGCTGCCTGGCCTACGCGGCGCTCGCGGGGAAGATGGCCTCGGAGCTGCCCCTGGGGCAGCACGCCGAGCGCGACAATCTGCTGAAGATCCAGGAGCGGATGCAGCGACTGGCCACGGAGCGGCCCCAGACGATGCTCGAGGCCGCCCAGTTGCTCTTCACGCTGCACGCGGGACTGCACCTGATTGGCGAGCCCACGGCGGTGGGCCGGTTGGATCAGATGCTCTTCCCCTTCTACGAGCGCGACGTGGCGGCGGGCGTGCTGGACGACGAGCAGGCGCAGGAGATCATCGACTGCTTCTGGCTCAAGCTGGGGGAGAAGGTGCAGCTCAACCGCCAGTTCGTCGAGGACCACCAACCCTTCGGAAACCTGGCCATGGGTGGGATGAGCGGCAACTACCCGCAAGGGGCCGCGAACAACCAGTGGATTCAGCAGGTGACGGTGGGAGGGACGCTCGCGGATGACATGCCAGGGGACGGCCGTCCCGCGTACAACCGCGTCACCCTGCTCTGCCTGCGCGCGGCCCGGCGCCTGCCGCTCAACGCGCCGTGTCTGTCATTGCGCGTGCGCAAGGACATCCCGCCCGAGTACCTGCACGAGGCGGCGCTGGCGCTCCTCAGCGGCGGCGCCCACCCCATCCTCCTCAACGACGAGAAGATCATCCCCGGGTTGCTGCACAGTGGCGATGGCGTGGGCCAGGGCGTCCAGCCCACGGCCTCCACACCGGTGGCGCAGAAGGCCGGCGGCGCGTGGAGCAGCGAGGTGGTGCTCCAGGCGGCGCGGGACTACGCATGCGATGGCTGCTACGAGCCGCAGATCGTCGGGCAGAACTGGTTCACGCTGGGCGGGATGACGGCGCTGTCGCCGCTGGAGGCCGCGCTCAACCAGGGCAAGAACTGGAGCACGTCGGGCCCCATGTACTTCCGGGGCCAGCGCGTGTCCTTCACCTCGCCTCCACCTTCGGAGATCCACTCCTTCGAGCAGCTCCAGGAGCTGTTCTTCCAGCACCTGAGCTGGATGTATGCCAAGCAGGCGGATGGCATGGTGGGGGTCTTCGGCACCATGAGCGCCGTGTGCCCATCACCCTTGCTGTCGGTGTTCGTCGACGACTGCATCGACAAGGGGTTGGACCTCTATGGGGGTGGAGCCCGCTACAACATGGTGGCCCCGTGCATCACGGGGCTCTCCACGGTGATCGACTCGCTGTACGCCATCCGGAAGATGGTGTTCGAACCAGACACGGCGGTGACGTCGCTGCCGGAACTGGTGGAGGCGCTGCTGTGCGACTGGGGCTACAAGATGGACGAGCCCTTCATCAGCACGTTCGCGGGGCCCGCACGCATCGAGGCGAAGGCGGAGCGCTACAAGACGCTGCGCAACGTGGCCCTGGCGCAGCCCCGCTACGGCCGGGGTCACGAGGAGGTGGACCGCTTCGGCAACACCTTCATCCAGCGCGTGGCGGAGACGGTGGTGCGGGTCTTCACGGAGCCAGCCGAGCCCACCGCCCAGAAGATGGTGGACCTGGCGCGGAGGTTCGGGACGCCGGAGAAGCCGTTCGGCGGATTCCAGATCCAGCCAGGTGCGGGCACCTTCGAGAACTACCTGGAGTTCGGTGCCACCTGCGGCGCTTCCGCGGATGGGAGGCGGCTCGGGGAGACGCTGGCCTCGGACTTGAGCCCGTCACCCAGCATCGCGGATCAGCCCGTGGATCATCAGGTGGAGGGCTTCCTGCGAGCGCTGTCTGGCTACACCGGCGCGGGTGCGGAGGGCTTCACGAGCGGAGCGCCCACGGACTTCAACATCCGCGAAGACTTCCCCGTGGACTCGCTGGAGCGGGTGCTGCACGCGTTCGCGCAGGGGCAGGGTTCGAACATCCTGACCATCACCTGCGCCAACCCGGAGACCTTCGAGAAGGCGGCAAAGGATCCAGAGAAGTACGACGTGGTCCGGGTGCGCATGGGAGGCTGGTCGGAGTTCTTCGTCTCCATGTTCCCGGGCCACCAGGCCCAGCACCAGCGCCGGCCGCTCAGCACGCCTGACGCGGAGCCCTGAGCCGCGAAGGGCCTGAAACGACAAAAGCCCCCGAGTCTTTCGACTCGGAGGCTCTTGTTCGGAGTGCCCAGGGCGGGATTCGAACCCGCACACCTTTCGGCGCCACCCCCTCAAGATGGTGTGTCTACCAGTTCCACCACCTGGGCGTTCGGCGGGGTCCATGTACCGGACCCCGTGGATTCACGCAACAACCAATTCAACCGTCGCGTGAAGCCGATACTTCCTGACGGCTACTGCGCGGGCGCAGGAGCCGGCGTCGCGGGAGCCTGCTGGCCCTCCGCCGGAGGCGTCGCGGAGCGCTCCTGCTCCACCGCACCCGGGGCCGCCGGAGCAGGCGTCGTGGCACCCGGGGTCGCCGGGGCCGTCTTCGCCGGCGTCGCCACGGAACCTCCCGCGGCCACGGAACCGCGCAGGCCCACGAACGACAGGCCCAGCGAGGTCAGGAAGAACAAGGCGGCGCAGATGCCCGTCAGCTTGCTCAAGAAGGTCACCGCGCCGCGCCCACCGAAGGCGCTCGTCGCGGCACCGCCACCCAGGGCGGAACCCATGCCGGCGTCCTTCCCCGGCTGCAACAAGATGACGAAGATCATGAACACGCAGAGCAGGACGTGCACGATCGTGAAGAAGGTCAGCATGGGTGTTCCAAACGCTCCGTGAAAAGAGGGCGCAACCTACACAAAGTGGTCAACGGGTGACAACTTCTAACGGGAATGCCGACGTCAGCCCGCCGCCTTCACGATGGCCACGAAGTCGGCCGCCTTGAGGCTCGCTCCCCCGACCAGGGCACCGTCCACGTCCGGCTGCCCCAGCAATTCCGCAGCGTTGTCCGGCTTCACGCTGCCGCCATACTGGATGCGGACCCTGCCGGCCGTCCCCTCGTCGTACAGCCGGGCCAGCAGCCCCCGGATGGCCGCGTGGACCTCCTGCGCCTGCGCCGTGGTCGCCGTCCGGCCCGTCCCAATGGCCCACACCGGCTCGTACGCCATCACGAACGTGGCCACGTCCGCCCCGGAGAAGCCCTCCAGCGCGCCCCGCACCTGGCGCTCCACCACCGCCAGCGTCTGGTTCGACTCGCGCTCGGCCAGCGTCTCACCCACGCACACGATGGGCGTCATCCCGGCGGCCTTCACCGCCTTCGCCCGCTTGTTCACCGTGGCGTCCGTCTCCCCGAAGAACTGCCGACGCTCCGAGTGCCCCACGATGACGTAGGCACACCCCAGCTCCGCCAGCATCGGCGCGGAGATTTCCCCCGTGAAGGCGCCCGAGGACTCCCAGTGGCAGTTCTGCGCCGCCAGCTGGAGGGGCGCCCCCTCCAGCGCGACGTGCAGGGGCTGCAGCGCCACGAACGGCGGGGCGATGGCCACCTCCACCTTGTCGCCCAGCGCCGCCACCGCGCCGCGAAGCTCCCGCACCAACGCGAGCGCTTCCGGCACCGTCTTGTTCATCTTCCAGTTGCCAGCGACGATCTTCCGACGAGCCATCGTGGTGTCTCCCCCGGTGCGTACCGCGTGGGTGCCCTACTTCGTCTCCAGCGCCTTGATGCCGGGCAGCTCCCGGCCCTCCAGGAACTCCAGCGACGCGCCACCGCCCGTGGACACGTGGCTCATCTTGTCCGCGTAGCCCATCTGCTCCACCGCCGCCGCGCTGTCGCCGCCGCCAATCACCGTCGTCGCGTCCTTGTTGATGGACATCGCCGCGGCCACGGAGCGGGTGCCCTCCGCGAACTTGGCCACTTCGAAGAGACCCATGGGCCCGTTCCACACCACCGTCTTCGCGTCGCGGATCCGCTGCGTGAACATCGCGCGCGTCTTCGGGCCGATGTCCAGGCCCATCATGTCCGCGGGGACGACCTGATCCGGCGTCTCCTTCACCGGCCCCTTGCCCTCCAGGTCCGCGCACACGATGTGGTCGATGGGCAGCACCAGCGGCGTCTTCAGGCGCTTGGCCGTGTCCAGCAGCTTCGCCGCCAGCGCCAGCTTGTCGCCCTCCTCCACCCGGCTCTTGCCCACTTCGATGCCCTGCGCCTTCAAGAAGGTGTACGCCATGGCGCCGCCCACGAGCAGCGCGTCCACCTTGGGCAGCAGGCTCTCGATGACCTTGATCTTGTCGCTCACCTTGGAGCCGCCCAGGATGGCCACGAAGGGCTTCTGCGGATTGCGCAGCACCTTGTCGCCCAGGTACTCGATCTCCTTGCGCATCAGGAGGCCGGCGGCCTTCTCCTTCACGAAGGGCACCATGCCGGCCGTGGACGCGTGCGCGCGGTGCGCCGTGCCGAACGCGTCGTTGACGTAGACGTCCGCCAGCGCCGCCAGCTCGCGCGCGAAGGTCTCGTCGTTCGCCTCCTCCTCCTTGTGGAAGCGCAGGTTCTCCAACAGGAGCACCTGCCCCGCCTTCAGGTCGTTCACCTGCTTCTTCACGTTGTCGCCCACGCAGTCGTCCGCGTGGATGACCTCGTGCTTGCCGCCCAGCAGCTCCGCCAGCTTCTCCGCGACGAGCACCGTGGACAGCTTGGGGTCCGCCCCCTTGGGCCGACCGAGGTGGGACGCCAGGATGACCTTGCCGCCCATCTCCAGCGCCCGCCGGATGGTGGGGAGCGCCTCACGGATGCGGGTGTCGTCGGTGACGCGGCGCCCCTCCAACGGGACGTTGAAGTCCACGCGGATGAAGACGCGCTTGCCGGTCAACTGCAGGTCATCGATGTAGCGGATCATCTTTGGTGTCCCTTGTGCCTGTCTCGGTCAGCCCAACAACGTGCCGGGATGCGGGGTGCGGCCTTAAGCCACGCCCTTGGACACGAGGAACTTCGCCGTGTCGACCATGCGGTTGGAGAAGCCCCACTCGTTGTCGTACCAGGCCATGACCTTGAGCAGGTTGTCGCCCATCACGTAGCAGTTGGTGGCGTCGAAGATGGCCGAGTGCGGGTTGCCGTTGTAGTCCACGGACACCGTCTGCGCGTCGCTGAACTCCAGCACGCCCTTGAGCGGACCATTGGCGGCGGCCTTCATCGCGGCGATGACCTCTTCCGCGGTGACCTTCTTGGAGGTGTTCACCGTCAGGTCCACCAGGGACACGTTCGGGGTGGGGACGCGGACGGACAGGCCGTGCATCTTGCCCTTGAGCACGGGGAGGACCTCACCGATGGCCTTCGCGGCGCCGGTGCTGGTGGGGATCATGGAGAGCGCGGCGGCGCGGGCGCGGCGCATGTCCTCGTGGGTGAGGTCCAGGATGCGCTGGTCGTTGGTGTAGCTGTGCACCGTCGTCATCAGGCCCTTCTCGATGCCGAAGTTGTCCACCAGCACCTTGGCGATGGGCGCCAGGCAGTTGGTGGTGCACGAGGCGTTGGACACGATGTGGTGCTTGGCCGGGTCGTATTCGTGGTGGTTGATGCCGTACGCGATGGTCATGTCCGGGCCCTTGGCCGGCGCGGAGATGATGACCTTCTTGGCGCCCGCGGCCAGGTGCTTGGCGGCGGCGTCGCGCGCGGTGAAGCGGCCGGTGCACTCCATCACCACGTCCACGTTCATGTTCTTCCACGGCAGGGCGGAGGGGTCTTTCTCCGCGGTGACGGCGATCTCCTTGCCGTTCACCACGATGCCCTTGTCCGTGTGCGACACCTCACCCGGCCACGTGCGGTGCACGGAGTCGTACTTGAACAGGTGGGCCAGCGCCGACGGCTTGTCGAGGTCGTTGATGGCGACGATCTCGAGGTCTTCCTTGCGGCTGAGCGCGGCGCGAAGGATGCAGCGACCGATGCGACCGAAGCCGTTGATGGCGAGCTTGATGGCCATGGTGTTTTCCGTCTCCTTGAAGGAGTGGGCCTTCGCGGCCCACCGTCATGAGTCTCGTAAAGAAGGCGGGCGACCGTAGGCAGGCGCCCCCGCCGAGTCAACGCTTCGCGTGGGCCGCTTTCGAGCGCGCACGCCGGAGCTGAACAATCACCCCGACCAACAGCCAGAGCCCGGAGGCCGTTCCCGCTCCCGCCCCGCACCCACATCCGCTGTCTCCCTTGGGGGAATAGTCATTGGGGAGCACCGGAACGACCGTCGGTTCCGGCGGCGGGTCCACCGGGCCCGGGTCCACCGGCGGATGCGGATTCACCTCGCGCACCGCCACGCAAGACGACAGCGGCCGGGGGCTGACCGCGGGCGTCACGTCCGCGGCGGGAAGGGCCGGCGCCTGGGCAAGAATTCCCGAGCGCACCAGGAGCGCGCCCACCAGCCGCGAACGCTCACGATTGGACGCAAGGCCCTCGAACGGGAAGCCCAGCACCAGCACCTGCCCCGCGGGCGCCGTGCCCGCGGACACCACGCCCGCGCCCAGCGACGTCCCGGTGTAGCGCAGCACGCCCGCGCCGCCACCCGTGGGTGCCAGCACGTCGGTCACCCCCACGGGATAGGCCCCGAGCAGCCCATCCGCCAGCGGCGTGGCGGCCAGGTCCGAGAGGAAGCCGCCCGCCGAGCCTTCCACCCGGGCCGCCGGGGCCCCCGCCGCGATGGACGCCCGGAGGATGTCCGCGAGGAACAGCTTGTCGTCCGCGCTGCCCGCCGCGAGCGTGGACACCGTGCGGCCACCCGACAGCATCAGGTGCCCGCCGCCGGTGACGAACGCGCGCAGGGCGTCCTGTTCCGTCCGTGGCAGACCCACGCCCCCCACGCCCCCGCGCCCGGTGGACCAGTCCACCAGCCGGTAGCCCGTGGGCGACACCAGCCCCGCCGCCACCGCGTTGCCCGTCGCGCTGTCGAACGCCACCGCCGACTGCGCGAACGCCGCGCCATGCTGGCGCAGGTAGCTGCCGTCGTTCATCGCCTCCAGGTAGACGCGCAGCGGGGCCTCCAGGTCGTACGGCGTCTCCAGCTCCTCGCCGCAGGCCACCGTCGCGTCCAGCCGCTCGTACGCGTTGACGAGCAGCACCGGCGCAGTGCTCCCCACGCGCACGCCCACCGTGGCGGACGGGAAGGACTCGCCGCCCGCGTTCACCGCGGCCACGCGGAAGTAGCGCAGCGTGCCGGCCGCCAGCGTGACGGTGGCGGAGGTGTTCTGGACCTCCGTGCCCTCGTCCCAGCCGAAGCCGTCCGCGCTCTGGTACAGCCGGTAGGCCGTGGGGGCGTCGCGGCCCTCCTCCGCTGCGACCTGCGGGGGCGCCGACCACTTCACCTCCACCGTGCCCGGCGTCGCGTTGCGCGCCACCACCGCGCCCGGCGTCTCCGGCGGCAGGTGCACCGCCGCGCCGTCGCGGGTCGCGAAGTACTTGATCAACCCCTGCACGATGGCGCGCGCGGCCACGTGCCGGAAGCGGGCCTCCTTGAGGTTCGCCGCGTCCGTCGTGTTGTCGTGGTACGCCATCTCCAGGAGCACGCTGGGCATCTCCGGGTTGTGCGTGGGGTTCACCTCGCCCAGGTTCGCCGAGCGCAGGCTGCGCACCCGCCAGTTCGGATCCACCTCGCGCTTCAGGTCCGCATCAATCTGCGACAGCAGCGCCCGCGCCATCACGTCACCGCCCGCCACGCCGGTGAAGTTGAGCGTGCCGTCCACCGGGTTCGGTCCGTAGACGTAGCCCTCCGTGCCCCGCACCGTGCCGGACGTGCCCGCGTTGGTGTGCCACGCGACGTAGACGGCGTCCTCGCCCTCTTCGTGCAGCCACGCGGCGAAGCGCGGCCGGGACGTCACGTCCGCGTTGCGCTCGTTGGACAGCGCGTTCGCCCCCGACGGCGCGTACACGCTGAAGGGCGCCCCGCTGTACTGCACGTGGTAGCGCCCGCTCTCCTCGAAGCGGGGACGCAAGAGCGGCCCCTGCGCCGCGTCGCCCAGCAGGCCCCGCCCACCGCCCAGCCGCACCGCGTCCACGGACAGCGTCGCGCCCGTGCCCGCCGTTGAGTCGTTCTCCAGCACCACCGCGCCCGACTCCGGGTGCGCTCCCGCCTTGAAGTAGAAGCGCCCCAGCAGCACCCACGTGCCTCCGTGGCGCTGCTGGTTCACGCGGAAGTGGCTTTCGCCGCCCGCGTGCTTCACCACGTAGTGCGCGTCCGTCGCGCGCGTGGGGTCGGAGCCGTACGAGACGTAGACGTTGTAGGCCGCGTCCGCCGGTACGTCCGGGGTCCACGTCACCTTCGCGGTGGAGGTGGCCGCCGTGTCCAGCGTGCGCGTGGTGCCCAGGGCGAAGGGCTCCACGCCGTTGCCCATGGGCACGGGCGGCGGGGCCCAGCCCTTCTGCGCGGAGGCGTGGAAGCGCGCCGTGTCCCCGCCTTCCACATAGCCCGTGCCGCCGTTGTCCACGGTGGCGATGAGCGGGTTCAGGTCCGTTTCGCGCACCGACACCACCGTGGCGCCCGCCGCCATCAGCAGGGGCTGCAGCTCCTGCGCCACCACCTCCGCGGAGATGAAGTCCTCCACCACGCCCCAGGTGTTGGGCCGCTGCGTCGCCCAGCGCTTCAGCCCGTTGTCGCGGTAGAAGCCGTGGCCCGGGCTCAGGTAGATGACCTTGCCGGACAGCGCTCCCTCGCCCAGCCGCGTCTGCGGCACACCCGCGGTCTTCACGCCAGCCTTCGTGGCCCGCGGTTCGCGGCGCACCACGGCGGGCGCGTCCGGTGACAGCCGGCGCTGCTCATGGGCCCGGGGCGCCGGAGCTGGCAGGTATTGAACACCTGGCGGCTCCAGCCCCAGGTCGTCGCCTTCGAAGGCTTCGGGAGTGTCCTGCGCTTGAGCGAGGACGGAGGTGCACAGCAGGGTCAGCGCCAGCGTGCGCGACCAGGACGGAAGGGACGTTCGCATCACGCGGCCGACCTTACCCGTTCACTCCCCCGCTTCAATCGGACCCGTGGGTGCTAGCCTGCCCACCCCTTCACCTTCCGATGACCGTTCCTGCACCCTCCCGTCCCCAGTTTCCCTCCCGCCGCAGCAACGGACTGTTCGCCTCGTTCGGACATGCGTGGGCGGGCCTCATCCACACCGTGGCCTGGCAGCGCAACATGCGCATCCACCTCATCTCCGGCGTCCTGGTGGGGCTGGTGGGCAGCGGCATCCCGCTGGGGCTCGCGGAGAAGGTCACGCTCATCTTCTGCGTGCTGCTCATCTTCTTCGCGGAGATCCTCAACAGCGCGCTGGAGCAGCTGGTGGACCTGGCCGTGCAACAGTTCGACGAGAAGGCCCGGCTCACCAAGGACGCGGCGGCCGCGGGCGTGCTCGTGCTCGCGGGCGGCACGGTGGTCATCTTCGCCGCCATCCTGATCAACTACTGGGAGACGGTGCGCACCAACACCGACGCCATCTTCCGGCAGGTCGCGCTGGGCGTACCGCTGGCCGCCTGCGCCACGGTGCTCGTGCTGCCCCAGCCCAGGCCCGCCGCCGTGGACGTGCTCGCGTTCATACTGGCCATGGGGCTGCTCGCGCTGACGGCGTCCACGTCCGCGAGCCTCGTCTTCACCGCGCTCACCGCCGCGCTGCTCGTCATCGCCGCCGCGGCGGCCCGCGAGCGCAGGCGCCACCCCCAGCCCTGAAGGCCCGAGGGCGACAGGGCGCGTCGCGAGGGTCAGGCCCGCGATGGGCCTGCTCAGGCGACGCCGAGCTTCTCGCGCGTCCCGGCGTCGAGCTCCAGAGCGTCGGCCATGTCCTCGGCCTCGAAGAACGGCCGGAGCTCGAGCTTGCTCGGACCCGGCATGATGTTGGGGGAGCGCTTCGCCCAGGCCACGGCCTCGTCCATGTCCTTGACCTTCCAGATCGAAAAGCCGGCGATCAGCTCGCGGGGCTCGGTGAACGGCCCGTCGATGACCGTGCGGCTGGGACCCTCGATGGTGATCCGCTTGGACTCGGCGGAGGGCTTGAGGCCGGCGCCGGCCACCAGGACGCCGGCCTTGACCAGCTCCTCGGTGAACCGCTCCATCGCCTCGAACGCCTCCATCGTGGGAGGCTCGCCCTGTTCGGTGCTTTCGGTGGCAATCGCGAAAACCATCACCCGCATCGTCTGTCTCCTGGTTTGAGCCGGCCCCATGGGCGTCTCACCGGGACAACGAACGAGGTTTTTGGAGATCGACAGCGTTCTACGAATTCTGCTCGACGAGGCTCCCGCCGCCTCGCGGGTGGGGCGCCCGGAACCCGTCCGGAGCCCGCTCACCCGCCGAGGGTCTGTGAAGGGGATTCTAAAGGGCTAGACGCGCGGCTGAAAGCCCGCCCCGGCGTCGGAGGCCGGCGTCGTCTGGGTGGCGGCCACGGCCTTGTCGCCTTCCTTCAGGTCGGTCGTCACCAGCTCCAGGAGCTCCGTGGCGATGCCAATGACCTGGTGCGGCGTGTAACCGCTTGCGCGCAGCTGGTTGAAGAACGTGCGCGCGAGAATGCGGGTGCCCTTTTGGTCGGTGCTCACGGGAATTGCCTCCGGAATCGGCGCCACAGGTCCGGCGCCGCGTCTACGTGGGAGTCCGGTCTTCAACCTCCGTGCCAGTCGTTCTCTTCCAAACGGATTCTCCAGCAGTCCTCAGGGGTTGAAGCCCGGAACTGGACGGCACGGAACGTGGATGGTGCGAAGGGGGTTACGCACCCGGACGTCCCACCCGCCTGGAACGTGGCGCCGGGTGCATCAGCGGGTACGCACCCACCCCGCCCCCCTCCAAAGGCCGTCTCGTCTTTTCAAGTGCTTGCATTCCCTCCGGGGGGTGGAGCACATACGCGCCCCCATCGAGGAGTCAGAACACAATGGCGTACCGGGTGAACAACATCGGGCTGTGGCTGGACGAGCCGGAGGAGCTGCTCGGCCAGCGCGCCGCGGAGAAGCTGGGGGTCACCCGGAGCGACCTCGCCTCCGTGCGGGTGGTGCGCTCGGTGCTTGACGCGCGCAAGAAGGGCAGCCCGCGTTACATCTACACGCTCGAGGTGGAGCTGGCCCCGGGCCGCAAGGCACCCCGGCTGCCCCCGGACGTGAGCGAGGCCCCACCCCCTCCGGAAGCGCTGCCCCGCGTGAAGGAGCCGGAGAAGCTGCCGCTCATCATCGGCACCGGACCCGCCGGGTTGTTCTGCGCGCTGGGCCTCTTGGAGCGCGGCGTGCGCAGCATCCTGCTGGAGCGTGGCAAGGAGGTCGTCACGCGCCGCAAGGACGTGGCGAAGCTCATGCGCGACGGGTCGCTCGACCGCGAGAGCAACATGAACTTCGGCGAGGGCGGCGCGGGCGCGTACACGGACGGCAAGCTGTCCACGCGCATCAACCACCCCATGGTGCGCAAGGTCATCGAGGCCTTCGCGAAGTATGGCGCGCCGGATCACATCCTCATCGAGGGCAAGCCGCACATCGGCTCCGACCTGCTGCCCGGCGCGGTGGCGAAGCTGCGCGAGGAGCTCATCGCGGGCGGCTGCCAGGTGCACTTCGAGCAGCGCGTGGACGACCTGCTCTACCGCGACGGCCACATCGCGGGCGTGAAGATGGCGGACGGGCGCACCCTGGAGAGCGACCGCGTCATCCTGGCGCCGGGCAACTCCGCGCGCGAGCTGTACGAGCGCTTCGCCGCCGACGGCCGCGTGAGCGTGGAGGCCAAGCCCTTCGCGCTGGGCTTCCGCGCGGAGCACCCGCAGGCGCTCATCAACGGCATCCAGTACGGCGCCGCCGCGAAGCATTCGAAGCTGCCGCCCGCGGACTACAAGCTGGCGGAGAACCTGGACGTGGACGGCGAGGTGCGCGGCGTCTATTCGTTCTGCATGTGCCCCGGCGGCATCGTGGTGCCCACGCCCACGGAAGAGGGGCTGCAGTGCACCAACGGCATGAGCAATTCGCGGCGCAACGCGAAGTTCGCCAACGCGGGCATCGTCGTGTCGGTGTCCGTCGCGGACTTCGCGCGCGAGGGCTTCCACGGACCGCTGGCGGGCCTGGAGTTCCAGCGGCACTGGGAGGGTGAGGCCTACAAGCTGGGCGGAGGCCGCTTCTTCGCGCCCGCGCAGACCATCCCGGACTACCTGGCCGGCCGCGTGAAGAAGGACCCGGGCGACACCAGCTACCGCCCGGGCCTGGCGCACACGGACCTGAACCAGCTCTTCCCGGAGCGGCTGACGCAGTCCATCAAGGCGGCGCTGCGCACGTTCGACCGGAAGATGCGGGGCTTCATCAGCGAAGAGGGGAAGCTCATCGGCATCGAGAGCCGGACCTCCTCGCCGGTGCGCATCACCCGGGGTGACGACCTGCAATCCGTGTCCATGCGCGGCCTGTACCCGGTCGGCGAGGGCTGCGGCTACGCGGGCGGGATCGTGTCCTCCGCCATTGATGGACTGCGCGCCGCTGAGCAGATTGCCACCGAGCTGGCTTGAGGTGCCCTTCCCTTCCGGGCAGGGTGGGCCGGGAGGGAGGATGACCCATGGCGTACCGCGTGCGCACCTCGGATGGTGAGCTGATGTTCCCCTCGCTGGGCGACATCGAGCGAGCCTACGTGCAGGGCCTGGTGGATCCGGACGACGAGGTGCGCGAGGACGGCGCGGAGAAGTGGCGCAAGGCGTCCTCGCTGCCCGTGCTCGCCCAAGCGAAGAAGCCCCAGGCCCAGGACAAGGCCAAACGCGCCCAGACGCTCACGGTGGTGGGCGCGGTGGCGATGGGCGTGCTCGCGCTCGTGCTGCTCTTCACGGGCTCGAACTGGAACATCCGCATGATGGGCATCGCGCTGGCCCTGGTGGTCAGCGGATTGCTCACGCGGGTGACCTTCAAGGCGTACAAGCGGCCACCGCCCGTCCTCTAGCGCCGCCTACTCCCCTGCCCTCCAGGGCAGCTGCACGGCCCTCGCCGCCAGCAGGCCCCACACGGCCCATGTTTGGTGGAAGGCACCCTGCGGGGTGCCCTCCATCGCGCTGGAGGAGGACCGCACCTTGCTCAGCACCTACCTGTCCCGAGAAGCCGCCCGGAAGCTCCGCCATGGCGCCCCCTGGCTGCGCCGCGAGGACATCGTCTCCATGGAGGGCGAGCCTCAGCCCGGCACGCCCATGCAACTCAAGGACGAGGACGGGCAGCTCCTGGGCCTGGGGGACGTGGACCTCCAGGCCTCCTACGCCGTGCGCCGCCTGGGCCTGCCAGACGAGTCCGTGGAGGGGCTCATCCCCCGCCACGTGCGCCATGCCTTCGAGCGGCGCGGCCGGCTGGTGGACGACCCGCGCTTCTGCCGCATCATCAACGACGACGGGGACGGGCTGCCGGGCCTCATCGTGGACCGGTATGATCAGCACTTCGTCGTCCAGACGCTCACCCGCTCCATGGACGCGAGGCAGGAGGAGATCACCCGCACGCTGGGAGAGGTGACGGGAGCGGCCTCCGTGCTCCTGCGCAACGACACCCTCCGGCGCAAGACGCTGGGCCTGCCCGCGCAGCGACCGCACGTGATGTACGGCACGCCGCCGCGCTGGTGCCGCATCCTGGAGCTGGGCGCGCGCTTCACCGTGGATCTCACCTACGGCCGGGGCACGGGCTACGGGTACGACCACCGCGAGCTGCGACGCTTCCTGGGCCGCACCGGCAACGGGGACCGGGTGCTGGACGTGGCGTGCAACGTGGGCGGCCTCTTCGTCCACGCGGGGCGCCATGGGGCGAAGCAGATCCTCGCCTTCGACGGCAACGCGGACGCGGCGGACCTGGCGCGTGAGAACGCGGAGGCCAACGGGCTGCTCGGCCGGGTGACGGTGGAACAAGGCGAGCCGCTGGCCGTGCTCCGGGCCCTCAAGGAGACCTTCGACCTGGTGCTGCTGGACACGCTGGGGGTGGCGTCCGAGGAGGACTTCATCGATCAGGTGCGGCTGGGCCTGAGGCGCACCCGCCATGGAGGACGGCTGCTGGTGGTCGGTTATCACCCACCGCTGGGGCTGGGCTCGTTCACGGAGTGCGTGGCCACGGCCTGCGAGCAGGAGGCGCGCATCGCATTCCGACTGGTACGGATGGGGCTGCCGCCGGACTACCCGGCGCCGGTCGGCTCCCCGGGGGCCGAGTACCTGGAGGCGGTGGCGCTCGAGGTGAGCTGAAGGGCGGGGAGGCCTGTGTTGTTTCGCCCTCGACGGGCCTCCTCGGTGTTAGTGTCCGCGCCGCGATGACAACCGAAAACGAGTCCCAGGCCGCGACCACTTCCACCCCGGAGGCTTCCGTCGAGACCGTCCGCAAGGTGTACGCGGCGGACCTGCGCGAGAAGGATCGCGTCAACACCGTCTTCCGCGTCACCAAGAAGGAGAAGGTGAACGCGCGCAGCGGCAAGGTGTTCCTGTCGCTGTCCCTGGCCGACAAGAGCGGCACGGTGGACGCCCGCGTGTTCGACAAGGTGGACGCGCTCGAACCCGTCTTCCAGAGCGGTGACTTCGTCCTCGTGCAGGGCAGCGTCATCGTCTTCCACGGCCGCACCCAGGTCGTCGTGGAGGCCGTGGAGCGGCTGGATCCGGAACCGCTCGACCCCAAGGAGTTCGAGCCGCCCCCCGCCCCGCCCGCCGAGGCGAAGGCCCCCGAGTCCAAGTCCGGCGAAGCGAAGCCCGCTGCCGAGGCGAAGTCGGGCGAAGCGAAGTCTGGCGAGGCCAGGTCCGGTGACGCGAAGTCCGGCGAGGCCAAGGCCTCCGAGGGCAAGGCCGACCGCCACGAGGGCGGCGGTGGACCGCGCGCGGTGGGGCAGATCCGCGAGCTCATCAGCGAGCGCGTCAACGACCCGTTCGTGAAGCAGCTGCTGCTCGCGCTCCTGGACGACGCGCAGGTGTCCACGGCGTTGCCGGTGGCGCCCGCGGCGAAGGGCGTGCACCACGCGTGGCGCGGTGGACTGGCCGAGCACGTCCTGTCGGTGATGCGCCTGACGCTGCGCGTGTCGGACCACTACCCCATGGCGGACCGCGACCTGCTGCTGGCCGGCGCGTTCCTGCACGACGTGATGAAGGGCGGCGACGGGGCGTCCGACAAGGGCTTCGACACCTCCGACGAGGGCCGGCTGGTGGGCCACGCGGTGCTGGCCGCGCAGAAGATCCGCGAGAAGACCCTGGGCATCCCGGGCTTCCCGCCGCTCCTGGAGCAGCACCTGACGCACCTGGCGATCTCCCAGCAGGGGCCGTCCGGCGCCCCCGGCGCGAAGGTGCCGGTGACGCTGGAGGCGCAGATCGTCGACACGCTCAGCTCGCTCGACGCGCGCATCTCCTCGTGGGTGGAGGCCATGCAGCGCGACCCGAACGAGCGCTGGACGGATCACCTGCGCGCGTACGACCGCTCGCTCTGGAAGGGCTTCGTGCCCACCGGACGCGGCCGGGCTCCGGTGGAGGGTGGCCGCCGCAAGCACCGCGAGGAGAAGCGCAAGGCGCGCGCCGACAAGGCCCCGCCCGCCCAGGCCGGTGAAGGCACCACCGCCCCCGCGGCCCAGGAGGCCCGTCCGGAGCGTCCGCCGCGGCCTCCGCGCGAGCCCCGCGCCGATCGTCCGCCCCGCGAGGATCGTCCGCCCCGCGAGGATCGCGGCCCCCGTGAGGAGCGCCCCGCGCGTCCGCCTCGTGAGGACCGTCCGCCGCGCGATCCCAAGAGCCTGCCCGGCGAGCTGACCTTCAAGCCGTTCAGCGCGCTGGCGCCGTCGTCGCCTGCGAAGTCCGGTGGTGAGGGTGGTGGCTCCTCGGAGGGCTGAAGTCCATGGCGAAGCGGCTGGGAGAGCGGTTGATTGAGGCCGGCCTCGTGACCCCCGGGGCCGTGGAGCAGGGTCTGGAGCACCAGAAGATCACCGGCCACAAGCTGGGGGACTGCCTGGTGGAGCTGGGCCTGCTCCAGGAGGCCGCGCTGCTGCGGCTCCTGGCCAACGAGTTCCAGACCCGCTTCGTCACCGCGGACAAGCTGGCCAAGGCCCGCATCGACACGAAGGTCTTGGACAAGCTGCCGGTGCGGCTGGCGGAAGCGCAGAACGTGCTCCCGCTGGCCGTGGATCCGGAGCGCAAGCTGCTCTCGGTGGTGGCCGCCGAGCCGCAGAACAAGTCGCTGCTCGACGAGATCGCCCTCGTCACCGGCATGTCGGAGGTCTACGCGTACATCGGCCTGCGCAGCGCCATCTCCGCGGCCATCCGCAAGCACTACTATGGCGACCCCACGGCGTTCACCACGCTGCTGGAGGGCCCCAGCGCGTCCAACGGCCCCCGCCGTCCGGACACGCCGTCCAATACGCACGTGGGCGCGGAGCCCGGACGCAGCGGCTCTTCCGCCGGGCGGAGCGCCACCAGCCTGAGCATGCGCCTGGAGACGGACGCGCGGATGCGGCTGCAGCGCTCCGGCAGCGGCACCAACGTGGCGCGCATCTCCACGCAGCGGCGCGAGCCGGGCGGCCCGCGCGGGCTCATCAGCGACACGGACTACGTGGAGACGCTGAGCCTGATGGTGGGGCTCCTGGAGCAGGACCGGCCCCGGCACCGGGGACACTCCGCGCAGCTGGCGCGTCAGGCGGGCATCGTCGGCCAGCGCATGGGCATGCCCCACAAGGAGCTGGCGGCGCTGTCCATCGCCGCGTACCTGCACGACCTGGGCAAGCCCGCGGAGCGGCACTTCTCGCTGGCGAGCAACGCGGCCAACGCGGAGTGGAAGGCCCAGGCGAAGGCGTGCTGCCGCGCGCCCACGAAGCTCTTCGAAACGGTGCACCTGCCCGCGCAGGTGAACACCATCCTCGCGCAGCTGTACGAGGCCTGGGACGGCTCCGGCACGCCCCAGGGCGCCAAGGGCGAGGACATCACCCTGGGCGCGCGCATCCTGGCGGCGGTGGACAGCTTCCTGGAGCTGACCAAGAACCCGGGCAACGCGCACGGCCGCGTCTTCACCAAGACGCAGGCGCTGGAGCACCTCAAGAAGAACGCGGGCACGCTCTACGACCCGGTGGTGGCGGACATCGTCGGCCAGCTCCAGAGCGGCGCGCTGCTGGCGCACCGGCTGGCCAGCGAAGGCCGGCAGGTGCTCATCGCGGAGCCGGACGAAGCCACGCGCGGCGAGCTGCTGGAGGCGGTGCTCAAGCAGGAGCTGGTGGCGCACGCGCTGTCCACGCTGGACGGCGCGCTGGACGGCCTGGCGCGGCAGGACTGCGACGTGCTGGTGGTGAGCCTGCGCCTGGGCCAACAGGAGGTCATGGACCTGCTGGAGGCCGTGCGCTCCATGCCGGAGAGCGCGGGCCTGCCCATCGCCGTGGTGGGCGAACCGGATGCCCAGGCGCGCGAGCGGCTGCTCATGGCGGGCGCGACGGCCGTGCTGCCCCCGGGCGACAAGGCGGAGGTGGCCCGCACGGTGCTGTCCCTCTTCCAGGACCGCGTGCAGCACAACGGTCCGGGCCGGGTGGTGCGCGGCAGCTTCGACGAGCTGCCCCCGAAGGAGCTCCTGCGCACGCTGGGCGGCGGCAAGAAGAGCGGGAAGCTCCAGCTGCGGAGCCACACGCTGGAGGGCTCGCTGCACCTGGAGCGCGGCCGCGTGGTGCACGCGGCGTTCGGCGGCCACGCGGGTGAGCCCGCGCTGCAGGCCCTGCTGAAGCTGAAGCAGGCGGACTTCGTCTACGACCCGGACGCGCTGCTGCTGGACATGCCGCAGTTGGACCAGGACCTGGAGGCCCTGGCCAACGCGCTCAGCCCAGCGTGAGGTTGAAGAGGCGGGCCGCGTTCGCCGTGGTGACGCGGGCCACCTCTTCCAGCGAGACGCCCTTCAGCTCCGCCATCTTCTTCGCCGTCTCCAGCACGTGCGCGGGCTCGTTCTTGCGGCCGCGGTGGGGCACCGGCGCGAGGAAGGGGCTGTCCGTCTCCACCATCAGGCGCTCCAGCGGCGCGAAGCGCACCGCGTCCTGGAGGGCCTCCGTCTTCTTGTAGGTGATGACGCCGGACAGCGACAGGTAGAAGCCCCGGTCCAGGTACTTGCGGGCCGCGGCCGTGTCGCCGGTGAAGCAGTGGATGACGCCGCTGGTGACGTCCTCCGCCGCCAGGGCGTCCTCGCAGTCGTCATGCGCGTCGCGCACGTGCACCACCAGCGGCTTGGACAGGCGCTTCGCGAGCGCGCACTGGCGCCGGAAGACGGTGGCCTGCACCTCGCGCGGTGAGTGGTCGTAGTAGTAGTCCAGCCCGGCCTCGCCCACGGCGCGCAGCTCCGGGCGGGCGCAGGTGCGCTCCAGCATCTCGAAGTCCGCCTCGGTGGCGCGGGCCGCCTCGTGCGGGTGGATGCCCAGCGTGGGCGACAGGAAGTCCGGGTGGCGCGCGGCGACCTCCAGCGCGTGGCCCCAGTCACCGGGGCCGTGGAACTGCCCCACCAGCACCGCGTGCACCAGCCCCGCGGCGCGGGCGCGCTCCAGCACCGGCGCCACGTCCGCGTAGTCCTTCGGCTCCAGGTGGCAGTGCGCATCAACCAGTTTCATGGGTTCTCCCGAAACAGCTCTTCCAGCTCCGTCCGTGCCTCTTCCGAGGCGAAGGTGGGCACGGCGGCGCGCACGCGCTCCAGCCCCTCCGCCACGCCCAGGCGCCACACGCCGTCCGCCGCGTCCAGCCGGTCGTCCTCCGGCGCGCTCCGGTCCTCCAGCACGGCGAGCAGCCAGGGCAGTGCCTGGGCATCTCCCAGCCGGCCCAGCCCGCGCGCGGCGGCGCCCCGGCACGGGTCCTTCGCGTCCGCGAGGATGTCCTTCAGCCGCTCCAGCGCGCCCGGGACCTTGAGCTCGCCGCACAGCTCCACCGCGAGCGCCCGGTCCCCGCTCCACTTCTTGCGCGTGCGCTGCATCAGCCAGTCCGCGCCCTCCGGGTCGCCCAGCTTCAGCAGCACGCCCGCGGCCTGCGTCTTGTCGAACGCGGGCAGCAGCCACTTGCCGAAGAGGCGCTTCACCGCCGGCAGCGCCCGCACGTCCTCCAGCTCCGCCAGCGCGCCCAGCGCCCGGAAGCGCAGCGTGTCCACGTCCAGCGCGGCCACGAGCACGTCCAGGCCCGCCGGGTGCTTGAGGGCGGCGATGCCTCGCGCGGCCTCGAAGCGCACCTCGGGCGTCGGGTCCTCCAGCATCCCCGCCAGGGCGCCGCGCGCGTGCGGCAGCGCGAGGTCCGCGAGCCGTCCGGTGGCCTCCAGGCGCACGCGGGTGTCGTCGTCGCGCAACCGGGGCAGGAGCATGTCCGGCAGCTGCTCCGGCGCAAGGATGACGGACGCGAGGCTCACGCCCGAACGGCGCACCTCCGGCTGCGCATCCGCGAGCAGCCTCACGAGCACGTCCGTGAACTCCGCGGCGTGCGCGGGCTCCTCGGACGCCAGGTGGAACAACAGGTCCGCCGCCTCTGCCCGGCTCGCCGGACGCTTCTCACGCTCCAGGGTCAACAGGGCGCGGTCCCGCTCGGCACGCCAGTCCGCCACGTCTCGTCACCTCGCTCGCCGGGTGGCTTGAGTGCCACCCGGCGTGTCCTTGAAGCTACTGCTGCGCTACTTCACGTCCGCGCCGGGCGGCACGTCGCCCGGGTCCAGCAGCGACAGGTCCTTGCCGCCCGAACCCGCCGTCAACAGCATGCCGCGCGACTCGATGCCCTTGAGCTTGCGCGGCTTGAGGTTCGCCACCACCACCACGCGCCGGCCCGCCACCGCCTCCGGCGCGTACGCCTCCGCGATGCCGGACACGATGGTGCGCGGCGTGCCCTCACCCAGGTCCACGTCCAGCTTGAGCAGCTTGTCCGCGCCCTTCACCTTCTCCGCGGCCACGATGCGCCCCGCCTTCAGCACCACCTTGGCGAAGTCCGCGTACTCGATGTCGGCCGCGGGCGCGCCTTCCGCCGCTCCGGCGCCAGGGGACGCCTGCGTCGTGGGCACCGCGGGCGCGCCTTCCGGACTCTTCGCTTCCACGGGCTTCTTCTCCGTCTTCTTGTCCTTGCCTCCGGCCTTGGCGGGCTCGGCGGCAGGCGTCCCCGCGGGGACCTTGATGATGGCGTTGACGCGCTCTTCTTCCAGCCGGGGCAAGAGCGGCTCCGGCGTGCCCAGCGGACGGGTGCGGTCCAACAGGGGGTACTTCGCGGTCGTGAGCGCCTGGAACGTCAGCGGCTCCGCCCCCAGCTGCGCGAACAGCTTCTCCGACACGCGCGGCGTCACCGGCGCCAGGAGCGCGCCCACCAGGTACGCCACGTCCGCCGCGTCCGACAGGTCCGCCCGCGCCGCCTCCGCGTCCTTCTTCACCAGCGCCCACGGCGCCTGCGTCTGCAGGAACGCGTTCGCGGTGGAGGCGATCTCCGTGATGACCTTGATGGCGTTGCGGTACTCCAGCTTCTCGAACGCCTCGCGCACCTCCGGCACCCGCGCCAGCGCGTCCTCCACCAGCTTGCGCCCCGCCCCTTCCGCGCGGCCCGGCGCGAGCTTCTTCTCCAGCGGCCCGGCCAAGAGCGACAGCGCGCGGTTGGCCAGGTTGCCCACGTTGTTGACGAGCTCGCCGTTCACCCGCAGGCGGAAGTCCTTGAGGCTGAGGTCCAGGTCCTCCACGCCCGCGCCCAGGTTGGCCGCGTAGAAGTAGCGCAGGTAGCTGGGGTCCAGAAGGTCCAGGTAGTCGCGCGCGGCCACCATGGTGCCGCGGCTCTTGGACATCTTCTCCCCGTTCACCGTCAGGTGCCCGTGCACCTTGATCTCATTGGGGATGTGCAGCCCCGCGACCTTCAGCACCGCGGGCCAGAACAGCGCGTGGAAGTAGACGATGTCCTTGCCGATGAAGTGGACGATGCGCGTGGGCGCGTCCTTGCCCCAGTACGCGAGCGCGTCCGGGAACCGGCCCGACTCCTTCGCCCACTTCTCCGTCGTGGCGATGTAGCCGATGGGCGCGTCCAACCAGACGTAGAAGAACTTGTCCGTCTCACCCGGGATGGCGAAGCCGAAGTACGGCCCGTCGCGGCTGATGTCCCAGTCCGCCAGGCCCTTCTCGAAGAAGCCCTGGAGCTGGGTGGCGAGGCCCGGGTGGATGAAGCCGGGGCGCTTGAGCACCTCCTGCAGGAAGTCCGCGTGGCGCGACAGCTTGAAGAACAGGTGCACGGAGTTGCGGCGCACCGGCGGCGTGCCACACAGCGCGCACTTCGGGTCGATGAGGTCCGTGGGGTTGTACGTCTTGCCGCACTTCTCACAGGCGTCGCCGTACTGATCCACCGACTTGCAGTTGGGACAGGTGCCCCGGATGAAGCGGTCCGGCAGAAAGCGCTTGTCCTTCTCGCAGTAGGTCTGCTCGATGTCGCGGCGGTCGATGTCGCCCGCGTCCTTCAAGCGCCCGTAGATGAGCTCCGCGTAGTGGCGGTTCTCCGGCGAGTTGGTGGAGTGGAAGGAGTCGAAGCGGATGTCGAAGTCGCGGAAGTCGCGCTGGTGTTCGTCGTGGAAGCGCGCGACGAACTGCTCCGGCGGGATGCCCTGCTTCGCGGCGTTGATTTCAATGGGCGTGCCGTGGGTGTCATCCGCGCAGAAATAGACGACGTCCTGGCCGCACGAGCGCAGGAAACGGACGTAGATGTCCGTCTGGATGTACTCGACAGCGTGGCCGAGGTGGATGGCGCCGTTCGCGTACGGCAGGGCACTGGTGACGAGGGTTCTCTCCGCCATGGACTCTCCTGAGGGCGGCGGACCATAGCCGCTCGGGGATACGAGGTCATCGCCAACATGCAGGCCCGAGGGTGCATGGAACGAAGGTGGATGTTATCGACCGGACGCCATGTGCACCGTCCTCATCCTCCGTAACGTCCATCCCGAGTGGCCGCTGGTCCTCGCCGCCAACCGGGATGAGCTCTACGCGCGTCCGGCCCACGGGCCGAAGGTCCTCTCCGAGCCCCCACGCGTGGTGGGCGGCCAGGACGTGGAGCGGGGCGGAACGTGGATGGGGGTCACCCACGAGGGAGTCGTCGTCGCCCTGACGAACCAGCGCGGCGCCCGGAGCCTGGGCCTGGCCCCCCGGTCCCGGGGCGAGGTGGTGCTCCGGGCCCTTCAGGCGGGGTCGGTGGAGGCCATCGAGCGCTACCTCGGCACCCTGCCCGCCCCGGAGTTCCTCCCCTTCAACCTGCTCTACGGGGACGCGCGCACCGTGCGGGTGGCCTACGCGCGCCCGGGCCATGCCCACCTGCTGCACGAGGACGTCCCGGACGGAGTGCACGTGCTCCCCAACGACAGCCTGGACAACCTGGCGCTGCCCAAGGTGCGGCGCGCGCACGCCCTGGCCGAGGCCGTGGCGAAGCGTCCGTGGCCGGAGCTGGTGACGGGGCTCCAGGCGGCCCTGGCCGACCATGCCCTGCCACCCCGGGAGGCCGCGACGGGGCCGCTCGCGGAGGACAGCCTGCCCGCGGACTTCCTCCAGCAGCTCCAGGCGCTGTGCATCCACACGGAAGGCTACGGCACGCGCTCGTCCGCCATCGTCGCGCTCGGGCCCGGCCAGGTGGGGCACTACCTGGCCACGGACATCGCCCCCTGCCAGGGTGGCTGGCGGGACGTGACGGGCCTGCTCACGGCGCCCTGAGCGGCCCTGTCGCTTTTCAGTCCAGCCGGGCCCGCATCACCGCGTCGTGGCCCGCGTCGTAGGTGGCCTCGAAGGCGCGGCCCCGGCCGGTGAAGGCCTCCGCCGGGGGCATGGCCACGTCCACGCGGACCTCCCGCACGTCGCAGCCCAGGTCGGAGCGGTAGAAGGCCGGCTCGCCGGTGACGTTGATGGCGATGAGCCGCGCGCCCGGGAACAGCTGACACGCGTCATGGACGGGCGTCGCGGAAACGCGGTCCGCGCCCGGGTCGATGCGCTCCAGCGAGGCGTCCTCGAACAGGAGCGGGTTGGCGGCGCTCGCGGCGACAGCCTCCGACAGTGGACCGCGCGTCACGGTGACCAGGCGGATGCCTCCGTTCCAGGGCGCCTGGTGGAAGGTGGCGAAGGGCACGGGCAGGTCCTCCACGCGTGCTCCCGCGTAGAAGCGCTCCAGCACGTGGGTGAAGCGCTCGTGGCTCAAGCGGGGCACGGACGCCGCGCCACCCGCCGCGCCCAGCGCTCCCGCCGCCACGGCCGGTCCCAGCGCGCCGCCCGACATCAGCACCGCGAGCAGCCCCACGGCCGCGCCCACCGCGCCGCGCGCCGCGGTCGTCTTGCGCGTCTCGTCTTCATAGGCCGCGAAGAAGGCCCGGTAGCGCTGGCGCAGGTTGTCCCCCGGCGCGGACGCGTAGAGGCCGCCCACCACCGCGCCCATGCTGTTGCCCACCACGCAATCGATGGGCACGCCCCGGGCCATCAGCGCGTCCATCGCGCCCACGTGCGCGAGCCCCTTGGTGCCGCCCACCGACAGCACCACGCAGGTGCGTGAAGCCCGCGTGCCCCGGTGGCACGACGCACTCCCCAACGCCACCACCACCGCCAGCAACACCCGGCCCAGCCGCGACCCCATGCATCCTCCTGTGAGGGAAGTCGGGGCACCCTACCCCGTTCCCGCACGGTGGACTCCGAGCCGCATGCCCACCCGGCCGCCCACCTCCCGAGGCGGGCCCACGAAACACAACCGCCCCCGGGACAGGAGCCCCGGAGGCGGAAGGTGACCTTCACGAGGCCCGGCGTGGACTCACGCCGGACCTGTGCGAGGGACTAGTACGTGGCCTTGAGGGACACGCCGCTGTACGCGGAGTAGCCGCGCACCATGATGTACATCTTGCCCGCCGCGGTCTTCGCCGCCGCGCTGCACGACTCCGCGTTGCCGGAGAGGTACGGACGGCAGTCGTAGGACGTCGTCGTCGGGGCAGCGCCGAACTTGATGTACAGGTCCGCGTCGCCCGTGCCGCCGCTCATCACGTAGGTGGACGCCTTGGAGGCCGGCAGGTCGATGCAGTAGTAGTTCGCGGAGCTCGCGGCGCCGGACAGGCCCGTCTTCGCGACGCCGTTGGTCAGCGTGGTGCAGGTCGGGGGCGGAACCGTCACGCCCACGCCCACCGCTTCCCAGGCGGCCTTCACGGAAGCCTGCGTGGCGGCGTCGTAGCCCAGCGCCACGGCGGCCTGGATGGTCCAGGTCTTCGCCTGCTCGTACGTGGTGCCAGCCGTGTAGAGGTTGGCGTTGGCGTAGTACCAGATCTGACCGGCCTTCTGGACGCCGATGCCCGCCACGTTGATGGTGCTGCGGCCGCGCGGGTGCGTGCCACCCTTGGCGAGCAGCGCGAACGCCAGGTTCGGGACGCCGGAGGTGTAGTGCACGTCCTGGCCGCTGTAGTTCGGCGCCCAGTCGATGGACGCGCCGTCCTTCGCCGGGTCGTCCATGTAGCGGAGCGCGTCACCGGCCGTGCCGGGGGTCCACACGTCCTCGCCGACCTTCCAGATGTCCGCCGCGGTGCTCCACGTGCCGGACTTCCAGCTCTCGCAGATGGCGCCGAAGGTGTCGGACATGGCCTCGTTGAGGCCGCCGGACTGAGCGGAGTACGTGAGGTTGGACTCGTTCTCCGTCACGGCGTGGGTCAGCTCGTGGACCGTGACGTCCGCGTCCTTGCCCAGCTCGATGGAGTTCACGCCGTCGCCGTCGCCGTACACCATCTGGGTGCCGTCCCAGTAGGCGTTCACGTAGTTGCGGCTGTAGTGCACCGTGCTGACGAGCGTCTGGCCCGCGTTGTTCAGCGAGTCGCGGTTGAAGTTCGTCTTGTAGCAGTCGTAGGTGTAGCCCAGCATGTCGTAGTTCATGTCGACATGCGCGTCACCGATGGCCGCCTGGCCCTCGCTGCGCTTGAGCGTACCCGGGGTGGTGGTGCCGTTGTTCGCGCTGTAGACCTTGCGGTTGAGCGCGGTGTGGATCTCCGGCACGCGCAGCAGCGTGGCGCCGTTGAGCGCGTCCACATAGACGCGGTCGCGCAGCGGCATCAGGGCGGACTCGCCCGTGACCTTCACCTCGTACGCGAGGCGCAGGCGGCCGTCCTGCTCGGCCTTCACGTACACCAGGCGCGCGCTCTCCGCGGCCAGGCCCGTGCCCTGCGTGTCACGCACCGCGGCCGTCTTGGCGGCCTCCGCGGCGACCAGCGGACGCGCGGACACGGCGGCACCGGAGCGCGCGGAACCGTTCGCGCCGAAGATGGCGCCCGAGCGGTCCACGTGCACCACCAGCTCCTCGCCCACCACCGGCAGACCGTTCAGCGTCTGCGCGTAGCGGATGTGCGAAACGCCCTGGTCGTCCACGGAGATGCGGCGGACCTGCAGGTCGGAAGCGGTGAGGCGGAACAGCGACGCGATGGAGGGCAGCGAGCCGGCGATGGCCGTGTGCACGTCCGCGGCGGCGAAGCCCGTCAGCGGGCGATCCGCCTGGCCCAGGCGGCCCTGGATGGTGTGCGGCGTCCCATCCGCGTTGGTACCGACGATCTGGGCGCCAGGAATGACGCTCAGGGCGTTCTGCACTTCGGCGACTTCATCCGGCTTCTGCTGATCATTCTGCGTGTTGGTGTCCATCTCACCGACGCCGCAAGCGGCGAGGGGAAGGGCCAGCAGGGCTGAAACGAAACGGGTGCGAACCAAGGTACGGCCTCCTGCCCGGCGCAAGGGGGTGGTCGCCGGGGCAGCGCTCCTTTCAGCATTCTTCAGGCCAACTCATTAAGTCCGCGAAATACCTCGCAGTACGGCGAAGCATCAGAAAGCGGCTGGCACATCAGCGCCCAGTAAATCTTCTGTAATGTGGAAGCTGACGTTACGCCTCTGGCGCAAACACCCGGTCTTGCTGGGGATTTCGGCGTTCGCGGGCACCTGTCCTGAACCATGACAGTGCACACCGGGTGTGTCCTCTATTCGAGCAATCCAAGGTTGGCGGCTTTTTCTTGGTGTGCAAAGGATGACCGCGAATTCGCGCGCCGTGCGTCAACGCCACACGCCGAGCAGGACCCGGGCACGCCCATCCATGGAGAGCTCGGCCTCTTCCACGGTGGGGAAGCCAGCGTCGCGGGCCACGTCGGCCAGGTGCCGCATCCACGGTTTGTAGGGCATCCCATTGTCGGAGCAGCAAGGAACGACGGCGAAGCCCAGCCCGTGGCGTGCGGCGTACTCGATGATGATCCGCGTGGCGCCGTCCGGGTGCATGCCCACGACGAGCTCCGCTTCGCACGGCTCTTCCAGCGTGAAGATGCGCTGCGCGTACCGCACGGGCAGGTGCTTGTGGCGCAGGTCGAAGGTGGTGACGGTGCGCCCGCGCTGGGTGAGGGACTCGTTCAGCTTCCCCATGCCGCCGGCGACGTCATAGACGCGTTGGGCCTGGGGAAAGCGCGTGACGAGCAGGTCCGCGAAGAGGTCGAAGCGTCGCTTGTCCGCCATGGCGGCTCCTTCAGCCCGGGCCCCTTCAGGCGCGGGTGCACACCGTCCACAACAGCCGTTCGATGACGAGCTTCCCGCTGGCCGAGGACTTCAGGGCCAGGTCCGCGTCCGCGCACGCCACCAGGGCGTTGAGCAGCTCGCGGCGCTCGTAGCGGGCGGCGGCCTGCATGCCGAACGCGAGCGCCCACGCGTTGGGCGTCTTGCGCTTGGAGGCCTTCAGCTCCGCCTCCAGCTTCGGGAGGATGCGCGACTCCACGTCGCGGCCGGTGCGCGGCGGCTGGCCTCCGGCGTACTTCTCCAGCCAGGCGTGGTTCTCCAAGAGCGAGCGGACGATGGACGCCACCGCGCCCAGCAACTGCAGCGCGTGCGTGCCCTGCCCCATCGCGTCCTCGGCATAGGAGAGCGCGTCACGCAGCTCGCGCTTCTGGAGCGCCTCCGTCAATTCGAAGAACTCCTCCTCGCGCGCGTGGTGCACCAGCAGCGCCACGTGCTGGGCCTCGATGGTGGGCCCTTCCGAATAGACGGCCAGCTTCTCCAGCTCCGACTGGAGCAGCCGGATGTTGCCGCCGATGCGCTCCTTCAGCCCCTCCAGCGCGCCCGGCCCCAGCTTCTTCTTGAAGGGGACCAGGAACTCCTTCGCGATCTCGCTGAGGTCCAGGTCCTTGTGGCGCGCGGCCACCTTGCGCTCGAAGAGGCGGCCCTTGTCCTGCGCGAACTTGAGCAGCGGGCTGCGCGAGTCCACGTCCGTGGCCGCCAGCACCAGCGCGTGCCCCGGCGGCACGCCCTTCTGGAGCAGCTCCAGCAGCGCGGACGCGTCCCCTTCCGGGGCGCTGATGCGCTCGTCGCGGCAGAAGGCCGCCGCCTCCTGGAGGAAGGCCAGGTCGGCCTCCGCCAGGTCCACGTTCAGCTCGTCCTTCCACTGCTCCACGGAGGGAGCGCCGGGCACGCGGGGATCCAGCTGATCCACGCCCCAGCCCGCGCGGCCCGCCAGCGCCAGCAGCCGCCGGGCGCCCTCCTTGCGCTTGCCCGCCTTCCACGCGTCGCGCGCCTTGGCCAGCGCGTCGCCCTTGCCCTTCTTGGGCGCGAGGAACTCCGGGTCGCGCACCAGCACCACCTTGCGCCCGGGGAACAGCGGCATCGTGGCCAGCTCCTGCGCCACCTCGCGCGGGGAGGCCGCGTCCAGCACCGCGAGGTTGAGCCCCATGGCCGCGTCCGGCACCAGCGTCTTCACCAGCTCGTCGGCGCCCTTGCGGACCAGGAACTCCTCGCCCCACAGGAGGTACAGCGGCCACACCTTGCCGCCCTTCACCTCCGCCAGCACCTCGTCCATGTCCGCGCTCATCGGCCCTCCACGCACAGTTCGATGAGCAGCCGCTCCAGCTGCAACCGGGGCGCGCCGTTGCGCGAGCCGATGGCCGTCCGCGCCGACTCCAGCAGCGAATGCCGCCGGTGCAGCGCGGCCTCCGACGTGCGCTTCGCCGCCTCCTGCGCCAGCACCTTCAGGTCCCGGTTCGCCAGCGCCTCTTCCGCCCCGGCCTTCGCGAGCGCCACGTCCCGTGTCCACAAGATGAGCAGCTCCAGCGCCGTGTCCGCGTCCTCGCGCGAGCCGCCATGGGCCTCCGCGAAGCGCAGGAGCGCGGGGATGTCGTCGCCGCTCAGGGATTCAAAAGCGGTGAGGACGTCCTTGCGCTCCTTCAGCGCGTCCACGTCCAGCGCGAGCGCGCGGCCCAGGCTGCCCCCGGACATCACCGCGGCCAGGGCGGCGGTGTCCGCGTCCAGCTTGCGCTCCTGCTGCACGTGCCGTGCGACCAGGTCCACCGGCAGCGGGCCGAAGTACACCTTGCTGCACCGGCTGCGGATGGTGGGCAGCAGCCGGTCCATGGCGCTCGCCACCAGGATGAGGGTGGTCTCCGCGGGCGGCTCCTCCAGCGTCTTCAAGAAGGCGTTCTGCGCCTGGACGTTCATCTGCTCCGCGCTGACCAGGATGGCCACCTTGCGCCTGGACTCCAGGCCGCGCAGCGCCAGCCGCTCCTGGAGCTGCCGGATCTGCTCCACGCGCAGCTCGCGGCTGGGGGTGCCGGTGAAGTCCGAACGGCCCGCGAGTCCTCGCGACACGCGCTCGTCGTCCGGCATCACCCAGGTGACGTCCGGGTGCAGCCCCTTGGCGAGGCGCAGGCAGCTGGCGCACTTGCCGCAGCCCACCTCCGGGGCCTCCGGGCACGTGAGGGCCTGGGCCAGTCCCACCGCGGCCAGCTCCTTGCCCACCCCCTCTGGCCCGGCGAACAGGTAGGCGTGATGCACCGAGCCGGACCGCAGGGCGGATTGGAGCGCATCCATCGCGCGGGGCTGTCCCTGCACCGAGGCAAGCGTCATGGGGGGCGTGTATCTCCGCTCGGAGGGCACCCGTCAACCGCCACCTTGACCCGTGCGCGCGCCACCGGTCTGATTCGCCGGGCGTGCTGAACTTCCTCGAAGGCCACCTCCCCCTGCTGGCGGGCTCCGTCCTGACGGTGCTCCTGCTGGGCATCCAGCGCACCACCCGCGACCCGGACCTGCGCGACGATTTGCGCGGCGCGGTGCGGATGCTGGTCGCCTTCCTGGTGCTGCGGCTGGCGTCGCGCCTGCTGCCGGAAGCCACCACGCCGCCAGGCCTGTACAAGTTCGTGCACGTGGGCTGGATGCTCACGTTCGCCTACGGCGTCATCCGGGCCGCGGTGGCGTTCGCGCTGAAGCTGGTGCGGATGCGCTCGCCGGTGACGACGCCCAAGATTCTCCGCGACGTCATCGACTTCACGCTGTACGCGCTCGCCACCCTCCCCATCCTCCAGAGCCAGCTCAACCTGGACCTGGCGGGGCTCGTGGCCACGTCCGCGGTGCTGACGGTGGTCATCGGCCTCGCGCTCCAGGAGACGCTGGGCAACCTCTTCGCGGGTCTGTCGTTGCAGCTGGACCGGCCGTTCGAGGTGGGTGACTTCATCCGCATTGGCGAGCACACCGGACGGGTGGTGCACATCGGGTGGCGCTCCATCCGCATCGCCAACTTCCGGCGCGAGGTCATCACCCTGCCCAACAGCATGGTGGGCAAGGAGCACGTGAAGAACTTCACCCAGCACCGCGAGCCCGTGGGCATCGAGATGCAGGTGGGCGTGTCGCTGGACGCGCCACCCAACCAGGTGAAGCAGGCGCTGCTGGACGTGGCGCGGGAGATTCCCCAGGTCCTGGTGCAGCCGCCGCCCCTGGCGCGCACGGTGGCCTTCACCGACTCCAACGCGCAGTACATGATCCGCGTCTTCCTCAACGACTTCGCGCTGTCGGACACCGTGCGGGAGGAGCTGCACACGCGGCTGTGGTACCGGCTGCGCCGCGAGGGCCTGGAGCTGCCCCACGCCCAGCGCACGGTGACCCTGCGCCGTGAGGCGGGACACCGCCGCCGCGAGCTGGCCGACGACACGGTGCGGGAGCTGCTGCGCCAGGTGGACCTCTTCGCGCCGCTGGGCCCGGAGGAGCTGGAGCGCCTGCGCTGCGAGGTGGTGGTGCGCCGCTTCGGCCGCAACGAGCGCATCATCCAGGAGGGCGACGAGGGCGGCACCTTCTACGTCGTGGCCTCCGGCGAGGTCAGCGTGCGCGCCGGCACGCTCCAGTCCGAAATCACGCGCCTGGGGCCGGGCCACTACATCGGGGAGATGTCGCTGCTCACCGGAGAGCGCCGTGCCGCCACCGTGGTCGCGCTCGAGGACTCCGTGCTGCTGGAGCTGGACCGGCCCACCTTCGCGCGGCTGTTCTCCGACTACCCGGGCCTCGCCCGGCAGCTGTCCGCGCTGCTCGCCCAGCGCCGCACCCAGCTGCGCGCCGTGGCCCAGGCCTCCGGTGGCGGGCCGGACCATTCGCCGGAGGCAGGCCGCATCCTCGGAAGGCTGCGCGCCCTCTTCGGCCTCACGCACGAATAGGGGGTTTCCCCAACGTCACTCCGGGGCAATCACGACCCTCTGACGGGTGATGCGTGGCGGCCTGGGAGGCATGCATCCAACCGTGACGCCAGGGCCTTTGACGCTCGGCGGCGGAAGGGTCTAAAGGTTCACATATGCAAGTCATTCGTGGCTTTCCCGCGCGATTAGGTGCCCTGCTCCTTCCAGGTGCACTGCTGATGGCCCTGCCCCAGAGCGCGGCGGCCACGGCCCAGGTGAAGCCCGACACGACGCTCGCGGGACTGGAGCGGCTGACGCACCGCCGGGTGTTCTTCGGCCACCAGTCGGTGGGCGGCAACATCCTGGACGGCGTGCGGGGCCTGCTGCCTTCGCCGAACCCGGCGGCGCCCGCCATCGTGGAGGTGAAGGACGCGAACGCGACGATTCCGCCGGGCACCCTGGCGCACGCGTTCGTGGGACAGAACGAGCAGCCGGAGACGAAGCTGGCGCACTTCGAGCGGCTGCTGGACGGCGGCGTCGCGAAGCAGGTGGACGTGGCGCTGATGAAGTTCTGCTACATCGACTTCACCTCCAGCACGGACGCGAAGGCGCTCTTCGAGAAGTACCGCACCACGCTCGCGGGGCTGAAGTCGCGCCACCCGGGCGTCACCTTCGTGCACGTCACCGCGCCGCTGACGACGGTGCAGCGCGGGGCGAAGGCGTGGTTCAACGAGCTGCGCGGGCGTCCTGTCTATGGCGTGGGGGAGAACGTGTCGCGCGAGGCGTTCAACGCGCTCATGCGGCAGACCTACGGCGGCAAGGAACCGCTGTTCGACCTGGCGGCGCTGGAGTCGTCGCGGGCGGATGGCACCCGCGAGACGTACGAGGTGAACGGCCGTGCGTACCCGGCGCTGGTGCCTGCCTGGTCGGACGACGGTGGCCACCTCAACGCGCAGGGGCAGGCGCGCGTGGCCTCCGCGCTCATCGCCTTCCTGGCGGCGCTACCCGAAGCGCCTGCCTCCGCGAAGGCCGGGCCCTGAGCCATGCGCGCTCGGTTCATGATGATGCTCGGCCTGGGGCCGGCTGTCGCACGTTTGAAGCTGCGCCGCTGCGAGTCCGTGGGCGCCACCCCCACCGTCTGGGGGCGTGTCTGGATTCACGGCGAGGGTGAAGTCCAGATCGGTGACCGCGTGGTGTTCGACGCGCGGATGGCGCCCATCGAACTGCATGCGCAGCGGGGGGGACGCATCGTGATTCAAGACGACGTGACCATCGAGGGAGGCAGCTCCATCGAAGCGCAGTCATGCGTGACGCTGGGCGCGCGAAGCCGCCTGGGCATGTGGTGCAAGCTGATGGACAACATGTACCACCCGGTCCGCGGCAACCGGCACGAGCGGCCGCAGTCGGTGCCGCTGATGGTGGAGGAAGGTGTCACGGTGGGCAGCCGCTCCATCCTGTTGCCGGGCACGCACCTGCAGAAGGGCGCGAGCGTGGCCTCCGGCACGGTCATCTCCCGGCGCATCCCACCGGGCGTGACGGTGGGCGGTTCTCCGGCCCGCGTGCTACGGCGCGAGGGGGCGCGATGAAGCCCGCCATCCCCTCCAGGGAGGAGGCGCTCCAGCTGGCGCGCACGGGCCTCCAGATGGTGCGCACGGAGGTGTTCCCCCGTGCCGAACGCATGGTGGCCGTCGCTCGGGCGCGCTGGCTGTTCCGCGACTTCCGCATGGGCCGGGACGTGGCGGCGTATGGCCCGGTGACCGCGCGCAACGACGGCCACGCGGAGCTGGGCGACAAGCTCACGTTCCTGGGCGGCATGCTGCCCACGTCGGTGGTCTGCTACGAGCACGCCCGGCTGCTGGTGGGTTCGGAGACCCAGTTCAACTACGGCGCGTCCGTGGAGGCCTGGGAGTCGGTGCAGATCGGCGCCCGGTGCATGTTCGCGTCGTTCGTGCGGGTGAGCGACCGGGATGGCCAGCGCATCGCCCCCATCATCATCGAGGACGACGTCTGGGTGGCCCACGGCGCCATCCTGCTGCCGGGCGTGCGGATTGGCGCGCGGTCGGTGGTGTCCGCCGGCAGCATCGTCTCGCAGAACGTGCCCCCGGACTCGCTCGCCATGGGCAACCCGGCGCGCAGCATGAGCCTGGACCTGGTGGCCCGCGAGGCCACGGGCACCTGACGGCCCGTCCCCCTTTTCGCCCGGCGCTCAGCAAAACGCGCCGGGCGCGTTCTTTTCCGCATCGCCCTTCCACACCCCGTTTGGAAAGACAGGACTCACCCCATGAGCACGCGTGACACGCTTCGCACCTTCATCGTCGACACCTTCTTCGTGGACGACTTCGCGGACGACGACTCGTTCCTGCGCAAGGGCCTCATCGACTCCACGGGCATGATGGAGCTGGTGGCCTTCATCGAGACGGAGTTCCACATCAAGCTCGACGACAAGGAGCTGGTGCCGGAGAACCTGGACTCGCTGTCGCGCGTGGTGGCCTTCGTGGACCGCAAGCAGTCGCTGGCGAAGGCGAGCTGAGACGCCCATGTGCGGCATCGCGGGGTTCACCTTCCCGGCGGGTGACGCCGCGGCTCCGGCGATTCATGCCGACCGCCTGCGCCGCATGACCGCCAGCATCAAGCACCGGGGGCCGGACGCGCAGCGGGCCCTGCTCCTGGACGGCGCCGCGTTGGGGCACGCGCGGCTGTCCATCGTGGACCTGGCCTCCGGCCACCAGCCGATGCGCGACGAGGCCACCGGCCTCACCGTGGTCTTCAACGGAGAGATCTTCAACCACGTGGAGCTGCGCGAGCAGCTGTCGGGGGCGTATGCCTTCCGCACGCGCTCCGACACGGAGGTCATCCTCGCGGCGTTCCTGACGTGGGGCATCGACTGCGTGCGCCGCTTCGAGGGCCAGTGGGCCTTCGCGCTGTGGGACCCGCGCGACCGCACGCTGTGGATGTCGCGCGACCGCGTGGGCATCTGCCCGCTGTTCTACGCGCAGCTGCCGGGAGGCCACCTGGCCTTCGCGTCGGAGGCGAAGGCGCTGTTCGCCGGGGGACTCGTGACGCCCGCGTTGGACGCGCGGGGCCTCAAGCAGACGTTCCAGCTCTGGGCACCGGTGGCACCGCGCACGTCCTTCGAGGGCGTGTCGCTGCTGCCGCCCGCGCACGTGGCGAAGTGGCGCGATGGAACGCTGACGCTCCAGCGCTATTGGGACCTGGACTTCGGAGTGACGCCGGACGCGGCGGATGCGCCCCGGCTGCTGGAGGAGCTGGGCGCGGTGCTGGACCGGGCGGTGCGGCTGCGGCTGCGCGCGGACGTGCCGGTGGCGGCGTACCTGTCGGGCGGGTTGGACTCCAGCCTCCTGTGCGCGCTGGCGCAGGAGCAGCTGGGCGGCACGCTGCGGACGTTCTCCGTGGGCTTCGCGCACGCGCGGTTCGACGAGCGCACGCACCAGGCGGCGGTCGCGGAGCAGTTGCGCACCGAGCACCGCGTGGTGGAGATGCGCGACGGGGACATTGGCGCGCTGGTGCCGGGCGTCATCTTCCACGCGGAGCAGGCGATGATGCGCTCCGCGCCCGCGCCGTTCCTGCGGCTCTCCGGGTGGGTGCGCGACCAGGGCATCAAGGTGGTGCTGACGGGTGAAGGGTCGGACGAGATGTTCCTCGGCTACGACCTCTTCAAGGAGACGCAGGTGCGCCAGTTCTGGGCGCGCCAGCCGGCGTCGAAGTACCGGCCGCTGCTGCTGCGCCGGCTGTATCCGACGCTGTCGGTGAGCCAGCAGAACGTGGAGCTGCTGCGCGAGTTCTTCGGCACGGGACTGGAGACGCCAGACGCGCTGGGGTTCTCGCACCTGGTGCGGTGGGGCAACAGCGGCCGCATCCTGCGCTTCCTCGCGCCGGAGTTCGCCGCGAAGGTGGCGGACGAGGATCCGGTGGCGTCGGTGCTCGCGACGGTGCCGGACGCGGTGGCGAAGTGGAGGCCACTGGCGCGGGCACAGTACCTGGAGGCGCGCACGCTGCTGTCCGGATACCTGTTGTCCGCGCAAGGCGACCGCATGCTGCTGGGCAACGCCGTGGAGGGACGCTTCCCGTTCTTGGACACGAGCGTGATGGAGTTCGCCGCGAGGGTGCCAGAGCGGCTGCGCCTGCGAGGCCTGGACGAGAAGCACCTGCTCAAGCGCTTCGCGAAGGGCCGTGTGCCTGCATCCATCCTGGAGCGCAGCAAGTTCCCGTACCGCGCCCCCATCGCGGGAGCGCTGGTGGGCCCGGATGCGCCCGCGTGGGCGCGCGAGCTGCTGGCCCCCGAGGCAGTGGCGGCGACGGGCGTCTTCGATGCGCGCAAGGTGGAGCGGCTGGTCGCGAAGCTGCGGGCGCCGAACTCGGCGGAGAGCGAGGCGGACACCATGGCCCTGTTCGCCGTGGCGTCCACGCAGTTGCTGGCGCACCACTTCCTGAAGCCGCGCCCGGTGCCTCAAGCGGACGTGGACGCGGTGCAGTTGGAGGCCGCGTGATCGCACCTACAGGCACCGGGGTGGCCATTGCGCTCGCGCTGTCCTCGGCGCCGTGGACACATGTGCAGCGGGAGGAGGCATGAGCGCGACTGCGGACACCGCGCCCTCATGGGTTCGCGCCCATGCCCAGGCGACGCCGGAGGCCCCGGCGGTGGACTCCCCCTGGGCGCGGCTCACCTATGCCCAGCTTGATGCGCGGATGCTGGCGCTCGCGGGTCAGCTGCGCGCTTCGGGCGTGGAGCCCGGTGCTCGGGTCCTCATCGCCCTACCCTTGGGCTGCGCGGCGGCCGTGGCGGGGCTCGCGGTGCAGGCACTGGGCGCTTGCGCCGTGGAGCTGGACCGCGAGACGGGCGCCGACTCACTGGCCAGCATCCTCACGCAGACGGGTGCACGCCATGCGGTCATCTTCGGCCAGGACGCGCGGCGCTGGACGGGCCGCGCGCAGCTCACCCACTTCTTCGTCGTTCACGGCTCCCGTCCTCCGGAGCGCATGCTCGGATTACTGAAGCCCTCGGCGTGTACGTGGCTCCAGGAAGACGGCGCCGTGGATCCGGAAGCCGTCGCGGATCCACTGTCCGCCCTGCCCTCCCTGCCCCCGGACGCGCCCGCGTCCATCGTCTACACGTCCGGCAGCACCGGCACGCCCCGCGGCGTCGTGCAGACGTTCGCCAACATCGCGGCGAACACGCGCTCCATCGTGGAGTACCTGGGCCTCACGCCGCGCGACCGCGCCATGCACATCCTTCCCCTGCACTACTGCTACGGGAAGAGCGTGCTCCAGACGCACCTGCTCGCGGGTGGCTCCGTGTTCCTGGATCCGCGCTTCATGTATCCGCAGGTCGTGCTGGAGGCCATGGCCACCGAGGCGTGCACCGGCTTCGCGGGCGTGCCCCTCACCTTCGAGCTGCTGCGCCGCCAGGCCGCGCCGGACTCTCTCGCGAACCTCAAGCTGCGCTACCTCACGCAGGCCGGCGGAGGCATGTCCCCGGACACCGTGCGCTGGACGCGCGAGGCCTTCCACCCCGCCGAGCTGTTCGTCATGTACGGCCAGACGGAAGCCACCGCGCGGCTCTCCTACCTGCCGCCCTCGCGCGCCACCGACAAGGCGGGCTCCATTGGCCAGGGCATCCCCGGCGTCACGCTGGCCGTGGTCGCGGACGACGGCACGCCCCTGCCCGATGGTGAAGTGGGCCAGCTCGTGGCGAAGGGCGCGAACGTCACCCCCGGCTACCTCAACGCCCCCGGCGACACGGCCGCCATCCTCCACGACGGCTGGCTGTGGACCGGCGACCTCGCGTGGCGCGACGCGGACGGCTTCTTCTTCCTCGTCGGCCGCGCCAAGGAGATCCTCAAGGTGGGCGGTCACCGGGTGAGCCCCGCGGAGATAGAGCACGTCCTCGCGCGCCACCCGGCCGTGCTGGAGGTCGCCGTCGTGGGCGTGCCGGACGACCTGGGCGGCGAGGCCGCGTGCGCCGCCGTGGTCCTCCACCCCGGCGCCACCGCGAAGGAGGACGACCTCCGCCGCTTCTGCCGCGAAGCGCTCCCGGCCCACAAGGTGCCGCGCCACGTGCTGTTCATCGAAGCGCTCCCACGCGGGCCCACCGGCAAGGTGCTCAAGGCGGACCTGCGCACGCGCGTGCTGTCTTCACTTTCTTCCCCTGAATCGAGGTCGCCGTGACGATGAAGTTCTCCAAGCAGGTGCTGGAACTGGACTGGGAGGCCAAGGCCGCGTCGCTGTCCGACGGGCTCAAGGAGGCCGTCCTCAAGAAGCTGCGCAAGCGCGGTCTGGTGGTCGCCGTCTCCGGCGGCATCGACTCCGCGTGCGTCGCCGCGCTGGCGGTGCGGGCGCTGGGACCGGACCGCGTCTTCGGACTGCTGCTGCCGGAGCGCGACTCCAGCGGCCTGTCCTCCAAGCTGGGCCGCGAGCTCTGCGAGAAGCTGGGCATCCAGTACACGCTCCACGACATCGCGCCCGTGCTGGAGGCCGCCGGGTGCTATTCGCAGCGCGACGCGGCCGTGCGCTCCGTGTTCCCCGCGTTCCAGCCGGACATGAAGTGGAAGATCGTCATGCACGGCGACCGGCTCAACACGGACGCCCTCAACGTCTTCTACGTGGTGGTCCAGGTGGACGGGCAGGAGCAGCGCTTCCGCCTCACGCCCCAGGCCTACGTGCAGATTGTCGCCGCCACCAACTTCAAGCAGCGCGTGCGCAAGATGATGGAGTACTTCCACGCGGACCGGCTGAACTTCGCCGCGTCCGGCACGCCCAACCGCCTGGAGTATGACCAGGGCTTCTTCGTGAAGCTGGGCGACGGCGCCGCGGACGTGAAGCCCATCGCCAGCCTCTACAAGACGCAGACGTACAAGCTCGCGCGGCACCTGGGCGTCATCGACGGCATCCTCAACCGCGAGCCCACCACGGACACCTTCAGCCTGGAGCAGTCACAGGAGGACTTCTACTTCTCCGTGCACTACTCGCAGTTGGATCTCATCCTCTGGGCGAAGAACCACGGCATCACGCCCGAGGAGGTCTCCCCGGAGATGGGCCTCACGCCGCAGCAGATCCAGCGCGTCTACGACGACATCGACCAGAAGCGCCGCACCACCGCGTACCTCCACGCGCAGCCGCTGCTGCTGGAAGAGGTCAGCGAGCTGAAGCCCTTCAAGATCGCCTGAAGCGGACTCACCCGCCTCCGGAACCGGAGGCCGCGTCGATGCTGTCCGCGGCCTCCACCCGGAGGCGCTCCTCCGGGGTGAACGAGTCGAACAGGAGCCGCTGCACCGCGGCCTGACGCAGGGCCGGATCCGGCTCGCTGCGTCCCAGCGCCTCGCGCTTCGCGCGGAAGTCCGCCAGCCGCTGCTTCCACTGCGCGCGCTCCGCGTCCAGCGCCTCCAGCCGCCCGGTGGCCTCCGGCCCCACGGTGGACAACCGGTGCTGGTGCAGGTCCTCCGCCGTCGCTCCCGCCGCCAGCAGCTCCTGCTCCACGGCTTGCTGCCGCAACGGGCGCACAGCCTCCTCGCGGCTGGCGCGCACGTCCGGGGGGAGCCGTTCTTCCAGCGCCGCGATGCGCTGCTCGCGCTCCTCCTTCGTCAGCGACGCGTCCTTCATCAGCTTCAGCCGCTCCACGGCGACCGCGTCCACCGCCTCCTCCTGCCCGAAGAGGCCGTCGGCGGCGCCACCCAGGTGCTCACGGCGCAGCTTGCGCAGGGCCTCCAGGCGCTCGGCGGTGTCCAGCGTGGACGCGGAGCCCTTCGACGCCAGGCCCCGGGCCGCTTCCAGATAGGACAGGTAATCGTCCAGCACCTGCACCGCTTCATCCATGGCGGCGGCGGGCAGCTTCTTCGCCCGCAGGGCCGTGAGGATGCGCTCGCGGATGAGCGCCGAGGACTCCTCGCCCGTGGCGGACAGGTAGTAGCTGAAGAACCGGCGCAGGTCCGCGTTCGGCACCAGGTGCCCGGACGCGTCCACGAGCACGGCGCCGTCCTCCTCCGTGTCCTGGAGCGACCCGGGCAGCGGAGGCAGCGTCGAACCGGACGACGGATCCGGGCTCCCCGTCGCGGCGGCACCGGGAACGGCGGGGGACGTCGCGCGCGGCACGGAGCCTTGCGCGACGGGAACGGCGGACGGCGGGACAGCGGGTCCGGGCGCGTCCTCCGCCCGGACCTTCCACCACGAGAAGACGCCGGCACCCAGGAGGGCGCACAGCGCGACCACGAGAATGACGGCGCGGCTCTTCATGGCGGGGCGCTCCAGCGGGATTACAGGCCCGCGGTCTTCAGGCGGTTCGCCTGGGTGCGGAACACGGACACCGGGTCGGTGAAGAACGCGGTGAGGCCCAGCACCTGGTTCACCTCGTCCAGGTGGTTCATGTCGTAGTTGTCGCGGATGACCGTGCCGAAGTGCGAGCTGCAGCGGCCCACGAGGCCGTCGTTGGACTCGCTGTAGAAGAAGGACGACAGCTTCAGGGCGTAGTCAGACGCGTCCAGGATGTTGGTGAAGGGGTCCGTGCCGGACCAGGAGTAGTAGCGCTGCCCCTGGGTGCCCGTCGCCGCGCCGCTGCCGCAGGACGAGGTGGGGATGCCCGCGGGGAACTTCGCGGTGAACGCAGCGCCGCCCGCCTTGCTCAGCGCCGCCAGGGCGCCAATCGCGTCCTGCGGCTGCGTGTGGCCGGACAGCAGGCCCAGCACCGTGCCCAGGCTGTTGGCGAAGTACGCCAGCACGCTCTCCGTGAACGAGCCGCCCTTGAGGTTGTTGCGCAGGTATTCCGCCAGGTCCGCGCCCTTGTGCGGCGAGCCCACCGTCGTCACGGACGCCACCAGGTCCGGCCGCACCGCCGCCACGTAGCGCACGTCCAGGCCGCCGTGGCTGTGGCCAATCAGGTTCACCTTCTTCGCGCCGGAGCGCGCGAGCACGTCCTGCACCTGCGCCAGCAGCGCCTCGCCGCGCGCCTCGCTCGTGTTGAACTGCGGAACGTGCGTGATGTAGACCTTCGCGCCGCCCGACTTCAGCGACGACTCGATGCCGTAGAAGTAGTCGAGCACCCCGAACAACGAATCAAAACCCGCCATGCCGTGCGCCAGCACGATGGGGTACTTCGTCTGCGTGTACGTATCCGCGGCGCGGGCAGGCTGCGCCCAGAGGGCAAGAACCGCGACAGTCAGAACGAGGGTCCGGACGGCGTTTCGCATACAGGCTCCTGATTGGGGGGCGGATCATCGAAGGGATTGACCCGCGAATCAGCCCATAAAGCGAGACACTGATAAAAATCAAGCCAACCTCAGAATTAACTGAAAAGCATGTCAGCTCCGGGTCAGGACAGACGCACGCGTTGACTGCCCTTCCCTCTGCGACTTGATGCGTCAGGATTTCGAGACGCACCGCGCAATCACAATTCAACGCAATGCGACACGACTTCAACGCTCCGCGTTGGAGTGGCAGCATGTGGCCTTTCCAGAGGAGCACGCCCTTGGACACCGCCGCCTATCAAGCCTTCACCACGGAATTGACGCGCAGGGCTGACGCGGACAGCCGTTTCCGGGGGCTCGTGGCGCTGGGCTCGATGGCCGCGCGCGACTACCCGCCGGATGACTTCAGCGACCACGATTTCTTCGTCATCGCGTGGCCCGGACACGCTGAAACATTGAGACAGGACCGCGGCTGGCTGCCCCGCGCGGAGGACGTGGCGCTGGCGTTCCGGGAGACGGCCCACGGCATCAAGGTCGTGTACCGGGACGGGCACCTGCTGGAGTTCGCGGTGTTCGACCTGGAGGAGTTGTCGTTCGCGCGCGTGAACCGCTACCGCGTGCTGGCGGACAAGGGCGGCGTGACGGAGCGCATGGACGAGCGCGCGCGAGACACCGCTTCGGAGTTGCAGCGCACGGCTCCGGACGACGCGTGGCTGTTCGGACAGTGGCTCACGCAGGTGCTGGTGGGCGTGGGGCGCCACGCTCGCGGCGAGGGGCTCAGTGGGCGCTCGCGGCTCTACGAAGCGGTGCGCCTGTTCTGCCTGCTGCTCGCGCGCCACGTCCCCGCGCCCGCGGCTTCGCTGTTGGATGGGTTGGATCCGGTGCGCCGCGTGGAGCGCGTGTATCCGGCGACCGGCGGTGAGCTGGCGCGAGCCCTGGAGGGCGATTCACCGGCCCTGGCGCGCACGCTGCTGCGGCTGGCCGAACGCGAGCTGTCCCATGTGCCCGCCTTCCCGCGCGACGGAGTGGCCGCCGTGCGGGCGCGGCTCGAGGCGATGCACCGGTAGGCGTGCGGCACCTCAAGCGCGGGCGGTGTCCGGTTCCCGGGCGTTGTGCGCGACGATGAGCACCTGCTCTGGATGGGGCTGCCTGCGGGCCCACTCCATGAGCGCGGTGAAGGCATCCGGCGCGGGCGCGGCGGTGGCCAACGGAAGGCGGGGCTGGTGCTCGAAGAACAGGTCCTCCGCGCCCAGGTTCTGGGTCTCCCACGTGCGCCAGCCGGGCAGCGGCTGACCGGCCGCGGGTTGCAGGCCCGTGACGGTGAAGCCCCCGACCGTGAAGACGCGCGTCAGGCCCACCAGCGTCGCGCCCGTGCCGAAGCCGCACACCACGCGCTTCACCGTGGGGAAGCGCTCCCGCACCTGCGCGCGGAGCCCCGACGCCCAGGCCTCCACGCACGCCACCAGGGCCCGGTTGGTGAGCTGCCGGGGCCAGCACCAACCGTCGCGCTCCAGCGCGTGGGCCTGCTCGAACATGTTCGACATCGAGCCGGCCTTGCGGACCTCGCCCTGGAAGCCGTGGGCGCGCAGGTACGTTTCACCCGCGGCGTCCGTCAGGGCCACCGTGGGCAGGCTCCGCTCGCGGCCCAGGACATCCAGCGCCAGCGCGCTCGACGCCCCGGACATCTCCACCAGTCCGCGTGAGCCCGGCGGCATCGCGGCCAGGTAGCGCGCGAAGGTGAGGTACTTGAGGCTGCCGGACGGCTGCGCCCCACCCCACAACACCACCGGCCCGCCCGCACGCGGACGGGACAGGGAGAACACTCCACGCATGGCCGACCCCTGGAGCGCACCCGCCTTCCGCGCCCGGCATGCGCACGAGTCTTCCGGAGGGGTGCCCCACCGGCCATCGCCCCCGGGACGGACCGGGTGTCCCCCACAGGACGGCGCAAGGCCCTGCATTGACGTGGCGGGCGGTTATGCTCCGCGCCCATGTCTCAAGCCCCGCGCGTGCGCATCCTCCTGTCGGAGACCTACAACCCCTGGTTCAACCTCGCGACCGAGGACTGGATCTTCCGCGAGTTGGATCCCGCCACCCAGACGCTCTTCCTGTGGCGCAACGACAACACGGTCGTCATCGGCCGCAACCAGAACCCGTGGTCCGAGTGCAACCTCACGCGCATGGAGGAGGACAAGGTCTTCCTCGCGCGGCGCACGAGCGGCGGCGGCGCGGTGTTCCACGACCTGGGCAACACCTGCTTCACGTTCCTGTCCGCGAAGGAGGGCTACAACAAGACGGCGAACATCAGCATCCTGCTGGACGCGCTGTCGCGGCTGGGCGTGACGGCGCAGGCATCCGGGCGCAACGACCTGGTGATTCCGCTGGAGGACGGGCCGCGGAAGATCAGCGGCAGCGCGTACCGCGAGACGAAGGACCGCGCGTTCCACCACGGCACGTTCCTCATCCACGCCAACCTGTCGCGGCTGGCCAACTACCTCACGCCGCACCCGAAGAAGCTGGAGTCCAAGGGCAGCGCGTCGGTGCGCTCGCGCGTGATGAACATCCGCGACCTCCAGCCGGAGGCCTCCCATGAAGCGCTGGTGAAGGCGATGATGGGGGCCTTCTGCGACTTCCACGGCGCCACCGCGGAGCCGGAGCTGCTGGAGCCCTCGTTCCTGGAGAGCCAGCCGTCGCTCAAGCGCACCTTCGATCACTACGCGTCATGGGACTGGCGCTTCGGCAACGCGCCCCGCTTCAGCCACCAGATGGTGGAGTACCTGTCGTGGGGCTTCTTCGAGGTCCACGTCGACGCGGAGAACGGACACGTCACCCGCGCGCAGGTCTTCTCCGATGCGCTCTACCCGGACCTCGTGCAGGACCTGCAGGCGGCGCTCGTGGGCAAGCCGCACAGCCGCAACGGGATGCAGCAGGCCGTCGCCGAGGTCCGCGCCCGTCACCCCTCGCAGGAGCGCGAGCTGGGAGAGCTGGAGACGTGGCTGATGGGCCAGGTCGAGGTCTGACCCGGCCCATCCGCCGTCACTTCACTCAGCGATGGCCACCACCGCCGTGGCCACCGCCGGAGCCGCCGCTCCAACCGCCGCCGCCGTTGCCGCCGCCACGGCTGGAGCCGTGAGACGCGCCGCCGCTGGAGCCGCGGGAGGAGGAGCCGCCACCACCGCCGGAGCCGCCGCCCCAGCGCCCACCGCCGCCGTGGCTGCTGGAGCCGCCGCTGGTCTGGTGGACGCCACCGGAGCTGCCGCCACCCCACCCGCCGGAGCCGCCGCCGCTGGACTGGTGCGAGCCGCCGGATGACGGACGACCGCCGCCGCTGGAACCACCGCCCCAACCGCCACCGCTGGACTGATGCGCGCCGCCGCTCGTTCCATTTCCACCGGGAGGCGGGTTCCGGGTGCCGCCCCAGCCTCCGCTGTTGCCGTTGTTCGACGAGTGGACGCCGCCGCCGCTCTGCGGGCGGTAGGGACCGGGACGGCTGTTGCCACGGCCGCCGTTCGACGGGCCGTTGTAGCGCCCGGGCGACGCATCATGCGAGCGCGGGCCATACCGGTACGGGCCCGGACGGGAGGAGTAGTGGTAGCCCGGGCGGTAGCGGCTGTGTCCGTAGCCGTAGTAGCGCCACGACACGCCCGGGTAGCGGTACCACGAGCGCAGGAACAGGTTCGGGCGGCCGAAGGACACCGAGATGTGGGCGTGGCGGTAGACCGGGACGATGACGCGCGCCGAGCCGTTCCACCCCCAGCCACCGCCCACGAACACCCAGGACGGGCCGCGGCGGATCCAGTGCGGCGACACGAACACCAGGCCCGGACGCGGCGGTTCCATCCAGGAGCCGGAGACCCACTCGTAGCCGTTGATGCCCCAGTACCAGTAGCCCGGGGCCCACGTGTAGTCCGGAGCCGGCGCCGGGGGCGGAGCCTCCACGCGCAGCGCCGGAGGCGCCTGGGTCGCCGTCACGTCCTCGCTGGCGACCTCCACGGGGATCTCCACCTCGGTGGAGCCCTCCTGCGCCCAGCCGCCGGACACCCAGCGCCAGACGTCGCCGTCCTGCGCCCAGTAGCCGTTGACGTACTGGTAGCCGGGCATGCGCTCCACCCAGCCGCCGGACTTGAACTGCCAGCTGTCGCCGTCCCAGTACCAGTGGCCGGACGTCCAGACCGCGCCGGCATAGGGCCGGGGGGTCGGTGACTCGGCGGGCAGGTCAGGGGGCGGAGAGGGCGCGATGGGCCCGGAATCCTCCGCGTTGGACTGCTGGACGTACGCGTCGTCATCACCCCAGTCATCCGCGGCGACCGGCGAGGTCTGCGCGAACGCACCCTGGGTGGCCAGGCCGACAATCACACCAACCCACCATCGAGAACCCATGACTCCGTCTCCGATCTCCAGACCCCCTAGGGGACGTGGGCCTCCTACACTTTATTCACCCTCAAGGCTCCAGGCCCGCAATCCTGTCGACACTGCTACAGTCCGGCGGGACGCGAATGCTGCGCCGACTCCTCCCCACATTGCTCGCACTGGGCTTTGGACTGCTGGCCCTCGGATGGGGGCTGGTGAGCCTCCAGCGCATCTTCACCCAGGAGCGTGAGGACGCCCGCGCCCAGGTGCGTTCGCGGCGGGTCGCGCTGGAACAGCTGGCGGCGGAGTCGCTGCGCACGGCGCTCGCGCAGCTGATGAAGACCCGCCTGCCGAACCTCAACGCGGCCGTGGGGGATCCGCTGCTGCCCGCGGAGGGCTACTACCTGCTCTTCCGCGGCCACCAGTTCCTGCCGCGCGTGGACTGGCCCCGGGAAGGCACGGACGTCCCCGCGCAGGCCACCTACACGATGCTGGCGCACGCGCTGGAGGACGGCCTGGCCCCGGCGCCCTTCCAGGAGCGGCTTTCGCGGCTGCGCGCGGCGGGGGCCGCCCTGCTCTCCGGCAACGAGGCGCGCACGGAGGCGGCGGTGGAGGCACTCCTGCGCTACCACGCGGCGCACCCGCTGCCGCCGGATCAGGAGCTGCCCTTCACGCTGCTCATGGTGGAGTACCTGCAACGCGGAGGGGACACGCCGCTCCTCATCCGGGCGCTGGTGCGCGAAGGCCTTCCGGAGGAGCTGGGCGGCATGGCACGGGACCCGGGCCTGCAACGCAACGTGCTGCGTGCCCGCCCCCAGCTCACGCAGCCGGACTTCGACTTCCTCCAGGCGCGCATCGTGGGAGTGAGCCGCGCGCTGGTGGAGCCCCACGACGCCTTCGTGGCCCGCGTGCAGGAGGCCGGCGCGGGCGCGCTGGTGCTGCCGGAACCGCTGGACGGCCCCACGCTCCTGGCCGAGCAGTGGTACGTGGAGCCCGCGGCCGAACAGGTGCACGGGCTGGCCGTGGACATGTCCGCGCTGCTCGCGGACCTGACGCAGGAGCTGCGCGGGCGCAACCTCATCCCCAGGGATGGACAGGTGCGGCTGGGGCCCGGCGGCGTGGCGCGTCCCCTGAAGCATCCGGGGCTGGAGGTGGCCACGCCGGGGTGGGCCGCGGCGGAGGCGGACATCGAGGCGCGATACGGCCTGAAGACGCTGCTGGTCGCGGCGTGCGGCGCGCTCGCGTCGGCCATCGCTGCGCTGGCGGTGGTGGCCCAGCAGCGCAAGTACCGCTTCGTGGAGCTCAAGAGCGACTTCGTCTCCACCGTGTCGCATGAGTTGCGCACGCCGCTCGCGTCCATCCGCCTGCTGGGCGAGACGCTGGAGCGCCGCCTGGGCAAGATCCCGGAGGCCGGGGACTACCCCACCCGCATCGTGCGCGCGGCGGAGGGGCTGCACTTCCTGGTGGAGAACATCCTGTCCTTCAACCGCATCGACAAGGGGAGATGGGCGCTGAGGCCCGCCCACGTGCGGCTGGAGGAGGCGGTGGGCACGCTGCGCGAGGACCTGCAGGACGCCGTCACCGTGCCGGTGGAGATCCGCTCGCAGGTGGAGGACGTGGAGCTGGACGCGGACGCGTCGCTCGTGCGGATGCTCTTCGCCAACCTGGGCCGCAACGCCTGCCTCTACAACCAGCGCAGCCCGGTGGTGCTCACCGTGCGCGCCTATCCGCAGCCGGGCTATGGCGCCACCGTGCTCTTCAGCGACAACGGGGTGGGCATCCCCCCGGAGGAATGGGAGCGCGTGTTCCAGGACTTCTACCGGCTGACAACGCCCGGGCCGGAAGTGCATGGAAGTGGCCTGGGGCTGGCGCTGTGCCGCAGAATCATGGGCCTGCACCAGGGCAGCATCCAGGTGGCTTCCTCCGGCCCCGAAGGCACGACCTTCGCCCTGACCTTTCCCGAGACGCGCCGATGACGACGCAAACGCCGCCCCCCTCCACCCGCCCGACCATCCTCATCGTCGAGGACGACGCCAACCTGCGCCTGGGCCTGCGCGACAACCTGCGCGACGAGGGCTACGACGTCACGGACGCCCCTTCCGCGAAGGACGCCGCGCCGCACCTGCAGTCGCGGGTGTTCGACCTGCTCATCCTGGACGTGATGCTGCCGGGCGAGGACGGCTACAGCTTCTGCCGCCGCCTGCGCTCGGAGGGCGTGAAGAGCATGGTGCTGATGCTCACCGCGCGCTCGCTGGAGGACGACCTGGTGCGAGGCTTCGAGGCCGGCGCGCAGGACTACCTCACCAAGCCCTACCGCCTGCGCGAATTGCTCGCGCGCGTGCAGGCGCTGGTGCGCCGGGCGGGCACGGCGCCGCCGCAGGTGGTGACCTTTGGCACCTTCACGCTGGACCTGGGCCGCCGCGCGGTGCTGCGGGCGGACGGCGGCGAAGTGGACCTGACGCGCACGGAGTTCGACCTGCTGGCGTTCCTCTTGCGGCACCGCGACCGCGCGCTGCCCCGGGGCGAAATCCTGGACGCGGTGTGGGGCCGCGACGTGGTGGTGGATCCGCGCACGGTGGACAACTTCGTGTCGAACCTGAAGAAGAAGCTCGGGTGGACGAGCACGTCGGGCTTCACCATCCACACGCTGCGCGGCGTGGGCTACCGGATGGAGGTCCTGAGCGGCGGCCCGTCATGACGCAATCATGACCGACACATGGAGCGCTGTCGGCCTTTCGGCTGGCGCGACTTCGTACCTTGCATCTTGTGGGGACGGGACGCCTGGAGCGTCCGTACCAACCAGGAGGCGGGTCAGATGTTTGAGTCGGTCATCGAACGGCGGGGAGTGCGCTCGGGACGGTTCGGCACGGGCGCGTGGGTGTCCATCGGCGTGCACGCGGGGCTCCTGGGCCTGGTGTTCTTCATCTCCGGCCGCGTGCCCGAGACCATCGAACAGCCCTTCGTGCCTGTCGTCATCCATGCGACCGCCATCCGGAAGGGAGTGAAGCAGACCACGCAGCCGAAGCCGGCCACGACCGCACCGAAGCCGAAGCCGCGCACGGACCGCATCCCGCTGAACCCGAAGCCGCTGCCCGCGGATCCGCCGGCGGCGAAGCCGGATCCGGAGCCGACGACGATCGCGGACGCGGCGGGCACGACCGACGCGACGGGCACGGGCGACACCGGCCCGGTGGGTGACCCGGATGGCAGTTCGGACAGCGACAGCCCCATCGGCGTGGTGGGCGTGCCGGTGATCAACGTCGCGCCCACGGGCACGGAGGTGCTGCCCTTCCAGGGCGGGATGACGCCTCCCCGGATGCTGAGCGGTTCGCAGTTCAGCTACACGCGCGAAGCGCAGCTCGCGGGTGTGGAGGGGATGATCATCGCGAAGTGCGTCATCACCACGGAGGGCCGGGTGCGCGACTGCCGCATCATCAAGGGCCTGCCGTTCATGAATGACGCGGTGCTGGAGTCGCTCTATTCGCGCGAGTACCAGCCGCTGATGTTCCAGGGCCGTCCGGTGAACGTGTCGTACACGTTCAACATCAGGCTGAAGATGCCCCGGTAGCCGGGGCGGGTGTCCGCCAGTGGAAGCGGCCGGACGCCCGCCTCCCCCTCGGGAGGGGAAAAGAATCGCGGCGGAAGTGCGGGCCCGTTAGGAAAGTCCCGTCGCGCTCGGCCATGTGCGCGATACCGGCACCGGAAGGAGCGGGCCTCCCCCGGCCCGCTTTCGGTGCCGGTCCCTTTTCCCGAGCAATGGCGGACACCTGGTACGACGCGGTGGTGGTGGGTGCGGGCTTCGGTGGCCTGGGCACGGCGCTGGAGTTGTGCCGCCGTGGCGCCCGGGTGGCGCTTTGCGAAGGGCTCAACTACCCGGGTGGCTGCGCGAGCACCTTCCGGCGCGGCGGCTACGGTTTCGAGTCCGGCGCCACGCTGTTCTCCGGGTTCGGTGAGCATCAGCTCTTCGGCCGGTGGATCCGCGAGCATGCGCTGGATGTGACGGTGGACTGGCTGGATCCCCTGGTGGAGCTGCGAACCCCGGGGATGCGGTTGCCAGTGCACCGCGACCGGGACCAACTCATCGCGGAGCTGTGCGCGCTGCCTGGAGCACCCGTGCAGGGCATCCAGCGGTTCTTCGAGATGCAGGCCCAGGTGGCCGGCGCGCTGTGGCCGCTGTTCGATGACCCGGACCTGCTGCCGCCCTTGAGCCTGAAGACGCTGATGCGGCATGCGGGGCGCGCGTGGACGTATGCGCCGGTGGCGCGCTGGCTGGGCCGGCCCCTGGGCGCGGTGCTCGCGCATCACGGACTGGAGGGCTTCACGCCGCTGCGCACGTACCTGGATGCGCTCTGTCAGATCACCGTGCAGTGCGCCGCCGCGGAGGCGGAGGCCCCGTTCGCGTTCGCGGCGATGGACTACTACTGGCGTGGCACGGGACACGTCCGGGGCGGCATCGGCCGGTTGGCGACGGCGCTGACGAAGGCGATTACCGCCCGAGGCGGTGACGTACTCATGGCGAACCGGGTGCGCGCGGTGACGCCCGTGGATGGAGGCTGGCGGGTGACGGCGCGCAGGGGCGAATTGCTCGCCCGGCACGTGGTGGCCAACGTGTTGCCCCAGGGGCTGCGCACGTTGCTGGATGCGCCAGTGGGACGGCTTCCCCGGGTGGATGCGCTCGCGGAGCGCGTGGATGAAGGTTGGGGCGCGGCGATGCTGTACCTCGTGGTGCGTCCTCCGGAGGGTGACTCCGGCGGCGCGCATCACTTCGAGCTGGTGCGCGATGAGAACGCGCCCTTCATCGAAGGAAACCACCTCTTCGCCTCCGTGAGCGGGGCGGCGGACGAAGGGCGTGCGCGGCCGGGACAGCGCACGGTGACGGTGTCGACGCATGTGCCGTTGAAGAAGCTCGCGGGCATGGCGCCGGAGGAACAGGCGCCCTACTTCGCCGGGCTCCATGCGCGGATGCGGGAGAACCTGGAGGCGCTGCTCCCGGAGTGGATGGCCAACGTCGTGCACGTCATGACGGCCTCGCCGCGTACGTTCCAGCGCTTCACCTTGCGCGAGGCCGGAGCGGTGGGTGGCGTGCCCCGGCGCGCGGGGTTGGACAACTACCGCCTCCTGGGGCCGTTCCAGGCGCAGCGCGGCCTGTGGCTCGTGGGGGACTCCGTGTTCCCAGGCCAGAGCACCCTGGCCACCGCGGTGGGTGGCGTGCGCACCGCCGCGAGCATCGCCGCGGTGCGCTGAAGCACTGTTTTACAATGCAACCCGTCATCCACCGTTAAACTGAAATCCGCGATAACTGTTTCAAGCGCAGTCGTGGACCGCGTATGGTTTGCGTCCCCCTCAAGGAGGACACATGCGGTCATTCATTCTCGGTGGTCTGCTGGCGATGGCGGTGGGCTGTGGCGCCCCCATGGAGCAGGAGGGCGAGCCGGACCTTGCCTCCCAGGAGGCTCCGCTGCCGGACTGCTCCAACGAGCCGAACGCGAACCTGCACAGGTACTACAACAACGCCGCGCACACCGAGCTGATCGGTGAGTTTGGTTGCTACTGCGGCGGGCTCTACAACTGGGGCGGCCGGTCGGTCTACTCGGAGTACATCCTGGAGTGCTGAACCGCTGACGTCGGAGGTGGCGTGACCCGGCATTGCGCGCTGGGTCACGCACTCAACGGAGATTCCAAAGACAGACGCATCGGTTTATGTTCGCGCGGCAAACCCCTCATGGAGGAAGCATGCGCACGTTTCTGATTGGTGGTCTGTTGGCGATGGCGGTGGGCTGTGGCGGTCCCATGGAGCAGGAGCAGGAGGAGGCGGTGGACCTGGCCTCGCAGGAGTCGCCGCTCCCGAACTGCACCAACCTCCCGACCAGCGTCGTCCGCTACTACAACGCGTCCCTCACGGCGGTCATCGGTGAGCGCGGGTGTTCCTGCGGAACCTATATCAACTGGGGGAAGACGTCGGCCTACCACAACACCCGCCAGAACTGCTGAGCCACTCCCGGCACCACGAAGGCGGTTGAAGTCGGCGTCTCCGCGAGGATCCGCGCCGACTTCACGCCGACGCCACGGCGGCGTCCTCCGGCCAGATGCTGATGTCGGAGATGCCGGCGTCCACCTGCGATGGCGGATGCTGGATGCAGTCGCGTCGGTTCCCGGAGATTCCAACGACAGACGCATGGTGTAGGTTCGCGCGGCAACCCCCTCACGGAGGACGCATGCGCACGTTCCTGATTGGCGGTCTGTTGGCGATGGCGGTGGGCTGTGGCGGTCCCATGGAGCTGGAGGAGGGGTCGGACCTGGCCTCGCAGGAGTCGGCGCTCCCGGACTGCCTCAACACTGACAACATGATCACGTATTACAACAACGCGTCCCACTCGATCATCGTCGGTCAGCGCGGGTGCTATTGCGGAAACTGGGTGAGCTGGGGCCAGACGTCTTCGACCTACTGGGAGAACACCAGCTGTTAGCCCACCCCCGACACCACGGAGGCGGTTGAAGTCCGCGTCTCCGCGAGGATCCGCGCTGACTCCACGGCGGCATCCTCCGGCCTGACGCTGGTGTCGGAGATGCCGGCGATGAGCCGGGTGCGGTCGTGGTCCACCGCGCCCGGCTTCGCCCAGGTGTCCGCGTCCGGCGCGGTGAGGTACGCGGAGAAGGCGTGGTGCCCGGAGCCGGGGCGCTCGCCAATCACATGCACCAGGGCGCGCGGACGCGTGTCCCCTTCCGCGCCGAACAGCAGCTGGCCCACCTGGTAGCCCGCGCGCACCCGGCCGTGCTTCACCACCAGCACCTCCGGCGCCACCCTCCAGCCCGTCGCCTCCAACTCCGCGCGCAGCCGCGCCAGGAACGGCGCCAGGTGGCCCGCGTCCATCAGCGAGCGCGGATCCAAGCCGTCCGAAATCACAATCTGCGCGTCCCACCGTCCGCCCTGCCGGTCACGCAGCGCACGCACCGTGGCCTCCGACTTCGCGTCCAGCGACTCGCCCGACGGCGGATGCAGGATGTAGTCGCGGCGGTCCTCGGAGTTCGTCCGCAGCCGCACCGCGCCCGGCAGGGCCTCCACCGCCGCGTCGGACAGCTCCGACCACAAACCCACCTTGGCGTCCTCGTACAACCCTCGCAGGTCCTTCTCCAGCGACGGCTCCAGCGTCCAGGGCTCCTCGCCGTGCCCCACCGCTAGAGGCACGCTCCGGGCGCGCACCTCCGCCATCTTCGCTTCCGCCTCCGCCCGAAGCTCGCCTTCCGTCCTCGTGTCGCCCTTGTGGCGGCGGTAGTGCACGTAGACGTGCGCCGGATCCCCGAAGTGCTTCGTGGGCCGGCCATCGGCGTCGATGACGCCCAGGCGCTGGAAGAACGCCCACATCCGGTCGTCCACCTTCAGGCCGCGCCGCTCGCGCAGCCGCACGTGGTCCTGGAAGGACGTGGTGAGGTAGCTGAGCATCGGATCATTCCGCGTGGGCAGCGCCATCATGTACGCGGGCCCCGCTTCCGCGAGCTGCTCCTGGCACCAGCCCAGGTCGTCCAGCGTCACGTCCATGTGCAGCGTGGAGCACACGTCCAGGCCCAGCGTGAGGCCGTGCAGCTTGCCCATCACGATGTCTTCCAGACAGCAGCGCACCAGCTGCTCGCGCGTGCGGAACACCTCCGGCCCGATGAAGCCCGCCACGTCGTTGACGTGCACCCATGGCTCCGCGTCGCGCCCCGCGCCCGCCTGCGCGATGGCCACCCGGCGCTTCAGGGCCCGCGCGAAGCCGTACTTGCGCGACTCGTGGATGAGCATGTCCGTGCCGTGATGGTGGCCGTTCGTCGCGTCCGCGCCCTGCCCGGTTTCGAAGTACAGGCCCCACCGCCCGGTGCGCGCCGCCGCGTGCGCCACCATCTTCTCCAGCGTCACGTCGAAGGTGCGGTTGGCCGCCTCGTTCCCGCCGAGGCTCTGGAACCAGATGCCCGTGGTGCCCGGCCGCAGCGCCTCCACCTGCGCCTGCACGTCGATGTGCGCGAGCACGCAGTGGGGCATCACCTCCTCCAGCCCGAACGTCGTCAGCACGTCGTGCAGCGCGGACTCCACCGCGGCCACCGACGCCGGATCCGACGACACCGGGTTGGTCCCCAACACCACGTCGCCCACCGCGAAGGACCACCCGTTGAAGACCTGCCAGCGGATGTCCTCCGGATGATCCGTGGGCGAGTTGGGCTGCAAGCGCGCGCCCAGGTAGCCCTTCGCGCCCACGCGGCTGCCCGGCAACGGATGGAAGATGCGCCCACCCACCGCCTTGAGCTCCGCGTCGGTCATCAGCTTCACGACGCACGCGATGACATCGCTGGGGAGACCATCGAGCACTTCATGCACTTGCGACTCGCCAGCGGTGAGCAGGAAGTCCTTGAGCTGGCCCAGCGTCCAGCCCGCCACGCGCTTCCAGCGCGCGGAGTCCCACGCCTCCAGGTTGAAGATGTGCAGCCGGTCCTCGAACGGAGGATGCGCGTGCACGTCGTCCAACCGCGTGCGCGACAGCAGGGTCCGCGCATTCCGTCGCGAGTCCTCATCCGCCGCCGCGACACCGATGGCCGCGTCGCCTTCCTTGAACGCGTTCGCCGCGCCCAATACCTGTTGATACAGGCGCGCATCGAAGCCACCGCTCAGGCGCTGCACGTAGTCCAACACGTCTTCGTCGGGGTGGACGTCGGGGAGACGGACGCTCATGGGACGAGAGCTTTATCCGGCGCCCCCGCCGCGCCACCATCCCCCCACGGCGCTGTCGCCTGCGTGACGCCCGGACGCCTGCTCCACACGATGCTTGCTGTTGCAATCGTCAGCGCGCCGAAGCTCATCCACCGTCCTTGCCCGGGACGCACCCCGGTGGCGGCTTCCAGGTGAGTAACGCGTCCACCCGCGCGTCCTGCACCCGCGACACGCCCTCCGGCGCATCGAGCTTGTTGACGCCGGGCTCGCGCGTGAAGTCGAGCTCCCTGACGGGGACGGGCAACGCCGGGCAGCCTTCCTGGAATGTGGCCTCCGCCTCGGTCATGAGCACGTTCGCGTGGTCCTCGCCGGGAGCCCACGAATAGGGAAACGTGAACTGGCCCGACACGAGCTCCGCGCCTCCGGGAGGAAACCAGTTCCAGCTCAGGGTCGTCTGCGCCGAGGAGCCTCCAAAGGCCCCACCGGAGATCCCGCCTCCGCTCCCTTCATCGGTCACGGGCCACTCGACGCGGAGGCCCTTCGGCACCGGGATGCGCACGGCCTCCACCTGCACGCCGTCCTCCACTTCGGGCTCCAGCAGCAACATCCACATCAGCTCGCGGATCCGCTCCAGCGACACGCGCCCCACCTTCACACCGGATTGGCGCGCGGCGTCCGTCCCCGCCGCGTCCACCTTGCCGTCGGACTTCAGCGCCAGATTGGAGCAACTGTTCGAGCGGTACGTGGTCCCCGTCGCCAGGTGGTACGCGTCGAGCTGATCACAGAAGTTGTAATGCCCTCGCCGGCCCCGGATCACCAGCCAGCCATCCATCGGAACGCGGATGCGTCCCAGCGGCAGCACCGACTGGACCTGACGCGCTTTGGGTTCGAGTGCCAGGCATCCTCGCCAGGCCTTGTAGCGAAGCCGTGAGGGCTGCTTCCGGGCCTCCTTCATGCAGTCCGGCGGAGGCGGCGCATCCTCGTCGAACGTGCCGGGGCGGCGGTTCTCCCGCCGGAAGGCCTTCTCCGCTCTCGCGCGCCAGGCTTCGGTCTCCGCGCCGCACGCACCGGCCTTCAAGGGACACAGCAGGGATGCCAGCCGATGCCTGGGCGAGGACTCGCGCGACAGCACGTCACGGAGGTCCGGAGGAATCACGACGGTCTGTGCCCCGGCACGGCCCAGTTCCAGCTGGGACGCGAAGTAAGCCTTGCCCCCGTCGCGCCACCACGCCTTCAGCGCGAGCGCGGGCACGCTGTGCTCAGCGTCCACGGTCAACGGCTCGCGGTGCTCCTCCTCACGAGCGATGCCGAAGCAACGGTGGCCCAGCAGGACCCGCATCGCCGTCCGCGCCTCCTCCACCTCGCCGTCCTCCGGGAGCGCCTCCATCCGCGCGTCGAACGCGGCCAACTCCTCCTTCGCCGAGCTCCAATCGGAAGTGCCCGGCGTACACGGGACGATGCGCTCCGACTGCGAAGGCGCGGCCGCCAACAGCCAGCCAAGCCCGAAGGACACCATGAGGGACACGGACATGCCCGCCATGGCACCCGCTCACGGGCTCGGACGTCAAGTCGCGCGGCGGCGCACTACTCGTCGAGGAGGGCGGACCAGAAGTGCACCAGCTTCAGCGCTTCCATCGCGCCGGACTGCCGGTCCATCTCCGCGTGGGTGATCAGCGGCGTGGGCCGAAGGTGCACGTGCGTGTGCGGCTCCAGTGCGCGCGCCAGGAGCGTGGACTCGATGGCGGGGATGACCGAGTCATCCGTCCCGTGCAGCAGGTACACCGGCGCCCGGGGCGCGGGGGAGTGCTCCGGCGACAGTGACGGGTCTCCGGCGAAGCCCTTCACGAAGGGCAGCAACCGGGGCCCCAGCGCGGCCACGTCGCGCGTGTTCACCTGGTGCAGCAGCGTGGCGGCGGGCTCCGGCAACGTGGCCTCCATCGCTCGGGCTTCCGCGAACGCGGCTTCCGCCTGCTTGCCATCCACGAGCGTCAGGTGCGACGCGTGCATGAACTTGAGGACGCCCTTGCGCAGCGCCTCCACCTGCTCCGGTGGCACCAGGCGGTCCGCGACGTTCAGCAGGATGACCACCACGCCGTAGTCGTGCGGCGTGCGGTGCACCCCGTCCGCCTGCACGCCCGTGCACAGGAAGGACAGCACGCGCGACAGCTCGCCGTGCCCGCCGAAGGACAGCACCGCGGCCACCTTGTCGCGCAGCGCAGGCCGGCCCGCCGCGACGACGGACAGACCCCCGGAGAAGCTGATGCCGAAGAGATCCACCTTCCCCTCGGGCGCCAGCGCTCCCGGCCCCAGCGCCCAGAGGGCCGTGTCCTCGATGACGTCCGGCAGGCGCGGGGTGATTTCGTAGCGCAGCAGGTCCGGCGGCTCGGGCGTGAGCACCGGCTGTCCCCCCATGGCCAGGTCCTCCGCCAGCTTCACCAGCCGGGGCTCGTCGATGCCCGCCGCGTGCACACCCGACGTGAGCACGATGAGCCGGCGCTTGCGCTCATCCGGCTGGTAGAGCCGCGCCCGCACCGGCCCGTGGCGCGTGGGCACGCTCAGGTCCGTGACGGTGAAGGCCCCGGTGCCATGGCGGGCCACGGCATCGGCCGTGGTGCCGTGGAGGCCCGCCGCGCGCAGCACGAAGGACAGCCCGCGCAGCTCGGGCGGCACCAGGAAGACGACCGCGAGCAGCAGGGCCGCCAGCGCGGCCCCCAGCGTCCAGCGCGTCCGGCGCTTCATTGCATCAGGGTTTCGACGAAGGTGCACAGCTGGTCGCGCTCGAAGGGCTTCTCCAGCAGCTCGCGCGCGCGGCGGCCCACGAACTCACGGGCCTGCGGGTTCACCCCGCCCGTCATCAGGCCGGTGCGCGGCGCCAGCTCCGGCGCCAGCCGCTCCAGCTCCACCAGGAAGTCCATGCCGCTCATGCCCGGCATCATCAGGTCGCAGAGGATGGCGTCGAACTTCTCGCCATGCGACAGCCGCCGCAGCGCTTCGCGCGCGTCCTGGATGACGTGCACGTCGTAGAGGTTGCGCAAGAGCCGGCTCACCGCGCTGCCCACCGCCGGCTCGTCGTCGATGAGCAGCAGCCTGCGCAGGTTCCGCGTCGCGCGCACCGCCTGCGAGGAGTCCTCCACCACGGCCTGGACCGCCTGCGCGGGCCGGGCCGTTTCGGGCAGCAACGCGAGCGCCGGCAGCTCCACGCGGAAGAGGCTGCCCTGCCCCTGTTCGCTGGACACCTCGATGTGGCCGCCCATCGCGTGCACCAGCGTGAGGCAGATGGACAGGCCCAGGCCCGTGCCGCCCTTCGGGGAGCGCGTGGTGAAGAACGGATCGAAGATGCGCTGGCGCACCTCCGGGGGCATGCCGTGCCCGTTGTCCTCCACCTCGATGAGCACGTGGCCCTCGCGGCCCGGGCGCACGCTCAGCTTGAGCAGGTTCTCTTCCGGAGGCCGCTCGCCGAAGGCCTGGAGCGCGTTCATCAGCAGGCCCGTGACGACCTGGCCCAGCCGGCCCTCGTTGCCATGCACCGCGGGCACTGGCTCCAGGTCACACGTCAGGCGCGCGCGGTGCTGGAGTTCGTCGCGCATCAACTTGACCGCGCCCTCCACCGCGCGCCGCACGTCCACCGGCCCGTGCTGCTCCTCCTCCGTGCGCGAGAACGTCCGCAGGTCGCGCACGATGGAGCGCACCCGCCCCGCTCCCTCCAGCGCCTCGGCCACCACCTGCCGCAGCTCCTCCAGTTGCTCGGCCGGCACCGGCAACACCGGCTGCGCCACGCGCTCCCAGAGGTAGGCCAGGTTGGAGGTCACATAGGAGAGCGGGTTGTTGATCTCATGCGCGACGCCCGCGGCCAGCGTGCCCACGGACGTCATCCGCTCCGCCAGCCGCCGCTGCGTCTCCAGGCGGGTGCGCTCGGTGACGTCGCGCACGAGCCCCACCAGGAAGCGCTCACCGTTGGGCAGCGAGTACGCGGCCCGCTGCGTGAGCACCTCGCGCGAGCGGCCCTTCGAGTCGGTGAACGAACCCTCGTCCTCCACGGTCTGCCCGGTGGTGAAGGCGCGCTCGTCCTGGCGCCACGACGCCTCCGCTTCATGCGGCGGCACCTGCGCCGAGGAGACGGTGCCGCGCAGCGCTTCGGCGGGTTGATCCAACAGGCGGCAGTAGGCGCCGTTGATCGCCACCAGGCGGTGCTCGCGGTCCTTGATGAACAGCGGCTCCGGCACCGCGTCCAGCGCGCCCTGGAACATGTCGCGGGCCCGCCGGAGCGCCTGCGCGTCTCCGTCCGCGGACCTGCGCCGCAGCGCCACCAGCCTCGCGCTCCAGTGCGTGCCGGGCGGGGCCACGCACTCGTCCGCGCCCGCGTTGATCAGCGCCTCCGCGTCCACGCCGTCGCGCGTCGTCAGCACCACCAGCCACGTGCGCGTCTGCAACCGCCGCGCGTGCGCCCACTGGCAGCGCGCCTTCACGGCCTCCAGCGGGCCGCCGTGGTCCCACAGGACGAGCAGTCCTTCAGGCAGCGGCTCCGGCGGGGTCTCCACGCGGATCACACGGCACGCGCGCCCCTCGGCCGTGGCGCATAGATCGCGCTCCACGTCCTGGGCCACCGGGGCTGGGACCGCCACCAGCATTGCGTGCACCGCGTCGCTCCTCGCGCCCCACGGGATCATTCTTCCCGCGTTGCCCGTCCGCATTGCAGCCTTGACCGTGCCAACCCGTCAACGCGGGGCCTCGCGGACTGCCCGTAGCCCATTTCCGGGTCCGGTGGGACTCAGAATTGCACGGAACCGCGCGCGACGATTCGGGGCCCTACCTTGCAGGAAGGTAGGAGCGAACAGCTCGCGCAGTGCTGGGGCAAGGTCTTCGCCGGGCAGGCGCCACTCATGCCGTAGTGACACAAAGCAAAGTCGTAGCGGACGGGGTCCTCTGGATCGAGTGCCCGCAACGACGCCGTGACCTCCTCGGCCGTACGCCACGTGAGGTCGGTGCGCTTCGTGAGTCCCAGGTGGAGCGCCATCCGTCCGATGTGCGTGTCCAGTGGGACCAGCAGTGCTGACGCGGGCATCTGCTTCCAGATGCCAAGGTCCACCGCATCCGGGCCGCGCACCATCCAACGCAGGTACAGGTTGAGGCGCTTCGCCGCGCCCGGTCCCAGGGGCGAAGGCAGCAGGTGGTGCAGCCCCCGCTCCGGCCCCATCGCTTTTCGGAGCGCGTCCATGGGCACGTCCCGCAGCGCGGCGGTGAAGGCCGCGAGCGCTCCGTGGAGCGTGCCGCTCGTCTTCCAGCCCCGGACGAACAGGGCCTCCAGACTGCCGTGCTCGCGCAGGGCCTGACCCATGCCCAGGAGCAGCACCGCCAGGTCCGTGCCCACGTTGAAGCGGTACACGAAGCCCGTGAGGAGCGCCTTCGCTCCCGCGACATCCAACGCGCGCACGAAGGCCGCGGGCGACGGGCCCATCTGCTTCAGGAGCGCGTCCACCTTCGGGCGGAAGAGGTCCGCGCGCCCGTAGGCCAGCGCCGCCGCGAGCAGCGCGCTGACCTCCACGTCGCGCGGATCCGTGTAGCGGTGGGGGAACTCCACCGGATCGAACCCGATGCGGGCCTTCGCGTCGGTGGTTGCCAGGAAGGCATCCAGGCGGGGACGCAGGCGGTCGGCCGCCTGGGCGCTCAAGCCGGTGTGCGCGACACGGCGCTTCTTCATCTCGCGGGCTCCCACGTCGTCGGTTGGAACGCGGCGGAGGCGCCGCGCCCTTCCACCAGTCCTAACGCGTGAGCTCGCGCACCGCGTGGCCCAGTTCCGGGAGGATGAGCGCGTCCAGTGCCAGCCGCACCGCCTGCGGCGAGCCCGGCAGCGCGAAGAGGATCATCCCCTGGTACGTGCCCGCCGTGGCGCGCGACATCATCGCGGGGCTGCCGATGCGCTGGTACGACAGCATCCGGAACAGCTCGCCGAAGCCGGGCAGCTCCTTCTCGAAGAGCGCGCGCAGCGTCTCCACCGTGCAGTCGCGCCGGCCAATGCCCGTGCCGCCCGTGAACAGCACCGCGCGGGCTCCCGCCGCCTGCGCCTGCGCGAGCGCGCCCCGGATGGCCTCCGGATCATCCTTCACCACCGTGTGCCCGGCGACGGTGTGCCCCGCGGCGGCCAGGCCCTCGCGCAGGTCCTTCCCGCTGCCGTCGTGCGCCTCGTCCCGGCTGTCCGAACACGTCACCACGTACGCACTGACATGCACCGGCGCGCGCGACTTGTGCTCCGCCGCCACCGCCGAGCCCTCGTGCGAATGCCCATGGTCGTGGTCGTGACCATGCGAGTGGTCATGGTCGTGGCCATGCGAATGGTCGTGGTCATGCGAATGGCCATGGCCGTGGTCGTGCGAATGCCCGTGGTGGTGGCCGTGGCCATGACCGTGGTCATGGTCGTGATCGTGTCCGTCGTGTCCCATGGTGGACGCTCCTGGAAGCGGGAAGGTGGCGATGCGAAGGGTCAGGCGTCAGGCAGGTCGACGACGAGCGTGCCGTCCTCGACCGTGAGCTGCACCGTCGGCTGGTCATCACAGACGCCGGGGGAGGTGGCGTTCTGGCCCGTGTCCATGTCGAAGCCGACCTCGTGGCAGGGGCACACGACCATGTTGTCCTCGATGCGTCCGCCCGACAGCAGGCACCCTGCGTGGTTGCACCAGTCATCCAGGCCCTTGTAGCGGCCCTGGATCTTCGCGATGCAGACGTTGCGCTTGCCCACTTCGTAGCCCCGCATCTCCCTCTCGGCGAAGTCCGCGGGTCCCAGCTTGATCTTCGTCATTGCGTTCCTTTTCCCACAACACGTTCGGGCCTGCACCCCCGTTCCCCCGGCATTAATTTCCCGGCCGTGACTCCCGACGTGACACCCTCCACCGCCGTGCTCACCGACAAGGCGGCCGTTGCCCAGCTCCTCCGGGACATGTCCCTGCTGCTCCAGCTCCAGGGACAGAGTGGCTTCCGCGTCCGCGCCTACGACATCGCCGCGGACCGCATCGCGAACCTGCCGCAGGACCTGGGCGCCATCGTCACCGAGGGCCGCCTGCAGGAGCTCCAGGGCATCGGCCCGGGGCTCGCCGAAAAGCTCACCGAGCTGGTGACGACCGGGCACATGACGGCCTTCGAACAGCTGAAGGCCCAGTTCCCCGCCGGCCTGCTGGAGCTGATGAAGCTGCCGGACGTGGGCCCGAAGAAGGTGGCGGCCCTGTGGAGCGAGCTCCAGGTGGGCAGCGTCGAGGACCTGGAGCGCGCCTGCCGCGACGGCCGCGTGCGGGAGCTCAAGGGCTTCGGGGCCAAGAGCGAGGCGAAGCTCCTGGACGGCATCGCGGTGTACCGGCGCGCCCGTGGTGAGCGGAAGCTGTTGGGCGACGCCCTGCCCATCGCGGAGGCCCTGCTGGAACTCATCCGCCAGGCCCCGGGCGTGGTGCGCGCCAGCCTGGGAGGCAGCGTGCGCCGCCGCGCGGAGACGGTGTCCGACGTGGACCTCATCGCCTCCGCGGCGGAAGCGGGACCGGTGCTGGACACGCTCGCGAACGCGCCGGGCGTGGCCACGGTGCTGGGCAAGGGCGACAGCAAGTGCTCCGTGCGCATGGTGCAGGGCGACCTCCAGGTGGACCTGCGCGTGCTGCCGGACGAGGACTTCGCCACCGCGCTGCACCACTTCACCGGCTCCAAGGCGCACCACATCCGGCTGCGCAACCTGGGCCATGAGAAGGGGCTCAAGATTTCGGAGTGGGGCGTGCACCGCGAGGACGGCACCAAGGTCCCCGTCCCCGACGAGGCGACGCTGTACCGGCTGCTGGACATGCAGGAGGTGCCGCCGGAGCTGCGCGAGGACAACGGCGAGGTGGAGGCCGCGAAGGCCGGCAAGCTGCCCGAAGACCTGGTGACGCTCGAGGACGTGCAGGGCGCGGTGCACGCGCACAGCACCTGGTCCGACGGCCGCAACACGCTGGAGGAGATGGCGCGCGCGGCGCAGGCGCTGGGGCTCAAGTACCTCACCATCACCGAGCACAGCGAGGCGGCCATCCACGCGGGCGGCCTGAAGGTGGAGGACCTCAAGCGGCAGTGGGAGGAGATCGACCGCGTGAACGCGGCGGTGCCCGGCGTGCGGCTGCTCAAGGGCATCGAGGTGGACATCCTGGAGTCGGGGGCGCTGGACTACGCGGACAGCGTGCTGGAGCAGTTGGAGGTCGTCATCGCCTCCATCCACGTGCGCCACTCCATGGATGAGGACCAGATGACCCGCCGCGTGCTGGCCGCGCTGGACAACCCGCACCTGCACATCCTGGGGCACCCCACCGGACGCCTCATCCAGAGCCGCGAACCGTACCCCCTGCGCATGGAGGAGGTCCTGGAGCGCGCCCGGGAGCGCGGCGTCGCGGTGGAGATCAACGGCAAGCCAGCGCGGCTGGACCTCAAGGCCGAGTACGTGCGGCAGGCCGTGGGACGCGGGGTGAAGCTGGTGGTGAGCTGCGACGCGCACCGTCAGGAGGACCTGAAGAACCTGGCCTACGCGGTGGCCACGGCGCGCCGGGGCTGGGCGAGGAAGAAGGACATCCTCAACACCCGGTCCGCGGAGAGCTTCCTCGCCGCCCTGCGGGAGCGCTGATAGGCTCGCGGGCGCGAAGATGTTCCGCCCGCTCCTCGTCATCCCCGTCCTCCTCTGTTTCCTCCTGTCCCTGCCCGCGCGGGCCGGCGCGGAGGCCCGTCCTTCGCGCGCGGACCTCCAGCGCGTGCTGGAGCTGCACGCCCGCTCGTCGGTGCGCGTGCGAGGCCCCCAGCACGCGGGCCCCGGCATCATCGTGGGCACGGACGGCCAGGTGCTCACCGCCGTGTCGCACGTGGGCCCGCAGTCCGCCCAGGTGGAGCACGAGGGCAATGCCCTGACGGCGCGCGTGGTGCTCTCCAGCACGGTGCTCCAGGTCGCGGTGGTGGCGGGTCCCCAGGGCGCGTGGCCCGCGGCGCCGGTGCGGCTGGTGCCGGAGGGGCTCGCGGGCCGCTGGGTGGTGGGCGTCATGCCCGCGCGCAAGAAGGGCCAGCGGGACACCCCGAAGGCCGCGGTGGCGAAGGCCGCCCCCGCACCCTTCTTCGACGTGGACCTGACGCTCGCGCCGGGCAGTCCGTTGTACGACGGGGACGGGCGGCTGGTGGGCCTCGTCGTCGAGCGCCGGGGCCGTGGCGCCAGGGCGCTGCCCCTGTCCGCGGTGAAGGCGGAGCTCGCCTCGGCGGACACGCCATGAGCCGCCCTCCGGGGCCACCCTTCCGCCTGAGCGCGGTGCAGGAGGCCGTGGGCCTCTGGGCGCTGGGCTTCCTGGGCATCATCGTGGCGTTCGTCATCGCCGGGGGCAGCAGCGTGCCCAAGCTGGTGGCCACGGTGGGCTTCCTCTACCTGCCGCTCATCCCCATGCGCTGGCGCGACGAGGACTACCGCGACTACGGCCTCAGCTTGCGCGCGTGGAAGCAGGACGTGCGCCTGTTCCTGGTGCTGTCCGCCATCGTGGGGCCGCTGTTCTTCGCGGGCTTCGCCGGCTTCGTGCAGGTGGTGCCGCACCTGCCGCCCGCGCTCGCGCAACACCTGACGCCCATCATCGGCGAAGGCCACTTCCAGCCGCGCCTGCCCCCGCGCTTCGGCGAGTGGGTGATTGATCAGCTCTTCGTCGTGGCCCTGCCGGAGGAGTTCTTCTACCGGGGCTACATCCAGGCCCGCCTGCGCGACGCGTGGCCCCAGGGGCGCGTGGTGCTGGGCGCCCGGCTGGGACGCGCCTTCTGGGTGACGGCGCTCCTCTTCGCGCTGGGGCACCTGGCCATCTTCCAGACGTGGCGGCTGGCGGTGTTCTTCCCCGCGCTGCTCTTCGGCTGGATGCGCGAGCGCACCGGCACCATCGTCGGCTGCGCCCTCTTCCACGCCGCCTGCAACCTCTTCGTGCGCTTCCTGGAGGTGTCGTTCTTCGGCGGCCCGTAGCAGCCCGCGTCAGGACGCAGTCAGGTGCTGGACCTGGAGGTCCGCGCCCATCACCAGCGTCGTGCCCTGTGGCAGCTCCACCCAGCCCTGGGTGCGCGTGACGTGGCTGGCCACCACCACCGTGCGCCGGCGGCGGTGCGCGGCCACCTCCGGATGCGTCTCCGGCGTGGCCGCGTCCACACCGCAGTGGGCGCACTCCGCGCTGCCCTCCAGGCGCGTGTAGTACAGCGGGGATTCGCCACAGCGGGTGGCGAGCAGCACGGTGCCATTGGTGGCCACCAGGTTGAGCGGCGGCGTGCGCACCTGCCCCACCTGGACGAGCGCGGCCTCCACTTCGCGCACCATGTCACGAAGCACGCGGCCGGCGACGGTGGGCTCCAGGCGCGGATCATCCGTGCGGCCCAGTTCGCGCAGGCGCGTGAGGAACAGGGCGAAGAGGACCTCACTGTCGGTGGGCCCCCGCACCTGCCGCTGGAGGTGCTCCGGCACGCGCGACAGCAGCAGGGCGCGCAGGGGCTCGAAGTCCGGCAGCGGGCCCTGGTGGGCGAACAACCAGTGGCGGGCCCGGAAGGGCTGGGTGTTCTCCTCGGGCGACAGGCCCAGCGGCAGGCGGCCCGCATGGAAGAGCACGGCCTCCGATTCGTGGGGAGGTCCCAGGTCGTCCAGCGTGAGCTCCCGGTCCGGCGCCAGGCGACGCAGGAGGACCTCCTCCTGTGCGTAGGAGCCTACGCCCAGGGCATTGGCCCGAGCCTCCGGGCGGAGGACCACCTGCTGGGTCAGCCGGTGCAGCTCGCACCGGAGCAGGTTGGGATCCGACGACAGGGCGGCAAGGATGGCGGACATGGTGATTCCCCCCTTCACCTCAAGGGATAAGGTCCATCCGACCCCGGTTCAGCGCCGCGAACCCGCTCCCCTGCTCTGGCGCTAAGCCCTTGAAATGGCTGGCATTTGATCAGTCATTGAATTGACACCTCACAGCGTGGCGCCTAACCTCCGGGCGCTTCCCGACTGCCCTCCTCACGAGGGACCGGGGTGCAGGTCTTCACCGGAGACGGAATGGCGGACGACATCGCAATCGGCATCGACCTGGGCACGTCGTATTCGTGTGTGTCCGTCGTCCACGAAGGTCAGCCCACGGTCATCCCCAACGAGTGGGGCGAGACGACGCATGCCTCGTGCGTGTCCTTCCTGGAGGAAGGATCCGTGCTCGTAGGCAACGCGGCGAAGAAGAACATCATCACCAGCCCCGAGACGACGGTGTACTCGGCGAAGCGGCTCATCGGCCGGTACTACTTCTCCGACGAGGTGAAGAAGGCCCAGGCGGTGATGCCGTACCGCATCGTCGAGGGCGACAACAACTCGGTGCGCATCGGCGTGCGGGAGCGCAGCTATTCGCTGCCGGAGATCTCCGCGCTGGTGCTCAAGGAGATGAAGGCCGTCGCGGAGACGTACCTGGGCCGCGAGGTGACCAAGGCGGTCATCACCGTCCCGGCGTACTTCAACGACAACCAGCGCCAGGCGACGAAGGACGCGGGCCGCATCGCGGGGCTGGAGGTGCTGCGCATCATCAACGAGCCCACGGCGGCGGCGCTCGCGTATGGCTTTGGCCGGGACGTCAACCAGCGCGTCGTCGTGTACGACCTGGGCGGCGGCACGTTCGACGTGTCCATCCTGGAGATCGGCAAGGACGTCTTCGAGGTGCTCGCGACGGCGGGCGACACGTACCTGGGCGGCGACGACTTCGACGACCGCATCATGACGTGGATGGCGGAGGACTTCCTCAACCGCACGCGGCTGGACCTGCGGCAGAACAAGTACTGCCTGCAGATGCTGAAGGACGCGGCGGAGAAGGCGAAGATCGACGTGGGCCAGAACGGCACCGCGGACATCCTCTGCCAGGGCATCTGCCAGGACGCCAACGGCAACGTGATGGACCTGCGCAACACGCTCAACCAGGACCAGTTCAACCGGATGGTGATGGACCTGGTGCAGCGCACGTTCAAGGTCTGCGACGAGGCCCTGCAGAGCGCGCGCCTGACGGCGGCGGACATCGACGCGGTCATCCTGGTGGGCGGCCCCACGCGGCTGCCCATCATCCGCAACTCGGTGAAGCACTACTTCCAGAAGGACCCGCTGGAGGGCATCAACCCGGATCAGGTCGTGGCCATGGGCGCCGCGCTCCAGTCGCACGCGCTCCTGGACAGCAAGACGGAGACGTTCCTGGTGGACGTCACGCCGCTGACGCTGCGGATTGGAACCGTGGGCGGGTACACGGAGAAGATCATCGACAAGAACACGCCGGTGCCCATCGACCGGTCGAAGACCTTCACCACCAGCCGCGACGGGCAGGAGAAGGTGAAGATCCGCGTGTACCAGGGTGAGTCCAACCGCGCCGAGGAGTGCGAGATGCTGGGCGAGTTCGAGTTCTCGGGCTTCCGCATCGGGTATCGCGGCGAGGTGAAGATCGAAGTGACGTTCGAGATCAACACGGACGGTCTGGTGAACGTGTCCGCGTGTGACGTGGAGACGGGCCAGAAGACGTCCACGACGATCACGTTGTCGTCCGGCATGACGGAGGCGGACATCCAGCAGTCGATCCAGTCGAACCGCAACACGCGGCTCGCGGGCCACCACAACAGCGATCTTCCCGCCGTGGCCAACTAGGCACCGCCGATGTCCGAGCCTTCCGATCCGAACGCTGGCGCACCGCCAGGGCCCCCGGCGCCCCCGGCCCCCGCGCGTCCGGCGACTCCCGCCCTGCCCCGGCTGACGGCCTCCGTGCCCCCGTCCGTTCCGCCCGCCGCGCCCCGGCCTCCCGCCGCGGCTCCGCCGAAGGTGACGGCGCCTTCGGGGACGGCCCCGGCGGCCCGGGCCACTCCGCCCCCCGTCACGCCCCCGATTGCTCCGGCGACGGCACGGCCCGCGTCGGGCCAGGTGCCCGCGGTTCCGCCCGCGGCACGGCCTGCTTCCGGGCAAGTGCCAGCGGTGACGGCTCCCGCGGCACGGCCAGCTTCGGGACAGGTGCCTGCGGTGGCTCCAGCGACCGTGCAGGCTCCCCCGGCGGGCGTCGTTCCGCCCGTGGCGCCAGCGACAGCACGGCCTGCGTCCTCCAGCGGTGTGCCTTCCGTCGCGCCCGCGAGTGGAGCCCCGCCGCGTCCGACGCCCGCGGGCCTCGCGCCCGTGGGGGCCGCGCCCCGTGGGACACCGCCGGGCATCGCCCCCGTGGGGACCCCCGCCGCGTCACGGCCAACGGTGTCCGGGGTTCCGTCCGTGGGTGTCGCGGCCCCACCGCCTGCGACGAATGCGCAGTCCCGTCCCACCGTGACCGCGATTCCAGCCGTCGGCGCGGTGACCCCTCCGCAAGCTCCGGCAACGCCCGCGACTGCTCGCGCGACCGTGACCGCGATTCCGGCCGTCGGCGCGGTGGCTCCGCCCCAGGCTCCGGCGACGCCCACGGGTGCACGCCCCACCGTCTCCGCGATTCCGGCCGTCGGCGCGGTGGCTCCGCCCCAGGCTCCGGCGACGCCCACGGGCGCACGCCCCACCGTCTCCGCGATTCCGGCCGTCGGCGCGGTGGCTCCGCCCCAGGCTCCGGCGACGCCCACTGCTGCTCGTCCCATCTCGACCACGACACCCGCCGTGGGCGCGGTGCCCCCGCCCCAGGCTCCGGCAACGCCCGCCGCGACGCGTCCCACCGCGACCGCGACACCTGCCG
>NZ_RAWE01000129.1 GCF_003611695.1 Corallococcus carmarthensis | reverse complement strand
CTCCCAGCCCAGCCCCACGCCCGCCAGCGCCGACGCGGGCAGCACCTGCTCCCGGCTCTGTCCATCCAGGAACCCGAGCACGCCCGCGCCCAGCGTCACCGTGCGCTTGGGCCCGTCCGTCATGGGGCGGAGGAACGCTTCCAACTCCCGCCGCTCGCCGGAGCGCAGCGCCACGGTGTCCTCCCACAACACCTGCCCGCCCTTGCGCAGCTCCAGCTTCCGGCGGCCCTCCGGCACCACCACGCCGCCGGGCAGCTCGCCCGCGTCCTGGCCGTCCACCTTGAGCGTGAAGCCCTCCAGCCTGGCGCTGTAGGAGAAGACCTCCGGCTGTCCGGGCCGCTCCAGCGTGCCGGAGAGCAGCACCGGATCCGCGCCCACTTCCAATATCTGCGCGCTGGGCCGCTGGCGCCCTTCCGTATAGGCCCACGTGTTGCGGCGGGCCCAGTCGTGGGCCTCCGTCGCGCTCACCGCGCCATCGCGGTTGCGATCGCCGCGACCATCGAGCGCCTGGATGAGGAAGTGCGTGTAGATGTCATTGGCCAGCGCGTCGTCCTCGCGCGCCGCCTCGCCCCAATCACTGGCGGACAACACCAGCGAGGCGCGGCTCGCGGCCTCCAACGGTTGCGGCAGGAAGGCCGCCTTGGTGTGCGCGAGCTCGTCGCGTACCTCCGGCGGCAGCAGCGACTTGCCCGTGCCGCTGTGACAGGTGGCCAGCACCAGCACGCGCCGCCGCGAGCCCAGCCGCTCCAGGGCCTGCTCCAGCGTGGCCATGTCCAGCCCCGTGCCGGCCACATCCCGGTAGCGGGTATCGGACGTCACCAGGTAGCGCTGCAATTCGCCCCTCGCGTCGCGCGCCAGCGAGCCATGGCCGGACATGTACACGACCACCGTGTCCTGTGGCCGCCAGGGATGCGCCTCCAGCGCCTGGAGCGCGGCGAGCACCGACGTGCGCGTCGTCTGCTCGGGACGCGTGAGCACCGTCACGGAGCGGAAGCCTCCGCGCGCCGGATCCGCCAGCACGCGGCCCAGGTCGTCCGCGTCCTTCGCCGCGTAGCGCAGCCCGTTCCATGCGGGGTCCGCGTACTCGGAGATGCCGATGAGCAGCGCGTGCCGTTCGCCCTCCTGCGCAGTGGCCAGCACGCCGTCGTCCAGCCGCACCCGCACCGCGCGGCCCTTCTCCCGCGGCTCCACCGAGCGGCACGCGCCGAGCGCCACCAGCGCCAGCACCACGGGGATGAACAGCAGGCGGGACACGCGCGGCTCCTCAGGGTGCAGCATGCCCCGGCGCCACCTTCAAACGAAGGCGGGCCTGGGCCGCGTCGGGAGGCACCTGACCGCTGACGCGCACCGCCTCCAATGCCGCGTCTCCCTGGACGCCCTGCGGCCAGGCGACCAGCACCAATGTCACCGGCCCTCGCTCGTCCTCCAGGGACACGCCCGCCAGGTCCTCTCCGTCGCGCAGGTCGTGCGTGCCCGGCGTCAACACATGGCGGCCCAGCACCTGCGGCGGAACGCCAGGGGCTTCGCGCACCAGCAGGGCGTCCGCGGACTCGCTGGCGTGGTAGCGCAGGAGCACCACGGCTTCGGGCGGAACCACCGCGTCCTCCGCCACCGCGCGCACCGTTCCGTCCGGCAGCCGCGCCACCGCCGTGACCTCCAGCGCCAGGGGCGCGGTCCCCTTGATGCGCTGCGAGGACGGCTCCACGTCACCGGGACCTCCGGCCCCCGGACGCACCAGGAGGGCCAGGACGACGGCGGCGGCCATTGCCCCCAGCCCTCCGGTCAGCCAGGCCCGCCGGGGCGCCCCCTGATTCCTGCGCACTCGCGCCCAGCCGACCGCGTCCTCACGGACGGGGCGGCCCGAGGCCTCGACGAGCGCTTCGTCCGTCAGCGCGTCCAGCCCCGGGAACTCACCGGGCGACGCATCTTCGCGGGCGAGGAACGCCTCGCACACCTCACAGGGACGCGAGAGGTGCTCGGCGAAGTAGCGCACCGCTTCGGGCTCGCGCCGTTCGAGCTGCTTCGAGGACTCCACGTCCAGGTGTCTGTCGCTCGTGCTCATGGCTCACCCCACCTCCGCGGCCAGCAGCCGCGCCAGCAACTCGCGCTTCACCCGGGCGCGGAAGCGCTCCAGGCGCATCGTCACCGCGCTCTTGCCCAGGCCCAGGCGCTCGGCGATCTCTCGCGCGCTCAATTCCCCCTCCAGATAGAAGAGACGGGCCGTGTCCTTCTCCGGGCCCTCGGGCAGCCCTTCGATGAGGGCGCGCACCACCGCCACGCGGCGCTCCAGCGTGAGCGAGGGCGGCAGCGCGGGCACGGACATGTCCGCCTCGCGCGCCAGGTCCTCCGCCGCGCGGGCTCGGGCCTTCACGTTCCGGCTGAGCGCGTAGGCGTGGTGCCGGGCGATGGTCAGCAGCCAGCCGCTGAACGCGCGCGGATGCTGGAGCCGGGGCAGTTCGCGGAAGGCCCGCACGAACGTCTCCTGCACCACGTCCTCCACCTCCGCGGCCTCCAGCGTCCCCGACCCCTGGGCCACGCGGCGCACCGCTCCGTGGAAGCGCTGGTAGAGCTGGCCACACGCGGCCTGCTCTCCCTGGGCCGCCCGGCGGATGCAGTCCGCCATCTCCTGCTCCGTCACGCCCCTGCCCTCCCCACGCACGCGGGCTTCGCGCCGGGGCGACGCCTCCAGGGGCAGGCCGATCCAGGTGTGAAGCTGCAAGCCATGACCCCCATCCACTACTCCGTCTGGAGGGAAGGAGTCACGGGGGTCACTTCCGGCCACGCGCGCCTGTCCGTCAGGCTCCGGGAGCCACGCAGAGTGCGTGTCCCACCCTGGAGCTGCGCGGGGGAAATCACGGCCTGTGGCCGTTTCTCGCGGCCGTGCTCCTTCCTTTTCAACAGGGGGCGCCGCCAGCGAGGGACGCCTTCCAGAACCAGGAGACACACGTCATGCGTTTCATCGGTCTGTTCGCCTCCGTCCTGTGCCTGTCCGCGTGTGGCAATGGTGCGTCCTCCGTGGGGCTGAGCACGCGGATGGGTTCCTCGGTTTCGGGCGCGGGCCTTCCCGGCCAGGCCGTGCAGCGGCTGGAGACCTCCAACGGCATCACCGTGGAGCGGGTGCGGCTGTCGGTGCGCGAGCTGGAGCTCAAGCGCGAGGGCCATCATGACGACGACGACGCCACGAAGGACGACGCCGGCACGAGCACGGATGATCACAGCGAGCAGAAGCAGCGCACGGGCGCCTTCCTCATCGACCTGACGGGCACGGCGCTGGAGGGACAGGTCGTCCGCCTGCGCGACGTGACGGTGGAGCCGGGCCTCTACGATGAGATCGAGTTCGACATCGGCAAGGTGTCCGTCACCGAGGCGGGCGACAACGCCGCGCTGAAGGAGCTGGCGGAGCTGGGGGCGTCCCTCGTCATCGACGGCCACATCGACGGCGCGCCCTTCCAGTTCGTCACCAGCGTCGGCGTGGAGCAGGAGCGCGAGGCGGACTTCGAGGTCACCGGCGGGGACGACCAGAACGTGACCATCAACATCGACCCCAGCGGCTGGTTCACCGGCGAGGGCGGCACGCGGCTGGATCCGCGTGACGACCACAACCGCTCGCAGCTGGAGAACAACCTGCACCGCTCCATCGACGCCTTCGACGACCACGATCGCAACGGCGGCGAGGACTCCGACGACGACCGCCACGGCGACGACGACTGAGCCGGACGCCTACGTCACCCGAGCACCCGCGCCAGATACGGCGCGGTGCGGCTCTCCTTCACCTTCGCCACCTGCTCCGGCGTGCCCTGCGCCACGACCCGGCCTCCGGCGTTCCCCGCGCCGGGGCCCACGTCGATGACGTGGTCGCTGGCGGCGATGACTCGCAGGTCGTGCTCCACGACGATGACCGTGTTGCCCGCGTCCACCAGTCCCTCCAACTGCTTCATCAGCTTGTCCACGTCCGCCGGATGCAGGCCCGTGGTGGGTTCGTCCAGCACGTAGAGCGTGTCGCCGTGCTGGGTGCGCTGGAGCTCCGTGGCCAGCTTGATGCGCTGGGCTTCACCGCCGGACAGCTCCGTCGCGGGCTGGCCCAGGCGCAGGTAGCCCAGGCCCACGTCGCGCAGGACCTTGAGCGCGCGCAGGAGGGGCGGCTCGTCGGTGAAGAAGTCGAAGGCGCCGTCCACCGTCAGACCCAGCACGTCCGCGATGTTCTTCTCGCGGTAGCGCACCTCCAGCGTCTTCGCGTTGTAGCGGGTGCCGTGGCAGGTAGGGCACGGCGCGTACACGCTGGGCAGGAAGAGCAGCTCCACGCTCACGAAGCCTTCGCCCTCGCACGTGTCGCAGCGGCCTCCCGCCGTGTTGAAGGAGAAGCGCCCCGCGCCGTACTTGCGCGACCTGGCCAGTGGGGTCGCCGCGAACAGCTTGCGCACGTGGTCGAAGAGGCCCGTGTAGGTCGCCAGGTTGGAGCGGGGCGTGCGGCCGATGGGCTTCTGGTCCACCGTCACCAGCCGGCGGATGGCCTCCATCCCCTCCTTTATATAGCCCTCGCTCGCCAGCACCGGTTCGCGGTCCAGCGGCTCGCCCTCCTCCTCTTCCGGCGCCAGCGTCTGGCCCAGCCTTCCCGCCACCAGCTCCACCAGCGCCTGGCTCACGAGGCTGGACTTGCCGGAGCCGGACACGCCCGTCACCGTGGTGAAGACGCCCAGCGGGAAGTCCACGTCCAGCCCGCGCAGGTTGTTGCGCTTCACGCCTTCCAGCCGCAGCCGTCCCGTCGCCTTCCGGGGCGAGCGGCGGCGCAGGGCCTCTTCCTCAAAGAGGTAGCGCCGCGTCCGGGAGGCCTCCACCTTCGCCAGTCCCTCCGGCACTCCGCTGTAGAGCACCTGCCCGCCGTGCTCACCGGCGGCGGGCCCCACGTCGATGATCCAATCCGCGTGGCGGATGACGTCCACCTCGTGCTCCACCACGAACAGCGAGTTGCCCGCCTCCTTCAGCCGGTCCAACGCCGTCAGCAGCGCCTCCGTGTCCGCGGGGTGCAGGCCGGCGGATGGCTCGTCCATCACGTACACCACGCCGAAGAGGTTGGAGCGCACCTGCGTGGCCAGCCGCAGCCGCTGCAACTCACCCGGCGACAGCGTGGGCGTGCTGCGCTCCAGCGACAGGTAGCCCAGGCCCAGGTCCGTCAGCACCTGGATGCGCGCGAGCAGGTCCTTCGTGATGCGCTGGGCGACGATGACCTTCTCCGGGTGCTCGCGGGCCATTCCTTCCGCGTCCTTCCCCTTCCCTTCCGCCGTGGGCTTGATCAGCTCCGCGACCTGCTCCAGCGGCATGCGGGACAGCTCACCGATGTCGCGTCCCGCGAACGTCACCGACAGCGACTCGCGCTTCAGGCGCTTGCCCTCGCACAGCGAGCAGTCGCTGGCGACCATGTACCGGGCGACGCGCTTCTTCATCATCGCGCTCTGGGTCGTCGCGAAGGTGGTCATCACGTAGCGCTTCGCGCCCGTGAAGGTGCCCATGTAACTGGGCGTCTCCTTGCGAGCCATGGCCCGCTTCACCTCCGCGGACGTGAAGCCCGCGTAGACGGGGACCGAGGGCTGCTCGTCGGTGAAGAGGATCCACTGGCGGTCCTTCTTCGGCAGGTCGCGCCAGGGCTTGTCGATGTCGTAGCCAAGCGTCACCAGGATGTCGCGCAGGTTCTGGCCGTGCCATGCGGGCGGCCACGCGGCGACGGCGCGCTCGCGGATGCTCAAGGAGTCATCCGGCACCATGGAGCGCTCGGTCACTTCGAACACGCGGCCGATGCCGTGGCACTTCGGGCACGCGCCCGCGGGCGTGTTCGGAGAGAACGCATCCGAGTCCAGCCGCTCCAGCTTCGGCGGGTACAGGCCCGCGCGCGAGTACAGCATGCGCACGGAGTTCGACAGCGTCGTCACGCTGCCCACCGACGAGCGGGACGTCGGCGCGCCCCGGTGCTGCTGGAGCGCCACCGCCGGAGGCAGCCCGTCAATGGCGTCCACCTCCGGCACGCCCACCTGATCAATCAGGCGCCGGGCATACGGGGCCACGGATTCGAAGTAGCGCCGCTGCGCTTCCGCGTAGAGCGTCCCGAACGCCAGCGACGACTTGCCGGAGCCCGATACGCCGGTGAAGACCACCAGCGCGTCGCGGGGGATGTCCACGTCCACGTGCTTCAGGTTGTGTTCGCGGGCACCCCGGACGCGGACGAAGCCGGAGGGGTCGGGAGTCTTGCGGGTGCGCGGTGCTTTGGGAGTGGCCATGACAGGGCGGAACCTGCCCACCCGCCCGGGCGAGGTCATCCACGAAGCGCGCCCCCTCGTCGGAATCCTGATGCGTCCCGGACCGCCACCGTCTGGCAGAGGACAGCACGGGCCGCTCAGCCGCCGCTCCCAGCCCCTGGCCGTTCCAGCCCGAGCGCCGCCGGCAGCACGTACCGCCCGAACAGGGCCACGGGCGATACGGAGCCGGCCTCATCATTATAGTGGCTGGCGGTGAAGGCCACGGTGAGCCCCAGCGAGGGCGCGACGAAGACGTACTGTCCCCCGTTGCCCCGCGCGAAGAACACCTCCACCGGCGTGCCCTGGATGACGAAGCGGGCGTACCACCACAGGAGCCCGTAGTTCGCGTCGCCCAGCGGCCCCAGGTCCTTGCCGATTTCGGACGCCCACGCCTCTGAGACCAGGCGCTCGCCCTGCCATGCTCCACCGTCCAGCGCGAGCTGCCCCACCTTGAGGAAGTCGCGCGGACGCAGGCGCAGGTGGCCGCCCGTGTCCGTGCCCTTCTTGCCCGCGGGCTGCCAGCTGAAATCCTGGACCTGCATGGGCGCGAACAACCACTCGCGGGAGAGGTCCGTGATGGATTTGCCGCTGACCTGCTCCAGGACCGCGCCCAGCAGCACCACGCCGCCCGTGCAGTAGCGCGTCACGGTGCCGGGCTCGTCCCGCATGGGAACGTCCACGATGAAGCGGACCCAGTCGTTCGTGTCGTACATCCGCTCTTCGTTGCCGGGTGACTCCGGGTCCCAGTCGTCACACGACAGCCCCGAGCGCATCTGGAGCAGGTGGCGCACCGTGATGCGCTCCTTGCGCGGATCCGGGTTCTTCACCGGCGCCAGGTGCGGCAGGAGCGGCAGCACGGGCGCGTCCAGGTCCGGCAGCAAGCCGCGGTCGTGCGCCATGCCCACCAGCAGCGACGTGACGCTCTTGGTGGCGGACCGCAGGTCGTGCGCCTTCTCCCGCGTGAAGTCGTTCCAGTAGCGCTCGTAGAGCAGCTTGCCTCCGCGCGCGACGAGCACCGCGTCCGGCATCTCCACCGTGCCCTCGGACACGTCGTGCTCCAGCGCGTCGAACCAGGGGCGCTGGACGCCCGCGTCCTCGAAGGAGGCCACCGCCCACCCGTCATCGAGCCGGTCCGGCGGCGAGCCCGGTCCCGTGGGCACCCGACTGCCTCCGCACGCCATGAGACACACCACCGACAGCAGCACCATCCGCTGGAGCATCGCTCCACCCGCTTTCACACCGGCCCTGGAAGCGCGGCAGCGTATGTCACGGGAAGACGCCATCGCGACTAACGGTTCTTCGCGGACTGCTCGCGGATGCGCGCTTCCTGCTCGCGCAGCGCGGGCGTGAACTCGGCGCCGAAGTCGTCGTCCTCGAAGATCTGCCGCAGCTCCAGCTCCACGTTGCCGCCCGCGTCCATGGACGGCCAGCGCTTGAGCCACTCCAGGGCCTCCTGCCTCGACTTCACCTGGATGATTGTGAAGCCGGCGATGAGCTCCTTCGTCTCCGTGAAGGGGCCGTCGATGATGGCCGGCTTGCCGTTCGTGAACTTCACGCGCGCACCCTTGCTGGTGGGGTGGAGGCCCTCGCCCTGGAGCATCACGCCGGCCTTCACCATCTCCTCGTTGTAGGCGCCCATGGCGGCCAGCAGCTTCTCGTCCGGGAGGACGCCTGCTTCGGTGTCCTTGTCCGCCCTGCGGATGATCATGAATCGCATCGTCGAGGCTCCCTGACGCGCACCAGCGGGCGCGGGTTCGTGTGCGCTGCTTTCTCCAGAGCAACGAATGGGTGCGCGGGAAATCGACACGGCTCGCGGATTTTTCGCGGGGCCGTCCAAGCCCTCGCAATAACAGGGCTTTCCATCGCCCGGCCCCAGGTGTGACAGTTCCACCATGCGCGTGGGCAGGACATCCGCCGGGACGAGGCCCTTTGCGGCCAGTGGCCTCCTGCACCCCGTGGTGCTGGGGGCCGTGGTCCTGCTCGTCCTGAACGACCACGTGTTCAAGGCGCGCTGGCCGTCGTGGTGGACGGGGAAGCTCTCCGACGTCGCCGGGCTCGCGATGTTCCCCGTGCTCCTCCAGGCGCTGTGGGAGCAGGCGTTCCGCCGAAACGCGCGGGACTTCCGGCCGTCGTTCGCGTTGCTCGTGGGCGCGGTCGTGCTGACGGGGCTGTGCTTCGCCGCCACGAAGATTTCACCGGACGCCGGGAATGCGTGGCAATGGGCGCTGGGCGGATTGCAGTGGCCCTTCCACGCGCTGCGTGCGTGGCTCGCGGGTGCGCGCATTCCCTGGGTGCGGCCCACGCAGCACACGGTGGACATCACGGATCTGCTCACGCTGCCTTCGCTTTTCATTCCCCTGTGGCTGGGATGGCGGCGTGCTCACGTGACACACGAACAGGGCTCGCGCATTCCCGTGCGCGAGGAGTCTTCATCCCTTCATTAGTGCTTCCGTGCTGTGTCGTACGCGTCGTGAGACGTGTCAGACCCCCACTGCACATTCCGCCCCGCCAAGCATTGAACCGGCAGGGGCCACCATGTCCGCACATCCTTCGCAGCAGTTCGTCACCGCGTCCTCGAACATCCTGGAGCAGGTGCGGCAGTGCGCCGCGTCCGTCACCCGCTATCCGCTCGACATCCTGACGGAGCACGCGCAGCTCGAGGATGAGCTGGGCATCGACTCCGTGAAGCTCGCGGAGATCGCCGCCGTCATCGCTCGCGAGTTCCACCTGCCTCCGGACCGGCTGCCGCGCAACGGCAAGGCGCGCACGCTCGGCGCCATCGCGGGGGCGGTGACGGAGGCATTGGGAACCGCGCAGCGGCCGTCGCTCACTGTCGCGCCCGTGCCCGCTGCCGCTGAAGCACAGGTCGCCATCAGCGCGCCTGCCACCACGGATCTCCTCCCGCGCGTGCGGGCCGTGTTCGCTCGCGTGACGCGTTATCCGGAGGACCTGCTCACGCCGCACGCGGACCTGGAGGACGAGCTGGGCATCGACTCCGTGAAGCAGGCGGAGGTGATGGCCGTGCTCATGAAGGAGCTGGGGCTGGGCGAGGCTCCGAAGCCGTCTCAGCGGCTGCGCACGATGGCCGCCATCGCGGACGCGGCCCGCGCGCTGCTTCCCGCCGCGCCGGCTGTCGCGGAGGTCAGGCCTCGCGCGCCCGTCCATGCGGCGCCCGCGCCGCTTGCATCGCGCATGGAGCTGCCGTTCGCGGGGAAGGTCGCGCTCGTCACGGGTTCGGGGAAGGGCATCGGGCGGATCATCGCGACGCGGTTGGCTCGCGCGGGGGCGACGGTGGTCGTCAACTCGTTCCACTCGAGGGAGGACGGGGAGAAGACGGCGCGGGACATCGTGGACGCGGGTGGCAAGGCGCTCCACCTGTGGGGCTCCGTCGCGCAGGAGGAGCACCTGGAGCGGCTGTTCTCCGCGATCCGCGAGCAGTTGGGCGGACTGGATCTGCTCGTGTGCAATGCGTCCAACGGGCTCATCGGTCCGTTCGACCGCATCGCGCCCCGGGACTGGGACAAGGCGTTCCGCACCTGCATCACCGGCACGTATGAGTGCGCGATGCGCGCCCGTCCGCTGATGGCCGCGCGCGGTGGCGGAAGCATCGTCACCATGTCCACGTCCATGTCGCAGCGGTACATGCACGACCTGGGGTGCCAGGGCGTGGTGAAGGCGGGCGTGGAATCCCTCACGCGTTATCTGGCCGCCGAACTGGCGCCGGATGGCATCCGCACCAACTGCGTGTCCGCGGGGCCCGTGCATGGGGAGCTGCTGGGCATGTTCCCGGATGCGCCGGAGCGGGTCGCGCGCTGGGAGTCCGCGACGCCCGGCGGACGGCTGTGCACGGCGGACGACGTCGCGGACGTGACCGAGCTGCTGCTGGGGCCCAAGACCCAGCGCGTGAATGGCGCCATCTGGGTGGTGGACGCCGGCCTCTCCGGGACCGTGGACGGCCTGCTGCCGGCTGCTCGCGCGTCCTGAACCCTTTCTTCCGGGAGCCACCACCATGGACTTCTTCGCCGTCCCGTACGACATCCACTTCGATGACACGATGGCCTACGGGAGCCATCACTTCCTCACCAACTTCAAGTTCCAGTGCGCGGGCCGGGAGCACCTGCTCTTCAGTCCGCACGCCTTCGAGGTGCCCGAGTTCCGGCGCGACTTCGACCAGGTGCTCCTGCTCACCTACGAGGGCTATTCGCGCAACCTCGCCCCGGCGGCGCTGGGGGACCGGTTGGTCGTGCTGACGTCGTTGGAGGAGCGCGGCGAGGTGTCGCTGCGCTTCTGCTTCCGCACGTTGAAGAGCGACGGCACACCGGTGGCCTGCGGCTACCAGACCGTGCTCTGCGCGGACCGGCAGGGCACGCTGCGCGCGTTCCCGCAGTCCTTCCAGCGCAGCTTCGAATCCCTGGCGGCGCTCCATGAGCCGGTGGGCCCGAAGAGCTTCCGCGACCTCGCCTTGCAGGGAGGTGGCGGCGTCCAGGCGCTGTTCCCGGAAGCCGTGCGTGCGCTGGCGAGGACCCTGCTCGCGGACAGCTCGCCGCGCGGTGTCTCCCGGACGGTCACCCTTCCCGAACCGGTGCGCGAGCCCGGCTTCCAACTGCCCGCGCAGGCCACGGCGTTCCTGTTCGCGGGACAGGGCACGTTCGAGCCTGCGCTCTTCCTCCAGTTGAAGGCGCTCCAGCCGGAGCTGCGTGAGGAGCTGCGGGCGGTGTCGGAGGCGTGCCGTTCGCAGGGCATCGACGTGGATCCGCTGCTCGCGGCGGAGGACGTCGCCCAGGTGGGCCGGGCGCTGGACGCGGCGCCGCTGTTGGATCAGCTCGGCATCTTCCTGTGCGGAGTGATGGGGGCGCGGTGGATGGAGCGCCAGGGCACTCGGCCGGACGTGTTCGTGGGGCACAGCTTCGGGGAGATCGCGGCGATGACCGCGGCCGGAGCGTTGGACCTGCGCACGGGCGCGGAGGTGGTGTGCCGCCGCATCCGGGCACTGCGGACGGTGCCGGACGACCTGGGCACGCTCGCGGCGGTGGCGCTATCGGAGCCGGAGACCGTCCGGGCCGTGGCGGAGAGTGGGGCCCGGACCCTGGAGGTCGCGGGCCGCAATCACTCGCGGCAGACGGTAGTCGCGGGGCCTCGCGAGGAACTGGAGCGGCTGCGCGCGTTCCTGGAGCGGCAGGGCAAGGGCTTCACGTTCATCTCCAGCCGCTACCCGTTCCATCACCCGAGTCTTGCGCCCGCGGTCGCCGCGTTCCGCGCGAGCCTCGCGGACCTCACGGTGCATCCGGCGCGGGGGGCCATCTATTCGCCCATCGAGCGGCGGGTGTACGGAGGTGGCCGGACCGAGCTGGCGGGGGCGCTCGCGTCCCACCTGGTGCGTCCCTTCGACTTCCCCGGTGCGGTGGAGGCGCTGGTGGGCGCGGGGTGCGCCCGGTTCGTGGACTGCGGCACGGGGGGACGGCTGACGCGCATCGTCCAGCGGATCCTCCCCTCGGACACGTCCGTGGCGCTGACGTCCCTGGACCGTGCGTTGCCCGTGAGCCCTCCGGCCGTGACGCCTGTCGCTCGGGATGCGGCGGCCGGGGCTCCGGCCATCGCGGTGGTGGCCCTGGGCTGCATGCTTCCGGGTGGCGCGAAGGATCCGGAGACGTACTGGAGGAACATCCAGCGGGGCATCAGCGGCATCGTCGACACGGGCCTGAGCCATACGGACCAGGTCGTGGACTTCGTGGGCCCGGCGGTGACTCCGGACCGCACGTACACGTTGCTCACCGGGCGGGTCCTCGACAGCGACCTGGTGCCGCCCCCGGGAATCACGCCGGACCGCTTCCAGCGCTATGGCCGTGAGCAGCGGCTGCTGGCGATTTCGCTCAGCCAGGCGATGGAGTCCTTGCGGTCCACCGCGCCGCGCGCGCCTGGACGCATCCAGTGCCTGCTCGGATCCACCGCGGACGGCTCGCCCGAGTACGACGACGCGCTGTGCCTGGAGGCGGGAGAAGCGCTGCTCCGTGCTCGGGGAGAGACGGCGCGGGAGTTCTCCGCGCTGATGCGTGAGGCCCTGGGTGTCACCGCCACGTCCTCCCAGCTGGCGCCGCACGCCACCCTCCAGGCGGTGGTGACGGACGTGGTGGGCCCGGGCGTGTCCACGATGCTGCTGGATGCGGCCTGTGCGTCCTCGCTCTACGCCATCGCGCTGGGGATGAAGGCGCTGGAACGCAACGAGGCCGACCTGGTGCTCGCGGGCGGGGTGTTCTCCCCGGGGCCTGGGAACAGCTGCCTGTTCTCCCAGTTCAAGGGGCTCTCCGCGACGGGGAGCCGGCCGTTCGATGAGCGCGCGGATGGCGTCATCTTCGGCGAGGGCGCGGGAGTGGTGGGCCTGATGCGCCTGGAGGCTGCCGTGGCCTCGGGGCTGAAGGTCCACGCGGTCATCCGTGGCGCGGGGCTCTCCAGCGATGGGCGCAGCAGCTCCGCCAACGTCCCGCGAGCGGACGGACAGGTCGCGGCGATGGAGGCCTGCTACGCGGCGGCGGACGTTGAACCGGCGTCCATCCAGTACATCGAGGCGCACGGCACGGCCACGCCCGCCGGGGACACCACCGAGTTGCAGTCGATTGGCCGGGTCTTCGGCGGCAAGCGGAAGGGCCTCCAGTTGGCCAGCGTGAAGGCGCTGATTGGCCACGTTGGATGGGCCGCGGGCGCGGCTTCGGTCATCAAGCTGTGCAAGGCGCTGGAGCACCGGAGCTTCCCGCCGCAGTCCCACTTCGACCGTCCGGGCGCGGGGCTGCGTGCGCTCGGGCCGGACTTCGAGGTGAGCACGCGGGAGCAGCCGTGGCCTGAGAACGGGGACCATCCCCGCCGGGCGGCCACGAATGGCTTCGGCTTTGGCGGCACGAACGCGCACCTGGTGTTGGAGGAGTACCGGGGCGGCACGGTCGAGCCACGTGCCAGGGCCGTGTCCACGGCGGACACGGAGATGGTGGTGGTGGCCGCGGAGGGGATGTTCCCGGAGGCGCGGTTCGACGCCCGGGGAGTGCGGTTGCCCGCGTCCGTGCGGCTCTTGCCGGACATCACCGAGGACATGGACCTCACGCAGCACCTGGGGCTCATCGTCGCGAGCGACGTCGTGAAGAAGCTGGGGGCCTTCGATTCGCTGCGGACGGGGACGGCCATCGTCCTGGGGTTGGAAGGGAAGACGCGGCGGGGCGTGGAGGCCACGCAGCGCGTGCTGGCGGACTCCACGCGGCGCAGGCTGCGCGAGCACATCCAGCGGGCCCCGGACTCCGCGCGGCTCCTGCCGCTGGTGGACCGCCTGCATGCGGCGGTCGGCGCGCTGCGGCCCTCCGGCCCCTACACGCTCCAGGGAATGATGCCCAACGTCACCCCGGGGCGGGTGGCGGGAGTGCTCGACACCAAGGGACCGAACTTCGTGGTGGACGCGGGGGACGGCACGCTGGCCGCGTCGCTGCGGGCCTCGAGGGCCCTGCTGGCGAGCGGGTTCGAGCTGGTGCTCGTGGGCAGCGCCCACGTGCGGCGACCGGGACAAGGTCCCGCCGAGTCCGTGCCCGAAGAGGGCATGGCGATGCTGGCGGTGACCACGGCCGCGAAGGCGGAAGCGCGAGGCTTGAAGCCACTGTGCCACCTGCGGTGGTCCGAAGAGGCGGGCTCCGGTCCTGGCCCGGGCGTCACGCTGCCACCCCACTCCGCCAGGGAAGCACAGGCGGTGCTCCGCGCTGTGCAGGCCGCCGCCGAGGGACAGGCCACCACGCTGCGGTTCCATCCGGATGCCGCGACCGGCGCACGGTTGGCGCTCCAGCTTCGTCCTGGACTCAGTGCCCAGCCTGGCCCCCCTGAGGCGGCACAGCGCACGAACCTGTCCGACAGTCGGACAGGTTTGGACCACCACGTCGGCCAGGAGGTGGCCCCCACGCCCGTCCCGGAGGCATCCGACGGCTTCGACCACTCGGCCCCCATTCGCTACCACGCGCCGGTGCTCGTCGAGCGAGCGGCCCTGACGGCCGGACCGTCATCTCTGCGCGGCCGGCGGGTGCTGTTCATCGCGCAGGACGAGGCCCTGGCCCGTGAGCTTTCGGCACATGCACAGGACACCTGCGGCCCCGAGTTCCGCATCCTCCACGCGGGCGCCACCGATGCGGGCTCGCGGATCCACGGCATCGACCTCACGCGGGAGGAGACGGCGGAGGCAGGCCTGGAGGCGCTCGGCTTCGAGCCACAGGTCATCGTCGCGGTCAGCCGGATTCAATCCGGCGCTGGCGAGTCCTCGGTGGTCTCGGACACGGCCTTGCGTCACGAGGCGTTGGAGTTGCTCTTCCTGTCCGCTCGCCGTGCCTACGCGGGACTGACCGCCGGCACGGTGACGCTGGCGAGCTTGTGCATCGGCGGCGTCGGTCCGCGCCGGACGCTGCACCCCGTCACCGGCCTCTTCGCGGGCCTGCTCAAGTCCCTGGGCCGCGAGGTTCCGGCGCGCGGCATCCGGGCCATCGCCACGACCCCGCTCCCGCTCCTCACGGCGCTCGACCACGTCGCGTCCGAGCTGGGCACCAGCGACGACACCGCTCCTGTCGAAGTCTGCTTCGACGGCGCCGTCCGCTGCGTCCGGCTGCTCCAACCCACGGAGGTCCCGGCACGGCCCGCCGCGGCGCTCGACTCCCGATCCGTGGTCCTGCTCACGGGCGGAGGGCGCGGAGTGACGGCCGTCCTCGCCGGAGCGCTGCTCAAGCGGTACGGCTGCAAGGTCGTCCTGCTGGGACGCAGCGATCCGTCCGACGCTCCCGAGCGCGTGCTCCAGGCACGCGACGAGGAACTGGGCGCCGTGGAGCGCGAGTTCTACGCCTCCGAGCTCGCCCGCGACCACACCGTGCGGATGCCCGCCCTGCGCTCACGCTTCGAACGCCACCTGGCCGTGCGTGAACTGCGGGCCACGCTCGACGGACTCACGAGGCTTCCCGGCCAGATGACCTACCGCGCCGCGGACGTCACCCGTCCCGAGGAGGTGGACCGGGTGGTGGAAGAACTGATCCGCGAACACGGAAGGCTCGACCTGGTGGTCCACGGCGCGGGCACGCAGGTCTCCAAGAAGCTCAACCGCCGCCGGCTCACGGAGCTGCGGAGCACGCTGGACACCAAGCTGCTGGGACTGCGCAACCTGCGCGAGGCCTGCGCGCGCCGCCTCCCGGCTCCCGTGCCCTTCCACGTCCTGACCTCCGCGTTCAGCTACATCGGCAATGACGGACAGGCGGACTACGGAGCGGCGAATGAAGCACTGGACCGGCTCTGCTCCTGGGTCAGCGACGCGCGCCAGGACGTGCAGTGGTGCAGCGTGGGCTGGCTGGCGTGGGACGGCATCGGCATGACGCGCGGCTCGGAGTACCGCGTGCTCGGAGCCAGCCGCCGGCTGCGTGGCATCCGCGCCGAAGAGGGCGAGGCGCTCTTCCTCCAACTGGTGGACGGACAGCCCATCCAACCCATCAACGTCCAGCTCACCGAGAGCGAGCGCACCTTCTACGGCCTGGAGGTGCTCACCCCGCCGACGCGCCCACCGGAGCCGCCCCGTCCTTCGAGACGGGAGCTCACGGTCGACGCGGCGAGCATCCCGTGCCTGGAGGATCACCTCGTCCGGGGCACCCCCACCCTGCCCGGCGCCTGGGCTCTGGACCTGATGTTCCAGGCGGCCCTGGACGATGCGCGCCCCGAGCTGCGCACCGTCACCATCGAAGACGTCCGGTTCTCACGCTTCATCCGCGTGAAGCCGGGCGGACAGCAGTCCCTGCGCGCAGAGTGCACGCCACTGACCGACGTCCCGGGCCAACACAGCGTGCAGGTCAAGCTGACGGGCGACGTCGTCCATGCCTCCGGCGTGGTGCTGGAGCGCGACCTCGTCTACGCCGAGGCCCGCTTCACATTGACAGCGGAGCCGCCCCGGACCTCGCCGCAGCTGGACGCTGCCCGCGCTTCGGGCCATGGCCTGTCCGTGCACGACCCGCACTGCGCAGCGGGCTCCCCCATCGAACTGCGCAGGATGTTCGACTGCCTGGAGGAGATCCGCCTGGAGCAGGACGCCCGCTTCGCGCGGCTCGGGCTACCCCAGGTGCCACGGCAGGCGGGCCACGGCGTGCCCGCGCTCGTGCTGGACGCGGCCCTGCGCCTGAGCGCGATGCACGTGGAGGGCGTGTCGAGCGACGTGTTCGCCCCCGTCGGCGTCCAGCGGGCCACGTTCGACCGGGACCTGGTGGCTGGAAGCACCAGTGCTCCCCGCCGCCTCACGCTGAAGGCGCTCGCCCCTCGCGTGGAGGGGGAATTGCTCCAGTGCGGCACCGTGGCGGCGCATGACGAAGCCGGCCGCCTGAGGATGCTCATCGAAGGCGGCATCGCCCGCCCCATGGCCTGAAACCCCTTCCCTGCCCAGGCACCCGCCATGACCGATTCCGCTCCTTCCCTTCCCCTTCCGCCGGATGAAGCCAAGCGCCTCCGCTCGGAGCTGCGCCGCGTGCTTCCCCCGGAGGCCTTCGAACGCCAACCCCTGCGCGGCATCGTGGCGCTCTGCCTCGTGCCAGTGGAGGCGGCGCTCATCTGGGTGCTCGGCACCTGGACCCTGCCCCATTGGGCCTGCCTCCTCATCGCCTTCGCGCTGGGCCAGCTCATCACCGCCGTGGGGCTCGCGGCGCATGAAGCCCTGCACCATTCGGTGTTCCACAGCCGGAGGTTGGAGAGCCTGTTGGGCTGGGTGGGTTTCGCGCCCTTCCTGGTGACGCCGGGCAACTGGAGGGCCTGGCACGTCCAGGCCCACCACAGCGCCGCCAACGTCCACGTGCGCGACCCGGACATCCTGCCGCGCAGGACGGACTGGCACACCCAGGGGTTCGCGAAGCTGTTCCACGCCATGTCCCCCGGCTCCGGACACTGGCTGAGCTTCATCAGCTTCAGCGTCTTCTTCACCGCGCAGGGCCAGGCCTTCCTCTGGCACCACTGCCGGCTGCCCGGCTTCCAGCACGTGCACATGCACCGCGCCCGGGAGCGCGTGCTCACGCTGGTCGTCACCGCGGGCTGGGTCGCGCTCGGGTGGGTCCTGGGGCCCCGGGCCGCGTTCTACGCGCTGGTGCTCCCGCTGCTCATCGGGAACGTCTCGCTGATGATCTACATCGCCACCAACCACTGGATGCAGCCCGCGTCGGAGGAGACGGACAACCCCTTCGTGAACACCGCCAGCGTGGAGACCCACCCGGTGATGAACTGGCTGCACTTCAACTTCAGCTACCACCAGGAGCACCACATCTTCCCGGCGCAGAGCCCGAAGTACGCCCCGCTCCTGCGCAAACACCTGCGCGAGCTGAGCCCCCAGGCCTCCATCGTCTATCCCCACCTGCACGCCCTGCGCACGCTGTACCGGCGCCCGGCGCTCTACTCCGCGGATGGCCAGACGCTGATGGGCCGGGACGGCACCCCGGAGCTGACCACCACGGAGCTGCGCCAGCGGCTCGAAGCCACCTGAGCGGCCGAGGACCGGGCCCGGAGCCGCGCGAGGTTCCGGGCCCGTCCTTCACCGTCCGGAGGCCACTACCTTCCCGGCCAGTCCAACGCGCCCCGGCTCGTCACCGTGCCGGTGGGCACCCCGAGCACCTGCGCCACGTCCGCGGGCAGGGGGCTGCCACTGAGGTACGCGGGGCTGGAGGCGCGCACGGCGTAGTTGCGCAGGGCCTGGTTCACGAAGAACGGGTCCCCACCCGATGCGAGGTCGTGGCCATGGGCCTCCCAGCCATGGGCAGCCCGCATCGCGGCCAGGGACGTGTAGTTCACGCCGCCCGTGTCCACCCAGTTGATCAGCGACTTCCCGCTGCCGCCGGAGCGGTAGTAGCTGTTGAAGTCCAGCGCCGTGAAGAAGGTGTTCGGCCCGGTGTTGGTGAAGTTGTTGTCCGAGCGCGAGGCCTTGAAGGTGGTGATGTTCCCACCCGACAGGAGGTTGTTCACCACCTGCACGTTCGCGGTGTCCGGCCCGATGTCCGAACCCCGCTTGTCCTGCTCGTTGCGGGAGTCGTCGTAGATCCACAGGTCGATGGCGGCGTTGTCCACCAGGGTGTTGTTGTAGATCTTCGTGTTCGCCGAGCACGTCTGGATGCCCGCGTACGTGTTGTCGTAGATGAGGTTGGACGCGATGATTCCCGTGTCCGAGACCTCGTAGAAGATGCCGATCTTGTTGTTGCGGGAGATGTTGTTGACGATGACGCCGCCACGGCAGTCCTCGTCACACCAGAAGCCCGCGCCGCCCAGGTTGTTCTCGAAGACGTTGCGGCGCACCGTGAAGCCATTCATGTGGGCAATCTTCACGCCCGCCTGCGCGCACGAGCGCGAGCAGTTGGTGCCGAAGCGCTCCGTGTTGTTCGCGTTGACGATGTTCTCCTCCAGGAGCAGCCCGTCCGCGACGACCGGGGAGGAATTGGTGGAGCCGTTGGAGCCCACGGCGGTGAAGCCGTTGTTCGCGAAGACGGAGCGGCGCACCACGCCGCCCTGGGGCTTGATGCTGAGCGACCCCGCCGCCATCCGCGTGAAGACGCAGTTCTCCACGAGCGAGTTCGTCGCGCCGATGTAGACCGCCGCGCTCGTGGTGCCGCTGTACTCGTTCGTCGCGTACCGCCGGAAGCCCAAGCCCTTCAGCGAATAGCCGGTGACGCCCAGCACCAGGGCCACGGGGCGCGCGGCGACCTCCACCGTGAGGCCCGTGGGGTTCGTCGCGATGTAGAGGCGGCGGTGGGTCCAGTCATAGAAGAAGTTGCCCGGCGTGGCCTCCGCGAGCGTCTTCACCTCGTGCACGTAGGCCCCGTCGATGAAGACCATCTGCGGGTCGCCCGCGGCGGGATTCGCCGGGTCGCCATACATGTCGAAGTGGCTGCACGGCCCGGTGTTCGTCGTCGGCTGGGCGTCGTACTTGTAGAGGTAGTAGCCGCCATTGCAGAAGCTGGGCGTGCTCCAGTCCATGAACCAGTGGCCCGCGCCGTCCGCGGTCCACGCCGAGGCCGGCTTGACGTCCGTGCCGTCGAACCAGACCTGTTCGTGCGGGTAGGCCTGGAGGGTCATGGGCTTCGTCGCGACCTTGTAGTTGCCCGCGCCGTTGTTGAGCCAGTCGCGGTACGTGCCGCCGCGCACGACGATGGTCCCGCCGGACGGCACCAGCGCGACGGCGCGGTTGAGCGTGGCCACCGGCGCGGCCTGCGTCCCCGCGTTGCTGTCATTGCCATTCGTCGCGAGGAAGATGGCGCCCGTGGGGATGGCGTAGTTCGTGTCCGGAATCGTCGCGCCCGAGTTGTCCAGGCCGGTGAGGCCCGGGTTGCCCGCCGGGCCCTGACCGTCAGGCAACGCGTAGGTCACGGTCAGCTTCGGACGGTTGGCCAGCGTGGCGGCTTCCGACGAGTCCAGTTCCAGCCCATCCATGTTGGTGTTGGCGTCCAGCACGAAGCCCTGGTTCGTGGCCGCGTTCGCGGCCCAGCCCTGCACGGCCGCGATGCCCGCCGCGTTGAGGTCCACGCCGTAGCTGCCCGTCGCGCCCGGCAGCAGCGTGGCGAAGGAGGTGGCGCCCCGGTCCGCCGCGCCGCTCGCACCGGGCCCACTCCACGGCGAACCGGTGGCCGCGAGCGTCCAGGTGGCCTGCGCCTCGTTCCAGGAGCGGCCCGCCGCCATGACGAAGAAGCCCTCTCCCGACGTGGAGTTCCTCACGTTGAAGGTCAACCGCACCGCCTGCACCGTCGCGTTCGCCGGGATGGCGCTCACGTCGAAGCGAAGCAGGCCATTGGTCACCTTCCCCGAACCGGTGGGGTAGTCGCGGTCCAGGCGCAGGAGCCCGTCCGCGCCCGCGTTGACGGTAGGGGTGTCTTGCGAAAGCGTGGCGTCCGACACACCGGTGTACGCGGCCGACGGCGAGACCTGCTCCTGGAAGGACACCGTCACGGGCGCCTCCAGGGAGCTGTCCACGGAGGAGAGGGCGCCCGCGTCGGACGGCAGGTCACCGCACGCCACGGTCAGCAGCAGGGGCAGGAGGAGCGGCGCCCGGCGGCGGGACTTCGAGGGAAGAAACGAAGGCATCAGGGGGATCCGTTCCAGGGGAAAGGTCCGGCAAGTCACCTCCGGACCAAAAACACGGAATTCTCGCCAGACCCGTAAATTTGTTTCCAATGGAGTAGGCTGAGCCCGCCCGTGGGGCAGGCGTCCGAGGAGGCCCCGTACCGACAGGCGAGGGCTCACCCTGCACCGCGGCATCCCCACCCTTCCCCCAACGGAGGCGCTGGATGCGAACGGAGTCGGTCACAGGCGGTCCCCGGGTGGACATCTCTCCCCGGGTCCACGCGCTGCACGAAGCGAAGGTCGAGGCCATCGCCCGGCAGCTGCGTCAGCGGAAGGGAAAGGGACCCGCGTCCTTCAAGAAGAAGTCCCCGCCGCACAGCGTCCCCAAGCGGTTCGACTCGCGGCGCGGCGACGAGAAGGTGGACCTGGGGGACCTGGATCAGATCCTCGACATCGACCCCGTGGGGATGACCTGCACCGCGGAGCCCGCGGCCACCTTCGACTCCGTGGTTCGCGCGACGCTGGCCCACGGGCTCATCCCGTTCATCGTCCCCGAGCACAAGACCATCACGCTCGGGGGCGCCATCGCGGGGTGCTCCATCGAGTCCATGTCCTTCCGCCAGGGCGGCTTCCACGACACCTGTCTGGAGTACGAGGTCATCACCGCGAAGGGCGAGGTCCTGCGCTGCTCACCGCAGGAGCAGCCGCTGCTCTTCCAGATGATGCACGGCTCGTTCGGGACGCTGGGCATCCTGTCGAAGGTCCGCTTCAGGCTCGTGCGCTGCGCGCCGTACGTGCGGGTGACGAACGAGACGCACTCCACGCTGGAGTCCTTCCAGCAGGCCATCTGGCAGCACTTCCAGGAGCCGGGCGCGGACTACCTGGACGGGCAGATCTTCTCTCCCACGAAGCACGTGCTGTGCGTGGGTCACTTCGTGGACCGGGCGCCGTACGTGAACCGCTACGAATGGCTCACGGCGTACTGCGAGACCATTCCCCGCCGGAGCGAGGACTACCTCACGACGTACGACTACCTCTTCCGCTACAACCGGGGCGTCACCCACGCGAGGCCCCGGAACCTGCTCGCGCGGGCGCTGTTCGGGAAGTGGATCCACTCGGACAGCGTGCTGCGGGTGGCGAACCGCTTCCACCAGCTGCTGCCGAAGAAGGACCCGCCGGTCATCGTGGACGTGTTCGTCCCCTTCTCGCGCTCGGCCGAGTTCATGGACTGGTACCACCGCGAGATGCGGCACTACCCGGTGTGGTGCGTGCCCTTCAAGCGGACGCGCGACTACGAGTGGCTGACGCCCCAATGGTGGGCCGGGATGAACGACCCGCTGTTCCTGGACCTCGCGGTGTACGGCATGCCGCAGCCGCCGGGCCGCAACGTCTACAAGGAGCTGGAGGACGAGCTCCAGCGCGTCAACGGCACCAAGACGCTCATCTCCTACAACTACTACGACGCGCGGACCTTCTGGAGCATCTGGAACAAGGAGACGTACCAGGCCGTGAAGCAGCGCACGGACCCGGACAACCTCTTCCGGGACCTGTACACGAAGACGTGCAAGGCGGCGCTCGGCCTTGGGTGAGCACGGGCCGGCCAGACGTCAGCCGAGCTCCGTCTTCAGGTTCAGCGGACCGGCGGGGACGCCGACGTCGTGGAGCGCGGGGTCGTCCTTCTCCGTCTGCCACGCGTTGGCTTCCGTCACGGTCTTCCCGGTCGCCTCGTTGGTGATGGACATCTTGCCGCTGTGGCCCGCGGGGCTGATCTGGCTGGTGTCGAAGCCGCTCCAGCCCGTGCCGGAGTTCGCGAACGTCGCCTCGCCCCACGTCTGACCGGAGTTCGCGCCGGGCTTCGCCGAGCCGTCCTTCGACGCGCACCACGCCACGCTGCTGTTGCTGTCGAACGCCACCACCTGCGACTGGCCGGGCTGGAGCGTGAAGGTCTTGGGCGTGCTCTTGTCGAAGTTCTGCCCGTCGTTCGGGTTGCCGTTCTCGCCCGTCTTGTTCCAGAGCGTGATGGTCTGGGGCTCGTTCGTCTTGTTGGTGAAGGTGTTCGTGTACTTGAACTGGTCCTTCTGGCCCGGGTCGATGAGCTGCATGTTGCTGTTGTAGGGCGACCCGACGTTGTTCTTGGCCAGCCACGGCGCGTTCGCGGGAGCGGGCTCCGTGGAGCCGGCGGACGGAGGACCGAAGCCGGGGCCCGCGTCACTGTTGTACGTGGGGTGCGCCGGAGCCGCCGCGCTCGCGGTGGAGGCCGAGGGAGCCGCCGACGACGGAGCCGACGGGGACGGGGAAGCCGCTGCCGGAGCCGACGGGGCCGCCGCCGGAGCCGCCGCTGCGGGAGCCGCCGCCGCGGGAGCCGCCTGCTGCACCGGGGCCGCGCCGCCCACGCCACCCACCTTGGACTCAGCGCCCTGAGCGGACAAACAATCCTGCGCGCCCTGGTCCAGGCCGCCCAACGACGGCGCTTCCAGGAGCTTCGCCAGCTGCGCGAGCTGGCCCACCATCTCCGACAACTGCTTCTCGAAGTCCCCGGAGGCGCCGCCCATCCGGCGCGGGCCCTGCTCGAAGGAGTCGGTCATGAGCATGCGCCGCAGGTCGTTCCGGGGCTGCTGCGCCGGGGTGCCCACCACGCCCTGAGCCGGAACGGCGGCCGGCCTGGCCTGGGTGGTGCTCGACAGAGGCTGGAAGGAGGACGCGCGGTTCAGGGAGGAGATGGACATGCCGGGACCCAAGAGCAGGACGCATGCCAGCCCCCAGGCCCCGGCGGCCTTTCGTGAAATCAGTCACTTGGGCCACGCGCCGCCACTCGACGCGGCGCGTGGCCCGATGACGCGATTCACCAGCTGATGTCTCAAGTCATCAGGCCAGACGGGAACGAGACATCCACGTATTGGCGGACTTCCTCACGAGGCCGTACAGCTCCATCCGCCATTGGATTCATGCAAGGGAGACGTGCCGCCATGAGCCTCAAGCGAAGTGCCGTCATGTGGGGAGTGTCAGGATTGCTGGCGGTCGTGCCCGGCTGTGGCCCCGAGGCCCCGGGGGACACCGCACCGGACGAGGGCCGGGGCACCGTCACGCAGCCGGTCTACACGGACCACGCCATCGTCACCTGTCAGAGCGCGACGATGTACGGCAACTACTCGACGACGTCGGGGCCGCGCGACCCCATCCGCGTGCTCGGCTACGGCGATAAGGTCGGCATCCGGCAGGACGCGGGCACGGCGTCGTGGGCCGTCATCCTGGATTACGGACCGGATGACTGGGGCTACCTGCTGCGCTCGTGCGTGACCCGGTGCGCCGGCCCCAACAACCCCATCGCGGGCTGCTTCTGAGCCCCATGCCCGAAAAGAGGACGGACATGACGACCCTCCAGACGAAGCTCGCGCGCGTGGCGCTCGTCGCGCTGTGCGCGGTGGGCGCGTGGCAGGCGTTCCAGGTGACACCGGCGTGGGCCAGCTCGCGGCTGACGGTGTGCGCGCAGGACCTGTATGTCCGCGACGCGCCCGCGGGCATCTTCATCGGCACGCTGTACGCGGGACAGACGATGGAGGTGACGGAGTACTCGCCCAGCGGCCAATGGGCGTACGGCTTCGCCTATGGCCACGTGAACAAGTGGGGCTGGGTGCAGAACGGCTGGTTCTGCAAGTAGGGCGGCATCGCGGTCCCGCGCCCTGGCTCAGCCGGCGCGGGCCGCGAAGACGTCACGCAGGCCCACGATGAGCGCGTTGCCCGGATACGGCTCGCCCAGCGGCCCCAGCGCGTCGCGCAGCGCCCCGAAGAGCGCGTGGACATGCCGGGGCTTGTCGCCGTTCCGGTCCAGGGACCAGACAATCGCCTGGCTCTGCGCCCGGAACTTCTCCAGCGCCTCCTCATAAGGCGCCGCCGTGGGGATGTTGATGCGCAGGAGCAGCGCCAGCAACGCGAGGACGTCCGTGAAGTCGTAGCGGTCCGTCTTCGCGTCGTAGAAAGACTCCTGCCCCACGGTCTCCGGACGGAACCAGTACCCGATAAAGGCCGCCGCCTTCTCCCGGCTGCGCTCCACGTCCACCTGGAGCTGGGCGTGCAGCTCTGGATCCACGTGCGTTACCAGCGACCTGAGGACCGTGGCCTTGCTCAACGTCGTGCTGTCGAAGCGCCGCGTCGGCAGCGTGCGCAGCGGCGTTCCTTCGAAGGTGAGCACCTCCAGCTTCGGCAGCCGCGTGAGGACCTCCGGGAAGTCGAACATGAGCTTGACCTGCCGCCAGCTCCCGAAGGCCCGCCGGACGTAGGCATAGGGGTTGTTGATCAGGTTCACCCGCCGCAGCTCGACGCATCCGGCGAGCGACTCCGGCAGCCGCCAGAGGCAGTTGGCCTCCAGGTCCAGGACCCGCAGCTTCTTGAGCTCGCCAATGGACTCCGGCAGCTCCAACAGGCCATTGAGTCGCAGGTCCAGCTCGCGCAGCTCCGTGAGTTGCCCCAGCTCCTCCGGAAGCGTGCGGAGGTTGTTGCGGCGGAGGTTGAGCTTCTCCAGCTTGCGGAACAGGAAGAGCTCCTCCGGCAGGGACGTGAGCCCCTTGTCCTCCAGGGTCAGGCTCTTGACCTTGTCGGGCTCCGCGAGCTTCTTGGCGACGAGCTGGCGGAACGCCTCCCGGATGCTGGTGAACGCGTCGCGGGCAATGGGCTTGCCCGCCGCCAGCAGGGCCCGCGCCTTCTCCAGCGAGACGCGGCCGTCCTGCACCAGCGCCGGGATGAAGACGCCCTTCGCTTCATAGGCATTCGCCGCGTCCTCCACCCCGCCAGCCACCGCGAACACCTTCGAGTCCTGCCCCTGGTAGCGGTGCGCGTCGACAGCTCCCGTCACACGGAAGGCGTAATGAGAAGCCAGGGTGCGGGCCTTGAGGTTGCCGCCCACGAAGACGCTGCCGTGGTTGTAGACCGCCACCAGGTCTCCGGTCGTCACGTCGCCGGTGACGTGGAGCCGCGTGCCGCCAATGGCAATGCTCTTCGCGACGAGGTTGCCGTGCACATGGAGCAACGGACCGAAGTCGTTCTCCCAGTTGAGCACGCAGCCCTCGACGTTGAGGTCGCCGCGCACGATGAGGCCGACGAAAGGCGGCGCGTCCTCGTCATCCTGCGCGAAGATGCCCTGGCGGAAGTCGAGCCCCAGGTCGTGCGGCATGACGACGTTCCCGGTGAGGACGAGCACACGGTCCTCGTCGTCATTGCGGCTGTCGGGGGCCTGCACCTCGTCGCGCACCTGGGCCCAGGTGAGTGTTTCGAAGGGCAGGTCGCTGACAGGGGTCCGTGAAGGCTTCTTCTTCATGCGCCGGTGTCTACCCCACACGGCCCCGCGCTCACACCGTCAGGACAACCTTCACGACCAGGAAACCCGGGGCGCTTCGTATCGAAGCGGAACGGCCACCCGCAACCCTCCACGGTGGCCCACGAGGGGGAGTTCCTTATCAACTACCTGCGGGAGTTCCCCCACCAGTTGGGCCAGCCCATGCTCGCCACGGGGCGGCTGTCCAGCCCCAAGGACTGGATGGCGGGCGCGGAGGCGTACGCGCAGCTCTTCGAGGAGCAGCCGGTGCATGGCGCCGCCATGCTCTCCACGCGGCACGGGCTGCTCATCAACGCCGGCACGGAGCTGGACACGGCGTTGACGGGAATCGGCAAGCCGCTGTTCGCCGCGTTGCACACGCGCTACCTGGCGGACTGGGCCACGCTGAAGCTGCTCATCGAGCAGTCGGAGAGCGGGTGGCGCACCGACCTCAACCGGGGCCTGTACGGCATCGACCTGTGGGGCGCTCCGGAGCAGGAGCCGACGACGCACTACCTCAAGCAGGGTGAGAAGCCCGTCGTGCCGTGCGCGGGCGGCCAGTGGGGTGACTACGACGGCAACGGCGCCTCGGACACGCCGTACGTGGACCCGGCGCGCTGGAACCACGACGTGCTGCGCCCGCTGCTCATCGCGGACAACATGAACGTGGACGGGGCCAACATCGACCTGTGCGGCGAGGGCAGCTGGCAGCTCTACTCCGAGGTCTTCACCGGCCTGGGCGGCTACTACGAGCGCAAGTACCGGCTGCAGTCCAACGTCTACGTCCGCTACACGTACTGGGACACCGCCACGAGCACGGTGAAGTCGGAGAAGATCCACGGCCACATCTTCACCGGCGGCCAGGAGTTCACCGTCCTGGTTCGCGGCGTGGACCGGCCCACGTACAACCCCAACAACACCCAGAACCCGCAGGAGTGGATGGCGAAGCGCTGGGGCTACGTGCAGGGCAACATCACCCCCACCAACTACCCCATGGCGGACGCGCTGCGCACCAGCGTGCGCACCCGGATGGTGCAGGTGCTCAAGGACCAGCAGAAGCAGTTCTACGGCTCCATCGCGGCGCGGATGGCGCAGGGCGGTGACCCGCTGCAGGTCCAGTCGAAGCAACTGACGGGCACGTGGCTGGCGTGGCAGACCTACGTGGCGCTGGAGCTGCCGCTGTCGGTGGAGCACGACGAGCACCTGCGCGCGCAACTGTACGGCGACGACTCGGTGCTGGCGGGCCAGGACACGCTGCTGAACGTGGAGGTGGCGCCGGTGATGAACGACGTGCAGGACATGTACTCGCTGTTCAGCCTGGCCGCCGCTCCGCCCGCCTACAACATCCTGACGGACCTGGCCCCGGCGGTGACGTCGCGCGCGGACCGGCTGAAGGCCACCGTGGACGCGTCGCTGGACGCGCAGGCCACCTCCGGCGGTCCGGAGGCGAGCGCCTGGACGGAGGCGACGCTGCTCCGCCTGCGGCTCAGCATGCCGCAGTGATGCAAAGCCACACCTGAAGCAAGCGCGGGCCGCGGGGACATCCACCCCGCGGCCCGTGTCGTCGTCATGGACAGCACGCTGCCGCGCGGGTTTCCTCCGTTGCGCGCGGCGGGGGCTCCGGTAGGGGCCCCGAGGGCGCCCTCTACCTGCTCACCGACGCCACGCTGCTCAAGGTCACCCCGAAGTGAAGCATCCGCAGGGCACGGCGCGCGCCCCCCCGCCCCGAGGACCTGCCCCCTGAGCCGTCTCGCTGGCGGCGTTAAAGACATACCCGATGGTATGTTTCATGTATCACGACGTGAAACGCATCGCATCTGGAGGAACGCATTCGCGTCCGCGCTGGACGCGGGATGCGGAGGCTCCGAGCGGAATCTCCGGACGTCCTGCTGGGATTGCGGCGCCCGCATCAACGGCCCCGCGATTGCTAGTGCAGCCGTGGCATCCCCCTCCACGCCGCTCGCACTCCAGAACGGAACCTCCGTGCCCAGTTCTACCCCTCCGCCGAATCCCCATCCCCCTGC
>NZ_RAWE01000128.1 GCF_003611695.1 Corallococcus carmarthensis | reverse complement strand
TCCTGGTGCCGCGCTACGGGCAGGACATGGTGGACACCACCATCCCGCTGGAGGCGAACCTCACGAACGCCATCTCCTACAACAAGGGTTGCTACATCGGGCAGGAGGTCATCGCCCGGGCCACCTTCCGCGGCCACATGAACCGCAAGCTGGCGGGGCTCTTGCTGGGTGAGAAGGACGTGGCGCCCGGCACGGAGCTGCGCCGCGGGGAGAAGAAGGTGGGCTGGGTCACGAGCGTGGTGACGTCCCCGGTGAAGGGCCAGCGGGTGGCGCTGGGCTACGTGCACCGCGACTCGCTGGAGCCAGGCACGGAGCTGACGCTGGGCGGGGAAGGCGCGGGCACCGTCACGGTGGCCGCCCTGCCCTTCACCGCTGCTTGAGCGGTGTCGATGCGGTCAGCGGCGCTCCGGAGGCGATTTCCCCCGCAGCTCACATAACGCCGCGCGCGGCCCCTGGGTGATCATCATGATCCCGATCCCCAGGGCCGCCATCACCAGCGGGAAGAGGATGGCGCCCAGCACGACGCCTCCTAGCAGGCCTGCCACCGCCCACAGGATTCCCGACCCGAAGCCCCAGATCGCACCCGCCAGGCCTCCCAGGGCGGCGCCCAACATCATGACGGGTTCGAGGAGGGTCATGGCGAATTGGCGTCGCAGTACACGTACTTCGTTCCCGTGGAGCAGCCCTCGACGGCGCACTGCGGATCCTTCTTCGCCTCCTGGTCCTTCTGGATGAGGGCCTGGAGGTCATCCCTGTTCGCGCAGGACAGACACCGCACCTCCGGCTCCACGCCGCCGCAGCAGCCGCAACCACAGGCGACGTAGGTGGCAGTGCAGTCCAGGGACGCCTTCGTTGGCGCCTTATCCCCGGCGGCCTGGCAGCCCCACCCCGCCGCCCCCACCAGCAACAGCGGCATGAGCATTCGCATGGGGAAAAGATAGGCCATTCCCCTGACGAAGAAACCCCACCGCCCGCTTCCCGGAAGGAAGCGAGGGTGGGGCTTTCATTCCGCGAACGCGCGGGGGGGAAGGCCTAGACGCGCCCTTCCGCCTTCTGCGCGCGCTCGATGCTTTCGAACAGGGCGCGGAAGTTGCCGCCGCCGAAGCCCTGGTCGCCCTTGCGCTGGATGATTTCGTAGAAGAACGGGCCCGCGTCCGCCTGCTTGTAGAGGCTCGCCGCGTCCTTCATGAAGATCTGGAGCATGTAGCTGCGCTCCTTGTCACCGTCGATGAGCACCTCCAGGTCGCGCAGGACGTTGATGTCCTCGTCGATCTTCTTGATGCCCATGTGTTGGATGCGCTCCGGCAGCGCGTCGTAGTACGAGCCCGGCGTGGGCATGAACTGGATGCCCGCGTTCTGCCGCATGTCCTTCACGGACGTCAGGATGTCCTTCACCGTGATGGCCAGGTGCTGCACGCCGTCACCGCGGTGGTCCTCGTTGAAGATGTTGATCTGGCTGGCCTTGAAGAACGGGAACTTGGGCTCGTTGTTCGCGAACTTCACGCCGCTCTTCGGATCCCACATCACTTCCGACTTCAGGCCGCTGCCGTGGTCGCGCTTCTGCTGCGACGCCACGTCCTCGGTGTGGAACTCGATGTGCCAGAACTTCTCGAAGCCCATCACGTGCTCCATCCACAGGAGCATGGGCTTCATCGTCTGGAAGTTCGACGTGACGTGGTCCAGCTTGTCGAAGCCGTACTTGTTCTTGCCGCCCTTGGGCTGCGCGTGCACCTGGAAGCCCGGGTAGATGGACTTGTAGTTGTTCCGCTGCAGGAAGCGGAACGTGGTGTCACCGAACGGCGTGGTGATGGAGAAGAACGCCAGCTTGCCGCCCGCGTCGTCCGTGAAGCGCTGGATGTCCGTGATGAACGTGGCGCCGCGCTGCTCCAGCAGCTTGAACGTCTTCTCCACGTCCTCCACTTCGAAGTTCAGCGTGCCCACGCCGTCCGGGTGCTTGCGCAGGTAGCGCCACGCCCTGCCCCCCTCTCCGACGGGCTGGCTCACCACCAGGGCAATCTCACCCGCCTGGAACAGCGCGGACTTCTGCTTGCCGTGCGCGTCCAGCTCCGGCCCGGACACCGCCACCTCCGCGAAGTCCAACCCCTTCGTGTAGAACTGGCGGCTGCGCTCCAGGTCGTGCACGTACCAGTGGATGCTCTCCAGGGCCTTGATGCCCAGCGATTCCTGCTTGGCCATGTCGCTGACTCCTCGTGATGAAGAAAGTGGTTCGTGACTACGCCGGCTGCGCGTCGGGCTGCCGGTCCGGCTGCGCCGCCTGGAAGGCGGGGAGTTCGTTGCACGCCGCCTCGATGCGCAGCAGCGTGGGATAGGGCTTCAGGTCTACACCGAACCGGCGGGCCCCGTAGAGCTGGGGAACGAGCAGGACGTCCGCGAACGACACTGCGTCTCCCACACAATAACGCCCCGCCGTCGCCTGTACCGCCGCCTCCAGCGCCGTCAGCCCGTGCGCGTTCCAGTGCGCCGCCCAGGCCTTCTCGTCCGCCTTCAGCTCGTTCTTGATGCGCAGCGTTACCGACGTGTTCTGCAGGGGCTGCATGCCGGCGTTCACCATCTCCGCCAGCATGCGCACCTTCGCGCGCAGGTAAGCATCGGTGGGCAGGAGGGCGGGCGAGGGCACGCGCTCCTCCAGGTACTCCAGGATGGCCATGGACTCGGACAGCTTGCGTGCCTGCCCGTCCGCTTCCGTCCACTCCAGCGTGGGCACGCGGGCCATGGGGTTCAACGCGCGGTAGTCCGGCGTGAACTGCTGGCCGCCGTCCTTGAGCAGGTGCACCGCGAGGTACTCGAAGGGAAGGCCCTTCCAGTGGAGCGCGATGCGCGCGCGCCAGGACGCGGACGAGCGCCAGTAGCCGTGCAGCTTGAGGTTCTTCATGGCGCCTTCACCACCGTCTGGGCGATGCGGCCGAAGAGGCTGTGCCCCTCCCCATCCAGCATCTCGATTTCGATGGTGTCGCCGGGCTTCATGAAGGGCGTCTTCGCCTGCCCCTCGTCGATGGTTTCAATCATCCGGCGCTCGGCGAGGCAGGAGATGCCGCGCGTGCGGTCCGCGTTGGACACCGTGCCGCTGCCCAGGATGGTGCCCGCGGTGAAGGCGCGCGTGCGCGTCAGGTGCTGGATGAGGTCCCGGAAGGAGAAGTGCATCTCCGGGCCCGCGTCCGCGTCCCCCACGAGCTGGCCGTTGAGCGTGCTGCGCATGCGCAGGTGCACCCGGCCGTCGTGCCATGCCGCGCCCAGCTCGTCCGGCGTCAGCGCGAAGGGGCCGAACGCGGTGGCGGGCTTGCTCTGGAAGAAGCCGAAGCCCTTGGCCAGCTCCTCCGGGATGAGGTTCCGCAGCGACACGTCGTTGGCGATCATCACCAGCTTGATGTGCTTGTCCGCGTCCTCGGCCTTCGTGCCCATGGGCGTGTCGCCCAGCACGACGACGACCTCGCTCTCGAAATCCAGGCCCCACGCCTCGTCGCGCAGGGGGATGTCCTGCGTGGGCGCGAGGAAGTCACCGGAGCCGCCCTGGTACACCAGCGGATCCGTGCGCAGCGTGGCGGGCGGTTCGGCGTTGCGCGCCTTGCGCACCAGCACCACGTGGTTGATGTACGCGCTGCCGTCCACCCATTCGTAGGCGCGCGGCAGGGGCGCGTGCAGTGCCTTCACGTCCAGCGGGCGGCTCTGCACCGCGCCCGCTTCCAGTTGCTGCGCCAGCGCGCGCAGCTGCGGCTCCTTCGCGTCCCAGTCATCCAGGGCCGCTTGCAGCGTGAGGGCCACGTTGGTGGCCAGCGCGTAGGCGGAGTTGTCCCGCTTGACGACGATGAGCCGCCCGTCGCGGGTTCCGTCCTTGAGCGTCGCGAGCTTCAATTCCGCGCTCCCTCGGCGGCCTGTGGGGGGAAGGAAGGGGGAGGCCGCCTGACCCGACGGGCTTTTCCGCCGGGGCCCCAGGGGAGTCAAGCACGCCCGTTGAACGCGGCGCGCCATAGCCGTTCCCCCCAGCAACGCGGCTGCCTGCTCGCATTCGCGTGGCTGTCGGCTGAAGGACGAAGCGCGCACTTCCCCACGTCGGGGCCTCGTGGAAACCCACGAGTCCGCCAGGCAGGCCGCCTGCCCCACGAACGGACAGGGGGCACCGGGGGACGGGGGCGGGAAGCAGGAACGTGCCGACTGTTCAAATCCCGAGCAGCGCGCGCATGGCGTGGGCCGCTCCCCCCTGGCAGGGATCCGGGCGGCAACCCAGCTTGTGGAAGAGGGACGTCCGGCCGACCGCGCCGCCGGGGCGACGGGGTCGAGGGGCTCGCGAGGGTACTGAATGGCGCAAGGCTTCCAACAGGCCGGCGACACCCCTGGGGAGCCACACCCGGGCCAGCGGCTGGGCAACCGTTACGAGTTGCGCCAGCGGGTGAAGGCCGGCCGGGGCATCTCCACCTGGCAGGGGTTGGACCTCCTCACGCACGAGCGCGTGCTCGTGAAGGTCACCCCCCTGTCCGCCTTCGTCCCCACGGCCCGCCACCGGCTGGAGCACGAGGCGGAGGTGCTGTCGCGGCTGCACAGCCCCGCATTGGTGCCCGTGCGCGACCTGGGCACCTTCGACGACCTGCTCTACCTCGTCACGCCCTGGGTGGACGGCGAGACGCTGGAGGCGCGCCTGCAGCGGGGCCCCCTGTCCCTGCCGGAAGCCATCGTCCTGGGGCAGCGCCTGCTGAAGGCGCTCGCGGAGGCGCACCGCGAGGGCGTCCTGCACCGCGACGTGAAGCCCTCCAACATCCTGGTGCGCGACCACCCGCTGTCCGGCGCGTGGCTCACCGACTTCGGCCTGTCGCGCAGCGAGCGGTTGGACCCGTCCCTGCGCGACCTGCCCGTGGGCACCGCGCGCTACCTGTCGCCAGAGCAGGCGGGGCTCATCAACCGGCCGGTGGAGGCGCCGTCGGACCTGTACGCGGTGGGCCTGGTGCTCTTCGAGGCGCTGTCGGGCCGCCCCGCGCTGGAGGGCGCGACCGTGGGCGAGGTGCTGCGCCTGCACCTCACCGCGCACCCGCGCTTGAGGCTGGTGGGCGTGGAGGTGCCGCTGGCGATGGAGGAGCTCATCTCCCGCCTGAGCCAGACGGATCCGCGCGACCGCTACCAGTCCGCGGACGCCGCGCTCGCGGACTTGAACGCGCTGGAGGCCGCGCTGTCCCGGGGTGAAGCGGAGCCCGCGCTCGTCACCGGCGCGCACGACCACCGCCAGAGCCTCACCGAGCCGTCCTTCGTGGGACGCCGCGAGGAGCTGCTGACGCTGGAGCGCGAGCTCGAGCACGCGCAAGCGGACGGTTCGCGCGCCGTGGTGGTGGAGGGAGAATCTGGCGGCGGCAAGAGCCGGCTGTTGGAGGAGTTCTCCGCGCGGGCCGCGGGCCAGCGCGCGTGGGTGCTGCATGGCCAGGCGCAGGACCAGGCCGCGCAGCGTCCCTTCCAGCTCTTCGCGGGCGTGGCGGAGGGCATCGCCGCCGCGGTGCGCGACCAGCCCGCGCTGGGCGCGTTGCTGCGGGAGCGGCTCGCGGGCCAGGAGGCCGGCCTGTGCACGGTGCTGCCCACGCTCACGGAGGTGTTCTTCCCGGACGCGCAGGCGCCGCAGTCCCAGGGCCTGGGGCCGGAGTCCCTCAGCGAGAGCCGCAGCGTCTGGAGCCTCACCTCGCTGCTGGGCGCGCTGGGCACGCCGGACGCGCCCGCGGTGGTGGTGCTGGAGGATTGCCAGTGGGCGGACACGCTCACGCTGCGCGCGCTGGAGGCGTGGTGCCAGGGCCGCCGCGCGGGGGACGGGCGGCTCCTGCTCATCGTGTCCTTCCGCAGCGAGGACATCCACGCGGGCCACGTGCTGCGGCGGCTGACGCCGGGCGCGCACCTCAAGCTGTCCGCCTTTGGCGCGGCGGAGGTGGCGCTGCTGGCGGAGTCCATGGCGGGCGTGCTGCCGCCGGAGGCCGTGGAGCTGGTGACGCGGCTGGCGGAGGGCAATCCGTTCATGGCCTCCGCGGTGCTGCACGGGCTGGTGGAGGACGGCGTCCTCATGCCCGGTCCGGATGGGTGGCTGGTGCAGCCGGAGGCGATGGCGCACGCGCGCTCGTCGCGGCAGGCGGCCACCTTCCTGGTGCGGCGCCTGCGCCTGTTGCCGCCGGAGTCCCTGCACGTGCTCAGCGTGGGCGCCGTGCTGGGCAAGTCCTTCGACGCGAGGGCGGTGGCGGCCCTGTCCGGCACGCCGCTGGAGGCCGTCACCACCGCGCTGGAGCCGCCGCGCCGCAGGCACATGCTGTGGACCGAAGGCACGCGCTCCACCTTCGTGCACGACAAGCTGCGCGAGGTGCTGCTGGACCTGCTCTCCCCGGAGGAGCGCCGCGAGCTGCACCGGCTGGCCGCGCGCGCCGCCCAGCAGTCCGTGCCCAACGACCCGTTCGAACTGGCCTACCACTTCGACGCGGCGGGTGAGAGCGCGCAGGCCCTGCCCTACGCGCTGGTGGCCGCGGAGCAGGCGCGCCAGCGCTTCTCATTGGACACCGCGGAGGTGAACTACCGCATCGCCGAACGCGGCGCGGGGGCCGCGGACGCGCACACCCGCTATCGCATCGCGTCCGGGCTGGGCACCGCGCTGATGATGCGCGGCCGCTACGACGAGGCACAGCGGCAGCTGGAAGCCGCGCAGGCGCTGGCGCGCGACCGGCTGGAGCAGGGCCGCACGCTGGGGAACCTGGGGGAGCTCGCCTTCAAGCGCGGCCAGACGGTGCAGGCCAACGCCTACCTGGAACAGGGCCTGAAGCTCCTGGGCCGCTGGGTGCCGCCCGGCACGCTGTCCACCGGCGCGAGCGCCGCGTGGGAGATCCTCACGCAGGCCGCGCACACCGTGGCCCCGCGCATGTGGCTGGGCCGCAAGTCCCTGGCCCAGGGCGAGGAGGACCTGCTCGCGGTCAACCTCTACAGCCGGCTCGCGTACGGCTACTGGTACCAGCGGGGCCGCGCCGCGGTGCTGTGGGCGCACCTGCGCGACATGAACCTGGCGGAGCGCTACCCGCCCACGCCTGAGCTGGCGCAGGCGTACTCCGCGCACTCGCCCGCGCTCACCACCCTGCCCTGGTTCCAGCGCGCGTATGCCTACGCGGAGAAGTCGCTGGCCCTGCGCCAGCAGCTGGGCGACGTGTGGGGCCAGGGCCAGTCGTTGCACTTCTACGGCCTGGCCCTCTACGCCTCGTCGCGCTTCAAGGACTGCATCGAGAAGTGCCGCGAAGCGGTGCGCCTGCTGGAGCGCACCGGAGACCCGTGGGAGGTGAACAACGCCACCTTCCAGATCGCCATGTCGCTCTACCGCCTGGGCCGCCTGAAGGAGGCCGCGGCGGTGAGCCAGAAGCTGCACGCGGCGGCGCTCGCGCTGGGGGACCGGTATTCGCTGCGGCTGGGCCTGGAGGCGTGGGCCAAGTCCACCGGGGGCCGCATCCCCGCGGCGCTGCTGGAGACGGAGCTGGCGGCGCCCACCGCCACGGATCCGCAGTCCTTCGCGGGCGTGCTCCAGGCGGAAGGCCTGCGCCTGTTGCGTGAGAACGAACCCGCGCGCGCCGCGGAGGTGCTGGAGCGCGCCGAGCGCGTGGTGGAGGAAGCGCACCTGCGCCAGGAGTACGTGGCCCCCATCACCCCGTGGCTCGCCACCGCGCGCCGGCGCCTGGCGCAGCAGGCCAGCCCCCTGAACCCCAAGCAGCGCGACCGGCTCCTGAAGGAGGCCGAAGGCGTCGCGAAGCGCGCCCACGACGTCGCGCGCACCTACCGCAACAACCTGCCCCACGCGCTGCGCGAGCGCGGCCTGATGTGCGCGCTGCGCGGCCGTCCCGCCCGGGCGCGCAAGCACCTGGACGAAGCCCTGCGCGTGGCCGAACAACTGGAGATGCGCCAGGAGCGCGCGCTGACGCTCCAGGCCCGCGGCGAGGTGGGACGGGTGCAGGGCTGGCCCGGCGCCGCGCGCGACCTGGAGACGGCCGCGCGCGAATTGGAGGCCATGGAGGACGGCCTGCACCGGGAGGCGGAGCACGGCACGGGCGTGGAGACGCTGTCGCTGGTGGACCGCTTCCCGCGCGTGCTGGAGGTGGGGCGCAGGCTCGCCTCCGCCCTGTCGCGCGAGGCCGTCTTCGAAACGGCCCGCCAGTCCATGCAGGACCTGCTGCGCGCGGAGCGCTGCGCCGTCGTGGATCCGCGCGCGGTGGTGCCGGAGGAGGACGCGAAGAACCAGGGCCTCAGCCGCACCGCGCTCGCTCGTGCGCTGGAGACTGGCCGCATCACCGTGCTGGGCCAGGGGCTGCCCGGCGGCATCAGTGAGAGCATGGAGCTGCTCGGCGTGCGCTCGCTCCTGTGCGCGCCGCTCCAGGTGCGCGGCACGACGGTGGCGTGCGTGGTGGCCAGCCACCGCAAGGTGGGCGCGCTGTTCGGCGAGGACGAGGAGCGCCTGGCGTCCTTCGTGGCGGTGCTCGCGAGCGCGGCGCTGGAGAACGCGGAGAACTTCGAGCGCGTCGCCGCCCTCTCCGAGGAGCAGGGTCGCCTCTATCGAGAAGAGCAGGAGGCCGTGCGCCGCCGCGACGACTTCCTGTCCATCGCCGCGCACGAGCTGAAGACGCCGCTGACGTCGCTGCAGCTGCACATCCAGGGGCTCCAGGCCAAGGCGAAGGGCGCCCCCATGGCGCCGGAGAAGCTGACCGCGAAGCTGGAGTCCGCCTACTCGCAGACGCAGCGGCTGGGGAAGCTGGTCAACGACCTGTTGGACATCTCCCGCATCGCGCAGGGCCAGCTGCACATCAAGCGCGAGGACGTGGACCTGGTATCGCTGGTGCGCGGCCAGTTGGAGCGCAGCCGCGAGGCCCTGGTCCGCGCGGAGTGCGAGGTGCGCTTCCACGCCAGCGAGCCACGGCTCGTGGGCCACTGGGACGCGCTCCGGCTGGAGCAGGTGGTGGGCAACCTGCTGACCAACGCGATGAAGTACGGCGCCGGCAAGCCCGTGGAGGTGACGCTGGACGGGGACGCCACGCGCGTGCGGCTGGAGGTGCGCGACCACGGCATCGGCATCGCGGAGGAGGACCGGGCCCGCATCTTCGAGCGCTTCGAGCGCGCCGTCTCCGTGCGCCACTACGGCGGCTTCGGGCTGGGGCTGTGGATCGTCCGCGAAATCGTCCAGGCGCTGGGCGGCAACATCGACGTCGCCAGCGCCCCGGAGCAGGGCTCCACCTTCACGGTGACCCTGCCCCGGTCCGGCTCGCCGATGCACTGAAGCGGCGCTAGCGGCGCGTCACTTCCAGGTAGATGACGTTGTCCTGCGAGTCGCGGAACAGCCGCACGTTCTCCACCTGCTCCAGCGGCGTCTCCGACAGGAGGCCGCGCATGCCGTCCTCGTCCCGGTAGGTGAGCCACCAGTCCATGAAGGCCTCCATGTAGCCCGTCTCCGGCGGGTGCACCGCGAAGTTGGCCACCAGCAGGCGGCCCCCCGGGCGCAGCATCTGGAACAGGAGCGCGGTCAGGCGGGCGGCCACGGAGTCCGACAGGTAGTCGTACAGCCCGGCGGAGTACGCGAAGTCCAGGTCCGTGAACGTCGCCTTGCCCGCGAGCAGCGAGCGGACCGAGCCACACACCGGCCGCACGATGCCGTCCGGGTGCAGGCGGGAAATCTCCGCCAGGCTCACCGGGTCCTGGTCGAACGCGATGAGCTCCTGGAGCCGGCGCTCCGCCACCGCGCGTGACGACTCCGCCTCCCGCAGGTGCCCGCACGCCACCGACAGCACGCGCCCGTCGGGCCGTCGCCCGGCCGTCTCGTCCATCATCCGCGCGAGCAGCGTCCGGCGCTCGCGCACGCTGCACGCGGAGGGCTGCCCGTGCATGTAGCGGTAGATTTCGCGGCCCGCGTGCAGCTCGTCCGCCGCGTGGTCCATGTAGAGGTAGTCGATGAGGGCCGCGTCCCCCGCGTAGCCGCGCGGCCGTTCGAAGGCGTGCCGGGTGAAGGGGCACTGGTGCAGGAAGGGGCGCATCGGGTGCTTGCGCGCCAGCTCCTGGCAGAAGCGCTTCCACACCTCCGGGCTCCACTGCCGCCGCCGCTCGATGAGGCCCCCGTGCAGGGCCGTCATGCCGTCATGTAGCGTTTCGTCCGGACCCTGCATCATCCGGGCGTGCAGCGCGTCCAACCACTCCCGCGCCTCCGTGAATGCTTCCTCTGCTTGTGGCGCTTCCTCCCCAGAGGCGTTCACCAGGACAAGGTGGTTGGTTTCAGGCGCGACCGGGAGAGCCGCGCCGTGGACCGACAAGATGGGCTGGCGCATAGGCATCATCCTGACAACCTGGGAGAGGAGGGCATCCACTTCCCGCGCCTCCGCCTTTCGCCAGGCCCGACTCCAGCCAGCCGGCCGTCCCCCCGCGCACCGCCCGGCCCAGACCCCGCGCACGTGGCGTGACGCACCGGGTCCGGTGGGACTGGACGGGCACCGTTCTACCCGCAAGGCCCGACATCCCCAGCCCGGGGGAGGGATTGCGGGGGCACGCGGTATCCGGCGACAGGCACTGCGGTTAGGATGGCGCGCCCCGCCTGGAAGAGAGCCGCAAGCCGCGCATGAAGATTGAAATCGCCCACCTGCCCCACGACATCATCGAGATCATCTATCCCTCGGAAGTGACGCCGAAGGACGTGACCGAGTACGTCGAGCAACTGAAGAAGGACATCTCGGCCCGTGGGGGCGCGGAGTGGTCCGCGCTGGTGGACCAGTCCAAGCTGCGGGTGATGCCCTCCACGGTGGTGGGGGAGATGGCGCGGCTGAACGCCTACGCCCAGCAGCGCGGCATGAAGCGCTCCGCGCGCGTGGTGCAGGACCCCGGCAGCGGCCTGCAGGCGTGGCGCATGACCAAGAACGCGGGCCTCACCATCCCGGCGAAGACCTTCGAGTCGCGCTCCGAGGCCCTGTCCTGGCTCGAAGCGCCCGACGCCGACTGAAGCCAACCCCCGGCATCCCCTCCCCCCCGTCCTTCCTTGCGACCGCACGGGTCCGCCTACGTCTTCCAGTGACACCCCATTCCTTCGCTGTGTCTGTCGCAGTACCCGTCAGGAGTCACCCCGCATGTCCGTGTCCGCCCCCGCCTACCGAGCGAAGCTGCTCGGCACCCTGTTCTGTACCCTCACCGCCCTGGCCTGTGGGCCGGCCCCCGAGTCGGGCACGCCCGAGCAGCAGCCGCCGCTGACCGAGTCCAGCGCGCCGGTCGTCTACGGCACCGACGACCGCCAGGACGTCTACGCGCACCCCAGCGCGGCCCTGCGGGACCGGGCGCGGCAGTCCACCGTGGCGCTGTTGTTCCCGGAAGACGTCGACACGTCGAACCCGAACAACGTCGTCCTGAACGGCACGACGCTGGACGAGTGGGAGAACCTCTGCACGGACCAGCGCTTCCGCGACGACCCGGCGCCGGCCTTCTGCTCCGGCACGCTCATCGACGATGACCTGGTGCTGACCGCGGGCCACTGCGTGGAGACGGCGGCGGACTGCGCCGACACGCGCCTCGTCTTCAAGTTCTACAAGACGGCGGAAGGCACGCTGGAGACCATCACCAGCCAGGACGTCTTCTCCTGCAAGAGCATCGTGGTGCAGCAGCTGGCGTCGACCAGCGCCGGCGAAATGGACTTCGCCATCATCCGGCTGGACCGCTCGGCGGCGCCGCGCTTCACCCCCGCCCCGGTGCGTGCGGGCAACAACCCCATGACGGTGGGCCAGAACGTGGCCGTCATCGGCAGCGGCAGCGGCATCCCGTTCAAGATCGACTCGGGCGGCTCCGTCCGCACGAACAACGCCACCCTCAAGGACTACTTCGTCGCCACCACGGACACCTTCGCGGGCAACTCCGGCTCCGGCGTGTACGAGACGGCCACCAACACCGTCGCGGGCATCCTGGTGCGCGGCGACACGGACTACGTGCCGCGCACGGGCGCGGGCTGCAACGTGGTCAACGTGTGCAAGGAGACGGCCTGCGGCGGTGAGGAGATCACCTACGTGAGCCAGGCCATCACCGACCTGTGCGCGCGCACCACCAACCAGCGGCTGTGCAACACCACGCCGCCCCCGGCGACGAAGTACGACTTCACCGCGACCAACACCGCCAGCGCCACGCGCAGCACCGTCAACGGCACGGTGACGCTCACGGCCGGCCAGAAGCTCACCGTGGGCACCTGCGGCGTCACCGGCGCGGCCCTGACCAGCGGTGACTCCTGGCTGCGCCTGCGCGGCCCGTCCGGCACGGAGGTCGCCTCCAACGACGACGGGTGCGGCGGCGTCGGTTCGAAGATCACCTACACGGCCACCGTCGCGGGCACCTATGAAGTCCGCGCCGGCTGCTACCAGAACGGCAGCTGCGGCGGCACGGTGGCCTGGGAAATCACCCAGGGCAGCGCGGCCACCCAGGGCTCCTTCGCCTTCGACGTCAGCAACACCGCCAACGCCACCACGGGCACGGCGAACGGCGACGTGACGCTCCAGGCCGGCCAGTCGCTGTCCTTCGGCAGCTGCGGCGTGGCGGGCGCGTCCGGCACGGGTGACACGGTGGTGCGCCTGTTCAACGCGGCCGGCCAGCAGGTGACGTTCAACGACGACGCGTGCGGCTCGCTGTCCCACGCGGCCTACACCGCGCCGGCGAGCGCGGGCGGCACGTACCAGATCCGCGTGGGCTGCTTCGGTAGCAGCGCGTGCAGCGGCACGGTGGCCTGGACCATCCAGTAGCCTTTTCGCGTCCCTGCTTCCCTTCCGGGCCCGTCACTCCCCACTGCTAACGTGGGGAGTGGCGGGCCCGGTGTCTTTTGGCCCGCAGCTCCCCCTCCTTGAGGGGCTTCCCTCCCCACCCGAGGCTTGACACCTGAAAGGGCGGGGTCTAACGCAAGGCGCCATGAGCACACCCCGCTTTCCGCCGTCGCCCCGCCGCCCCGTGAGCACCGAGGGCCCGCTGCGAGTCCTGCTGCTGGAGAACATCCATGCCTCGGCCCAGGAGATGCTGACGGCGGAGGGCTTCCAGGTGGAGCGGCTGTCCGCGGCGCTCAAGCCGGAGGACCTGGCGGAGCGCCTGAAGGGCGTGCACCTGTTGGGCATCCGCAGCAAGACGACGGTGCCGGAGGAGTCCCTGAAGTACGCGGACGACCTCTTGGCGATTGGGGCCTTCTGCATCGGCACCAACCAGGTGGATCTGCTCGCCTCCAGCGTGCACGGCGTGCCGGTGTTCAACGCGCCGTTCAGCAACACGCGCAGCGTGGCGGAGATGGTGCTGGCGGAGGTGGTGGTGCTGACGCGCCAGCTCTTCGACCGCAGCCGCGAGGTGCACACGGGGCAGTGGCGCAAGGTGGCCACGGGCAGCCACGAGGTGCGCGGCAAGACGCTGGGCATCATCGGCTACGGGCACATCGGTTCGCAGCTGGGCGTGCTGGCGGAAGCCCTGGGCATGCGCGTCCTCTACTACGACGTGATGACGAAGCTGCCCCTGGGCAACTCGCGGTCGGTGCCCACGCTGAACGCGCTGCTGGCGGAGTCGGACTTCGTGACGCTGCACGTGCCGGCGCTGGCCTCCACCCATCTGCTGATGGGGCCGGAGCAGCTGGCGGCGATGAAGCCGGGCGCGTGCCTCATCAACGCCAGCCGCGGCACGGTGGTGGACATCCCGGCGCTGGCGCAGGCGCTGCGCTCCAAGCACCTGGGCGGCGCGGCGGTGGACGTGTACCCGGAGGAGCCGGAGGGCAACTCGGACGGCTTCGTGACGGAGCTGCAGGGGCTGCCCAACGTGGTGCTCACGCCGCACATCGGCGGCTCCACGGAGGAGGCGCAGGCGTCCATTGGCAAGGAGGTGGCCACCTCGCTGCTCAAGTTCGTGAAGGGCGGCGCGACGACGGGCGCGGTGAACTTCCCCAACGTGGAGGCGCCCATCAACCCGGGCACCCACCGCATCATCAACGTGCACCGCAACACGCCGGGCGTGCTGCGTGACATCAACCGCATCGTGTCCGACCTCAACGCCAACATCCACGCGCAGGTGCTGAGCACGGACGCCAACGTGGGCTACCTGGTGATGGACCTGGACCAGGACGTGTCCCGCCAGGTGTGCGAGGCCATCGCCGGGCTGGAGACGGACATCAAGACGCGCATCGTGTCGTGAGACGCCGGGCGCTGGACCGCGCCCTCAGGCGTCCAAAATCTTCCCCGGGTTGAGGATGCCCGCGGGGTCCAGGGCGCGCTTGAGGGTGCGCAGCAATTCCATCTCCCCGGGCGCGCGCGTGTAGTCCAGGTAGTCCTTCTTGAGCAGGCCGATGCCGTGCTCGGCGGAGATGCTGCCGCCGTGCTTGCGCACGAGGTCGAACATGGCGTGGTCGGACTGCTTGGCGTGGGCGAAGAAGTCCGCCTTCTCCACCGCGTCCGGCTTCATCACGTTGACGTGCAGGTTGCCGTCGCCAATGTGGCCGAAGAGGCAGATCTCCCAGCCCGGGTAGCGGCTGGCGAAGATGGCATCCAGCTCCGAGCAGAACGCCTCCAGGTTCGCCACCGGCAGCGAGATGTCGTTCTTGTGCAGCACGCCCGTGGCGGAGAGGCTTTCGCTGATGGACTCGCGCAGCGACCACAGCTCCTGCGCCTGCGCGGCCCCTTGCGCCTGGGTGCCGTCGGTGACCAGCCCGCGCTCGAAGAGGGAGCCGAGCCACGCCTCCACCGCCGCCGGGTCGCCGCCCTCGGACTCCAAGAGGACGTAGCAGCCGCTGGGGGCTTCGAAGGGCGAGCGCAGCTTGCGGTGGCGCTGCACGCGGGCCAGGCACTTGTCGGTGAAGAACTCGTAGGCGGACAACACCAGCGGCGCCTGGCGCGCGTCGCGGAACAGCCGCAGCACGGCGGCCACGTCCGGCACCGCGAAGAGGAAGACGTCCTGCTTGCCCGGCAGCCGCGTCAGCTTGAGGGTGGCCTCCGTGATGATGCCCAGCGTGCCCTCGCTGCCGATGAAGAGCTGGCGCAGGTCCGCGCCGGTGTTGTTCTTCTCCAGCGCGCCGTTGAGCTCCAGCACCTGCCCCTGCGCCGTCACCACCTGCAAGCCCAGCACCCACTGCCGCGTGAGGCCGTAGCGGATGACCTTCACGCCGCCCGCGTTGGTGGCGATGTTGCCGCCCACCGTGCTGCTGCCCTTGGAGGCGAAGTCCACCGGCCAGGTGAGCCCATGCGGCGCGCAGTGCTGGTGCACGCCTTCCGTCACCGCGCCGGCCTGCACGCGCACCGTGTTGCCCAGGAGGTCCACGGGCTCCATGCGGGTCATCCGCTTGAGCGACAGCACCACCTCGCCGTGCATGGCCACAGCCCCGCCGGCCAGGCCCGTGCGGCCGCCGGAGGGCACCACCGCGACGCGGTGCTGGTGGCAGAGCGCGACGAAGCGGGCGACCTCGTCCGTGGTGCGGGGGAAGACCACCGCCCCCGGAGCGGGGGCGTACACGCGCGTCCAGTCGCGGCCGTACTCCTGGAGCTCCGCGGGCTCCCGGGTGAGGAAGTCGGCGGGGAAGGACTCGGCGATGGCGCGGAGGAAGTCGGCGGGCAGCGCGGCGGTGGACATGGGTCCCAGGCGTATTGCACCCCCTGGGGCATGACAAGCCCTGCGGCGCCCTGGCGCAGGGCTCCCGACGCAAGCCGGGCCGGGCCGTGGAGGGGGCGGACGGCCATCCCGGGTCCGGGCGCGGGAAACGAGCCAAGGAACCAGGCTCCCTCCGTATAGCGCTCGGACGCCGCGTCTCCGTCGCGGCCCTGCCCTTCCAAGGAACACCTCATGTCGCCGCTCCGCGCACTCGCCCTGCTGGCCACCCTGTCCCTTGCCCCGAGCACCGCCGGGGCCAAGACCCCGCCGGAACAGCCCGTCCCGGGTGTGACCTATGTCTTCGCGTCGGTGGATGCCTACACCGTGGACCTCGCCTCGTTCGACGTCACGGGGACCCTGGTGGGTGAGAGCACGCCACGCACCTTCAGCTTCTGGGCCGGCGGCACCTCGGACTCGGCGAGCAACTCCGTGGAGGCGTCGCGGTGTGACCGGCTGGCGCTGATCGCCATGACCCGGCCCGGGCGCTACCTGTTCTCGTGGAACGAGGGCAACGGCTACACCAGCCTCCCGAAGTGCACGCTGACCCGTCAGTAGCCCCGGCTCCTTCCATGGATACGCGGGTGCGCATGATGCGGGCATGGGTGTGGCTCGCCTTGGGACTCCAGCTCGGCTGCGGTGGCGGCGGCGTGGGTCCCCGGGACCTGGACGGCGACGGCCATCCGGCGGAACTGGACTGCGATGACACGAACCCCACCCGGTGGCTGTCGGTCGTGGGCTACGCGGACACGGACGGAGATGGCCACGGCGAGGCGGGCCAGCCGGTCACCTGCGTGGGCGACACGACGAAGGGGTGGGCCCAGACGGCGAGCGACTGCGCGCCCGGGGACGCCAGCCGCTGGCGCTCCGTGTCAGGCCTGTACCCCGACGTGGACGGCGACGGGGCCACGGAGGCCGGGCCGGTGACGGGCTGCGTGGGGAACACGCTCGCGGGCTATCAAGAGCGGCCGGGGCCACCGGACTGTGATGACAGGGACGCGACCGTGCTGGCGCCAGTCCAGGCATGGGCGGACACGGATGGGGACGGCGTGGGCGCCGGAGCGGCAATCATGTGGTGCCCGGGACAGGGGCGTACACCTCCCAACGGGTACGTGCTCACCTCGGGCGACTGCGCGCCCGGAGACACCCGCCTCTGGCAGAGGCTTTCCTTCACGCACCGGGACGAGGACGGGGACGGCTTCGTCGTGGCGCAGCCAGGCACGCTGTGCTCGGGCGAGCACCTGCCCACGGGCTACGGCACTGAGTCCGGCCCGGCCGACTGCGACGACCACGACGCGAAGCGCACGGCGATGGTCGAGCGCTGGTTGGATCCGGACGGGGACAGCTACGGCGGCGGAGCCCCGGTGCTGCGCTGCGCGGCCCCGGGCGAGCACGTACCGGGAGAGACGATCCTGAGCGGAGACTGCGCGCCGGGTGACGGAACCCGCTGGCAGATCCTGTCCTACGCCTCGCGGGATGGGGACGGCGACGGCTACCTGTCCCCCGCGACGGGCCAGGTGTGCAGCGGCTTCTGGCTGCCCCAGGGCTATTCCCAGGCGGTGCGGAGCGACGACTGCGACGACGGCAACGTGGCCCTGTTCCGCGCCTGGAGCGTCTATGCGGACGCGGATGGGGACGGCGTGGGCGCTGGCGCGGCGACCTCCATCTGTGGCACGGCGACCGTGCCCGCGGGCTACGGCGCGCAGTCCACGGACTGCGCGCCCCAGGACTCCAGCATGTGGCGGATGCTGGGCTTCACCTACCGCGACGCCGACGGCGACACGTACACCGTGGCCCAGAGCGGCGAGCTGTGCGCGGGCGCGGCCCTGCCCGCGGGCTACGCCACCCAGCCGCTGTCGGGCGAGGACTGCGACGACACGAACGCCACCACCTTCCGGAACGTGACGGCCTGGGCGGACACGGACGGAGACGGCGTGGGCGCGGGAGCGTCGACGGTCCTCTGCACCCACGGCCAGGTCCCCAGCCCCTGGTCCGCCACGGGCACGGACTGTGACGCGCAGGACGCGACGCGCTGGCAGGACCTGTCGGCCTCCCACGCGGACCAGGACGGGGACGGCTTCACCGCCCCCATCCCCGCCCAGACCTTCTGCACGGGGAAGGCCTTGCCCGCGCCCTACTTCTCCAAGGCCGTGGGCAACGACTGCGATGACGCGGACGCGGCCCGCTACCGGTGGACCTACCTCTACCGCGACCAGGACGCCGACGGCGTCGGGGCCACGCCCCGGCAGATGACGTGCCTGGGCCCGGCAGTGCTCGCCGGCTGGTCGCTGTATGGGGACGACACGGATGACAACGACGCCGCCGTCCAGACGGACGAGGCCGCCGAGGAGGAGCTGAGCCTCATCCTGGACCTGTGAGCCCTACCCCTTGAGGAAGGCCAGCAATGCTTCGTTGACGACGTCCTTGTTGACGGAGCACATGCCGTGGCTGAAGCCCGGGTAGACCTGGAGCTTCGCGCCCTTCACGAGCGTGGCCGTGATGCGCCCCCCGCCGTCGATGGGGACGATCTGGTCGTCATCGCCGTGCAGCACCAGCGTGGGCACGTCGAAGCGGGCCAGGTCCGCGCGGAAGTCCGTTTCGGAGAAGGCCTTGATGCAGTCGTACTCGGCCTTCAGGCTGCCCATCGCGCCCTGGAGGACGAAGCTCTCCCGCAGCCCCTCCGACACCTTCGCGCCAGGCCGGTTGAAGCCGTAGAACGCCAGGCTCAGCTCCTTGAAGTAGTTGGAGCGGTCCCCGCGCACCCCGGCGCGGATGTCGTCGAAAGCCTTCATGGGCAGACCGTTGGGGTGCCAGTCCGTCTTGATCATGATGGGCGGCACGGCGCTGATGAGCACCACCTTCGCCACGCGCCCGGTGCCGTGGCGCCCGATGTAGCGCGTCACCTCGCCGCCGCCCGTGGAGTGGCCGACGTGGACGGCCTTGTTCAGCCCCAGCGCGGACATCAGCTCCGCCAGGTCGTCCGCATACGTGTCCATGTCATGGCCGCCCCACGGCTGCGACGAGCGCCCGTGCCCCCGGCGGTCATGGGCGATGGTCCGATACCCGCGCTCGGACAGGAACAGCATCTGGTCCTCGAAGGCATCGGACGTGAGCGGCCAGCCGTGCGAGAAGACGACAGGCTGTCCGTCCTTGGGGCCCCAGTCCTTGAAGTAGAGCTGCGTGCCGTCGCGCGTGGTGAGGAAGCTGCCGGAGATCCGGCCCGTCTGCGTTTCGCTGGTCATGTGCCCGTCCTTCGCGGTGGGAAGCCCAACCGCCTGCGACGGTGCGCATCGCCCCCGGGTCCGGGCATTGCCCCTGGGGGTCAGGTCAACGCCCCCGCTTCACGAACGGTGGGCGCCAGGACCCTCGTGCGAGTCACCGCCGCCGCGGTGCCAGTAGGACGCGGCCTTGACCCACTCCGCCGGATGCTTGCGCTCCTCGATGACATAGGTCCGCAGCTCGCGCACCCACTCCGCCTCGCCAGCGATCCACACGAAGCCATCCCCCGCGGGAGGCGTGAACCCGGACAGCGCGCGCCGCAGCAGCTCGCCGTCGCCTGGTCCCGGCTCCCCGCGCACGATCCACGTCGGCTGCCAGGACGCCTTCGTGACGAAGGTCTGCTTCTCCGCGTCGTTCGCCACGACCGCCACGGTCGTCACGGGCACGCCCGGACGCAGCAGTTCGACCCGGCGCCCGAGCGCTGGCAGCGCGCTCTCATCACCCACCAGCAGGTACCAGTCGAAGTCGTCAGGCACGAGCTGCGAGCCCTTCGGTCCGCCGATCTCCAGCGTGGAGCCGACCTGTGCCCCGGCGGCCCATTCCGTCGCGGGTCCGGAGCCGTGCAGGGCGAAGTCGATGATCAGCGTCCTGCTGACGTTGTCGTAGGCGCGCGGCGTGAAGTCACGCATCACCTGTTCCCCCGCCTGCGGGAAGAACAGCTTGATGTGGTCATCCGGCGACGGACTGTTGAAGTCCGCCAGGTCGGGCGACGCGAAGTGGATGCGCCGCATGCGAGGCGTCACGGACTCCACGCGGCTGACCACCAGCCTGCGCCGCCGCAGCTCATGGCGCACGCGAACAATCTGATGCAGGTCCTGGGTGTTCAGGTTCATGAGCGGAGCCTCTCGATCTTCTGCGCGGCCTCGTCGATCAACGCCGCCACGTCGAGCACGACCTTCTTGTCGACGCCGGTCGACAGCGTGTCGAACAGCACGCTCTTCAGGTTCTGCATCGCGCGCCGGACCGGAGCCGCGTCCGTGCGCTCGCGCAGTTCGGCCGTGTCACCAAGCCGCCGCAGCAACCCCTCCACGACCTTCGCGTTCTCCGCGAGCAGCGCCTTGCCCTGCTCCGTGATGGAGAAGAGCTTGCGCTGGGTGTCCGTCGTGTCCGGCTCGCCCACCAGCCCCATGTCCTTGAGCAGGGTGAGCGTGGGGTAGATGACCCCGGGGCTGGGGACGTACCCGCCCCGGCTCAAGCCCTCGATGGCCCGGATCAGGTCGTACCCGTGCCGGGGCTCCTCGTTGATGAGGTGGAGCAGGACGAGCCGCAGCTCGCCGCCCTCGAACATCCGGTGGCGCCCGCCGCCAGGGCCTCCGTGCCGTCCCCGGTGGCCCTCCCCCCGCTCGTGATGCCAGTGCTCCGAGTCGCCCCGGTCTCTTCCGTGTCTGCCGCGCATGTCGTGTCCCTCAGAGGTTCAAGATACCTTCCAGATGGGTCTGAGATATATCTCAGCATTTTCGAAAGCAAGTCGACTTGAGCCACCCGGCCTGCCCGCCTGCTCCCGTAACCCCCTGAAACGACAAGCGGCCCGGGCAGGGTGCCCGGGCCGCAAGGTGTCTTCAGCCGCTGACTGCTGGAGCCGCCGCTACGGGTGGCTGGCCGGGTCCGCGGGGTTGGTGCCCGCGGTCCGCTCGTCCCCGTCGAGGAAGCCGTCCAGGTCCCGGTCGATGCCCACGCGCTGGCCAGAGCCCGGCGGCGTGCAGGTGTACGTCAGCACGCCGTGGTTCGTGGCCACGCCCGAGCGCAGCGTCGCGGACGGCACCAGCGGCAGCGCCGCGCGGTCCGCCTTGAACTGCCCGCTGCCCAGGTAGCGGAAGCCCATCTCGTACGTGCCCGCGCGGCCCTTGGCCACCAGGTCGCACTCGCCCGCGTCCGCGCGCGCCATCAAGAGGTCGATGCGCGAGCCCACCACCGCCGCATTGGTCGAGGTGAGCGTCACCTGCTGTCCGACGACGGGCGCCAGGTTGGTCTCGAAGGCGAACATGTACTGCTCCATGTCCTTCTTCGCCTGGAAGCCCGCGGGCGTGTCCGGGATACCCACCTGGTTGAAGATGGGGTGGAAGTCGAAGCCGCTGTTGAAGAGGAACAGCGTGGGGATGGCGCCGTCGCTGTTGAAGCCCGTGCCGCGCACCTGGTCTCCCAGGAACGGATCCACCGGCGTGTTGCCGAAGGGGAAGCCGGCGCCGAACATGCCGACCTTCTGGTACAGGTTCCGCAGGTGCGGGACCTTGGGGAACAGCGGCTCCGCGTCGAAGGAGCTGCGGCCGTCCGTGCCGAAGAAGCCCTTGAAGGGGCCCTCGCCCGGGTTCGCGTTCACGTCCACGCGGTGACAGGCCTCGCACGCCCCCTGGAAGAAGCTGGTGGTGTTCGTGAAGAAGTCCTTGCCCGCCTGCTGCGAAGCCGTGAGCGAGTTGTCCAGCTCGCGGATGGGGTTGGGCGGGTAGACGACCTGGAGGATGAAGGCGGAGAACTTCTGCATCTCCGCCTCCGTCAGCTGCGAGCTGCGGCCCAGCAGGTCCTTGAACGCGGGGTTGAACTGCTTGAAGGCCGCGACCTCGTCGAAGGTGCCGCTGTTGGGTTGCACGCTGGGCGCGCTGTCCCCGCCGGTGCGGTCCCCGCGCCAGTGCATGGGGCCCTGGTTGGCCATGCCGCGCAGACTCTGCGTGGACAGGGGGCCCTTCATCGGGTGGAACGCCGTGTCCTGGCCGAAGGTGGGGTCCGTGCCGAACTCCGGCAGCACCGGGACGACGGGGTTGTAGCTCGTCTTCACGTCACCGTCCGGGTTGCCCAGGTCCCAGGTGGTGCTGTCGAAGTCGCCGAAGATGTGGCAGCTGCCGCAGGACGAATCGCCGTGGCTGGAGCTGGTGCGCGCGTCGTAGAGGAACGGGCGGCCCTGCACCACGCTGGGCGGCTCCGGGTTGAACATGGGCAGGTGCGCGACCTCCGTCTTCGTCGCGGTGTCGACCACGGAGACGGCGTTGTCGAAGCGGGTGAGCACGTACAGGCGCCCCCGGGCCTCGTCCAGCACCAGGCCGGTGGGGCCGCCGCCGGTCAGCGGAACCTGGTTCGCGGTGCCCGGCGTGAAGGTGCCGGACTCCAGCTGCGAGGTCGCGTACACGCCGAGCTTCGACGAACCGAACGCGGCGACGTAGAGCGTGGCGCCGTTGGACGACACCGCCATGCCCGTGGGCTGCGCGAGGCTCTTCTCGCTCTCCGTGTTGGGCGTGGCCGCGCAGCAGGCCGCGTAGTTGATGTGCGTGTTGAGGTGGCGGGGCGTGACGGAAGGGGCGCTGGGGCCGCCCAGCACGGTGATGCGGCTTTCGTGCAGGTGGCCGCGCAGGCTGCTGCCCGTCATCGTCCCGGGGCCTTCGAAGCGCAGGTCGTTTCGCGCTTCGGTGTTGCTCACGTAGACCTTCCCGCTCACCGGGTTGACGGCCATGTTGAACAGGATGGTGCCCACGCCGGCGTAGGTGCCCGCCGCGCCGGACACCTGCACGGGCGGGTTGGCGGTGGCGGAGATGGCGAACACGTCCTTGTCCGGCAGGGAGAAGCGGACGTACTCGGTCCACGGCCGGTTGAGCACGTCCACCCAGTCCTCGCCGTTGTACTTCACGATGACGGAGACCTCCGGGGCGGGGAGTCCCTGGTGGTTGACGTTGGGGCCGGGGACGCCGCCCACGGACTCGCCGCCGTTGGGCACCAGGCTCTCGTGGACCACGGAGGTGCGGTTGCCGGAGTGGAACGCCGCCGCATAGACGCGGCTGCCGTCCGGCGTGGCCGCGAGCGCGCGAGGCGTGTCACCAAAGAGGCTCAAGCGGGTGAGCGGCGTGCCGCCCAGCGTCGTCCCCAGGTTGTCCGAGTCGAACACCCAGACGTCCGCGCGGCCGATGCCCGGCGTGGTGAGCTGCGGATCAAACCCGGTGTTCTGTCCGCGGTGCGCGGCGGTGATGAACGCGCGCTTCTTGCCGGTGCCCGCGAAGACGATGTCGCGGGGCTCGTCGCCCACGAGCAGCGTGCGCGTCACGCTGCCGCCCTGCCCGTTCGAGTCCACCTTCACGATGCTGACGCTGTCGGACAGGTGGTTGACCACCCAGACCTCGTCGTTGGTGCGCGCGGCGACAGCCACGGGCTCCAGGCCCACGGGCACGGAGCCCTTGTGGGTGAGGCCGCCGGTGCCCACCTGGAAGATCTCCAACCGGTTGTCGGGCGTGTTGACGGCGTAGAGCCACTGGCCATTGGGAGACAGGGCCAGGGGGCGCACCTGGCCACTTTCAAAGACGGTGAAGTGCTGCGCGTGCGACGTGCGGCCGTAGGCGAGGCCCAACAGCAGCATCGCCGCGGACGCGGTGCGCTTGAAGACACGGCGCACCGCCGGGTGTCTGGCTTTCATGATGTCTCTCGGAGAAGGGGCTGGGGACCCGGCTTCACTGTAGATATGGCGTCTGACATTGGGGAACGGGTGGACCCGGACCCGGTGGACCCGTTGCGCGGCGCAACAGGTCCACGTCCATGTACGGAGCGAGGGACGTTTCCTGGTCGGACTCCGGCTACCGGGGCCAGTCGCGCAGGAGCCGTTCGGCGGCACCTTCCTGGTCCCACTGCACGCGGCCGGTCAGCGTCAGGCCCGCGTGCTCGATGCGGATCCGCCGCCACACCGGGGGGCCCGGCACGTAGCGCGCGTCCACGCGGGCCCAGGCCGCGCCGCCAGTGGCCTCCACCATGCGCATCACGCAGGCGTCGAACTCCGCCTCCGGCAACCAGCGCAGCGCGTCCAGCACCTGGTCGGATTCAAAGTGGCGCAGCGCCGACGGATGGCCGGTGACGGCCCTCAAGGCCTGCGGGCCCTTTCCCTCGGGAATGAAGGAGAGGCCCTGCGGGCCCAGGACGCAGAAGCCCTTCCGCTTGCCGAGCTTCGCGGGAAACACCGCCACGGTGTCCAGCCGCACTCCCGCCCGTGCCGCGCCGCGAAGCGGAGGCTGACGGTGCAGCTCCACGAGCAGCGCGACCTCCGGGGCCCTCCGCACGGAGCGCGCATGGAGCCGTCGCTCCCCCTCCACCCGCAGGCCCATGGTGTCTTCCAGCCGGAAGCCGTCGGGAGGAATGGAGCCCAGGCGCACCTCCTGCGGCGCACCGAGCACTGGCGCCCAGATGAGCCGCTCACTGGTGAGCCGGAGCCGGCCCGCGCTCAGGAATTGTGACGCCGTGATGGCCAGGGTGAGCGTGACCAGGAAGCCATTCGCCCAGGAAGTCATTGGCTTGGGGACGAAGAGGAGCAGCAGGAAGCCCAGCGCGGCCAGCGTCCCCACGGCGAGCGTCATCCGCGGCGACAGCTCCTGCTTCCAGGTCGCGGGCCGGCGGATCCGGTCCAGATGCAACCAGGTGTCGTCCTCGAAGACGAGCATTTCGCCCGGCTTCAGCGCCCAGCTCGCCGCGGGCTGGCGCACCAGCGCATCCAACCGCGTCAGCGCCTCCTCCAACGACACGTCCGCCGGCGCCACCGTCAACACGTCCAGCCTGCGCCGGGCCAACCGCTTCAGCCGCTCGCGCTGAGCCGCCAGCGCCCGGGCCTCCCGCAGGACGGGCGTGTCGTCCGGCCAGGCCTCCAGCTCCGCGCGGCGCTGGACGCGCTCCAGTGCCTCCTCCACCGACCGCGATTCGGCCACGAGCGCGGGCACCCGCTCCGGATGCCGCATCAGCGCGCGCCGCCACCGCGGGCCGGACAGCGCCTTGCGCAGCTCCGCATGCGGACGCCGCGCCGCCGCGAGGATTTCCGCGCGGCCCTCCAGCTGACGCTCGACGTCGGCCACCGTGAGGCCAGGAAGGACAGCGCTGGGGCGTGAGCGCTCGGACATCGCGCCGGCCAGCATAGCCCCTCGCGGAACAGGCCGCCGGCAGCGCGCCGTGGACAGTGTCCACGCATCTCCCTGCCGCTACTCCACCGTCGGCTCCAGCTCCAATCGCTCACACTGACGCAGCATCTCCTCCGCGTCGGCGGGTTCGTCGGGCGAGGGAGGCTCCGCCTCGGACCAGGGCACGGACGGCTGGGCCGGCGTTCCCAGCGACTCCTTCAGGAGCGCGATGAGGTCCCTCGCGGGGTCCCTGGGGAACGCGCTCACCCCCTGCAATGGCTGTGACACGGCGGGCGGAAGCTCCGGCACCTCCATCGCGGCGGCCTGGAGCAGCGTCGCGGGCGAAGGCACCGGCCCCACCACCGCCACGGGCTCCGCGGGCAGCAGGTCATCCGGGTCGAAACCGAAGGGCACCTGGGATGCCGCATGCAGCGGCCCCTCCTCACTCTCCACGTCTGGCATCTCCCCCTCCCTCGGAATGCATCGCAGCGTGTTCAGCCGGGGCGTGGGCGCTTCCGGGATCATCGAGGGGGACACCGCATCCGGAGGGACCGGAGTCCCGAGCTCCATCCTGGAAGGCCACAGGGGCACCGGCGGCAGCAGCGTCAGGACCGGCTCACGCAAGGGCAGGGAGCGCACCTGCGCGCCGCCCAGTCCCGCCGCCTTCGCCAGCGCGGCGGAGTGCTCCGACAGCACCCGCTCCGCCCAGGCCTTCAACCACCGCGCCAGGGCCAGCACCCACGCCAGGTGCCGCCGCGCGCGAGGCCGCGCCTCCAGGGCCTCGGCTGGCGGACTTGCGTGCATCGTCACTCCTCCTTCACCGGCATCCGGATGATCAACGGCGCCGTCCCCGTGGCGAGCCCCTCCGACTCCACCGACAGCAGCTCGCCCTCCGCGCGCACCTCCAGCCGGCCCAGCGACTCCACCGGCGGCAGGCGGGGGAAGAGGAACTGCCCCTGCGCGTCCGTGCGCGTGCTCAGTTGCAGCGAAGGCAACGCCACCCACGCATCCTGGATGGGCACGTCACCGGGCCCCACCACCCGACCCAGCAGGGGGGGCGGCGTGGACGGCCCTTCCACCAATGACAGACACCGCACCTCCGCCAGGGGTTTCTCCTTGCGCACCTGCACCCGCAGGCGGAAGGCCGGACGCGGCACCGAGCGCAATCCCGCCCACAGCGCCGCCGGCACCGGGCTCAGGTCCACCTCCAACTCCTTGTCGCTCATGGCCGCGAAGACCAGGTCGCCCAGGAGCCGGTGCGCGCGCTCGGGCGTCTCCGCGCCCACCGTCACCAGATAACAGACGGTGAACTGCAGGGCGCCCCGCTTCCCCGCCCGGGTCAGCGGCGCCGGCCCCAGCTCCAGCAGGTAAAGACAGACACCCCTGTCCAGGGACTCACGGTCAGGCACGCCCAGATAGACAGGCGCTTCCGTGGCAATGCGTCCCACCCACGCCTTCATGCGCAGATCGACTTCGTCGATCATCCTTGGCCCCCCGGTTCCCGGCCTTGAACGCCACGCCACCGTGTCCCTTCATCATACGCTCGCATCGCCCGGAATGGCTGCACATCACCCAGGGGATTGAACAGGACGTCGGTGATTTGACAGGCATTGCACGCATTCCCGGGTCTCTTTGGACGACTCCGCGTGTCGGGAACCGGGCAGTCCACCCACCGCGCGTCGCGGCATCCCGGAAAGCCCGTACGGGATTCGCGCGAGTCGCTTCAATTTCCTTCCGCCTTCCGCGAAGAATGTCCGCTGGGCCGGCATTCACCGTGGAACTTTCGTCATGACGATGGACTCCTCTTCCTTGAGACGACGACACCCTTCGCTTCTTTCCTCCGGCATCACCCTGGGGTGCCTGGCGGTGTTGGGCACCGCCACTCCCGCCCTGGCACAGGACGACGACGCCCCGCACCGGGTGGGCCTGCTGCTGGACGCGGGCGCCCCGCACGGCATTGGCCTGTCCGCGGTGGTGCGTCCCACCAACTGGCTGCGGCTGCACGCGGGCCCCACCACCAACACGCTCAGCTTCGGCGTGCGCGGCGGGCTCACCATCCTGCCGCTGGACACCTTCATCGCGCCCACCCTCAACGCGGAGGCCGGGCACTACTTCGGTTCGGAGTACAGCGAGGTGCTGGACTGGCTGGGCCGTGAGCCGAGCGCCACGTCGGAGGCCATCCGCGACGTCACCTACAACTACGTGACGGGCAGCGTGGGCCTGGAGGTGGGCACGAAGAGCCGCTTCAACTTCTTCTTCAACGTGGGCCTCAGCTACGTGGCGCTCACCGTGCCGGAACCCACGCCGCTCATCCAGGACGCGTCCGGCGACGACAGCGTCACGTCCGGGCCGCTGCACCTGCGCGCCACCATCCCGTCCGTGAAGCTGGGCTTCATCGTCTACTTCTTCTGAGCCAGGAGACCTTCAACCATGCGAACGAAATCCTTCCGCCCCCTCCTGCTCGCTGGCGCCGTGACCCTGTTGGGCACGGGCTGTGATTCGCTCTTCAACATCGAGGTGGAGGCCGAGCGCATCTGCAAGACCGAGAACGACCTGTCCTTCCCCGCGTCCCCGCCCATCAGCGGCTCCGTGGAGCAGACCTTCGAGATTCCGCTGGGTGACTTCGCCAGCGCGCTGCCCGAGGACGCCGACGTGGAGACGGAGCTGCGGCTGAAGCTCTTCGACGCCACCGCCAGCACGGACATCAGCGGCATCGAGCGCGCGAGCCTGTCCGTGCGCAAGCCGGGCTCCGCGGAGTACGTGCTGCTGGGCGAGTTCCGGCGCACGGGCACCAGCGGCTCCACCAACAAGCTCCAGCTCACCAGCAGCGGCGCGGTGGACGTGCTGGACCTGGCCAAGCAGGAGCAGTTGGAGTTCCTCTTCCAGGCCACGGGGTCGCCCCCCACGCAGTCGTGGACCGCGGACGTCGAGGTCTGCGTGGGCGCCAAGGCGAGCGCCAACTACTTCGGCCTGCTGTTCTAGCGCGCCCCTCCCCGCCCCGGACGCACGACGCCGGGGCGGGCCGCGGGGCGAGGGTGTCCACTGGCGCGGGCCGGAAGCTGGACGGGGACGCGCGGCGCCCTTAAGTGGGGTGGGTGGGACGC
>NZ_RAWE01000127.1 GCF_003611695.1 Corallococcus carmarthensis | reverse complement strand
CCTCGGGGGCCTTCGCGGGGGCCGCGGCGGCTTCGGCGGCCTTTTTCAGGCCCTCCTTGCGCTCGCGCTCCCGGCGGCGGGTCTCCCGGTCGATGCCCTTCTGCGCGTCCTTGAGGTACTGCGCGGTGCGCTCGTCGGTGCCGCCCTTGGCCTTGTACTGGTCCAGGAAGGCCGAGGCCTTCTGGAGGCGCTCCAGCGGGTCCATGCCGGCGGGCTCCAGGTCCAGGTGGAGCAGGCCCAGGTTGAAGTACGCGTCCTTCGCGTCGGGCTGGAGCTGGAGCACGCGTTCGTACTCCGCCAGGGCGCGGGGGAAGTCGCCCTCGCCCCGCCAGGCGTTGCCCAGGTTGAGGTGGGCGGCGGCGAAGTCCGGCGCGGCCTTCACAGCGGCCTCCAGCTCCACGCGGGCGCCAGCGTAGTCCTCGCCCTCGTTGAGCAGGGTGCCCAGGTTGTTGCGCGCCTCGGCGAAGTCCGGCCGCAGCGCGATGGCCTGGCGGAAGCGCTCCAACGCCTGCGGGCGCTCCTTGAGGCCCAGGTGCACCAGCCCCAGGGCGTTGAGGGTGGCCGCGTCCTGCGCGTCGATGGCGAGCGCGTTGGTGAGCACCATGGACGCCAGTTCGTGCTTGCCCTCGCGGGCGTACACCTGCGCGAGCACCTGCATGGCGGGCACGTGCTGTTCGCTGACCTGGAGCGCGCGGCGGGCCTCCGCGACGGCGGCCGGGTGCTTCTTCTGCAGCAGCAGGTTCAACGCCAGCGCCGTGCGCCGGGCCACCGAGTCCTGCTTCGTCAGCGCCTCGCGCAGCTCCGCCTCCAGCGACGCCGCGCGGCCCGTGCGCGCGGCCAGCCGCACCAGGCAGTCCCACGCGGCCTCCTGGTCCGGCTCCAACGCCAGCGCCTGCCGGTAGGAGCGCTCCGCGTCCGGGAAGCGGCCCTGGCGCTCCTGCACGATGCCCAGGTTCGTCCACGCGGGGCCCAGCTTCGGGGACTTCTCCAGCAGGGCCTTGAGCGCGGTCTCCGCGATGGTCAGCTCGCCGCGCCGGGCGACCTCCACCGCGCTCGTGAAGTCCCGCTCCTGACCGGTGAGTGACTTCGCGACGGGGGCCGGTTGCTTCGCCTGCGGCTTCGCGTCGCCAGACTTCGCTTCGCCAGACTTCGCTTCGCCAGCCTTCGGAGACGTGCTCACGGCCGTGGCGGGGCCCGCCTCCGGGCCGGTGAGCTTCGAGTCCTTGCGCGTCTCCGGACCGGAGGCGCAGGCGGACAGCCAGAGCACGAGTCCGGTGAGCGCGAACTTGCGGCCCGCGTTCATGGCGTGCCTCCTTCCGTCAGCCGGGTCGCCTTGTCAGGGTCCACGCGCGCGGGCGCGACGGGCGCGGCGAGGCTGCCCAGCAGGCCATCCGGATACACGGTCTCCGACGCGAGCGCGCCCCGGGCCTCCTTGAGGACGGGGTACTCCTTGGGGCGGAAGCGGTTGAGCGCCTCCAGCGTGCGGCGCGTCCACTCGTTGGAGACGTGGTTGTTGCGCGCCTCCTTGAGCGTGGCGGCGTAGCTCTCCACCGCGCGTTCCTCCAGGGCCACGGTGCGCTGCGTGAGCATGTCCTGGTACGTCAGCACCGCGTCGTCCCCCAGGCGCTTCACCTCCGGCGGCACCGGCGCGTCCAGCAGCGTGGCGGCGAAGCGCTCCAGCGCGTAGCCACGCCGGTAGAACGAGGCCAGCGACCACTCCAGCTGCTTGTACGGGAGCACCTTCACGTACGCGGCATCCACCGCCTTCACGGCTTCGGTCTTCTTGTTGAAGCTCTTCTCCAGCGCCTTGCCGGAGCCGCTGAGCTTCAGCGTGTCGAAGCGCTGGAACTCCAGCTCCGCCAACTGGAAGCGGCTGTAGGCGGCGGCCTCGGCGGCGCGCAGCTGCGTCTCCGGCTTCAGCTTGCGGCGGTCGAAGTCGTCCGCGGCGCTGGCGTACGCGCGCTGGGCCTCGTTCGCGTTGCCGCGCTTCTTCCACGCGTCACCCAGGCGGCGCTTCGCGTCCACCACCAGCTCCACCTGGTCCGCCTTGCTCGCGAACTTGCGGACGAAGGCCTCCAGCGCCTTGATTTCTCCCTTCGTGTCGCCCTGCTTCTCCAGGATGCGGGCCGCGCGGTACTGGTTCTCCGGCGCGGTCTTCCCGTGGGGGTACAGCTCCACGCAGCGCTGGAAGGCGGCGGCGGCCTCCGCGTAGCGCTGCTGGCCTTCGAGCAGCGCCGCCGCGTTGTAGAGCGCCGCCTCGCGCTCTTCCGCCGCCGGGTAGTCCTTCACCAGCTTCTGGTAGCTGGTGACGGCCTTGTCGAAGTCGTAGGACTTCTGCGCGTTCAAGGCCACGCGGAACAGCGCGGTGTGCGCCCACGGCGACTTCGGATAGTCGCGGTACACGCGCTCATAGAGCTTCATCGCGGAGTCGAACCGGCGCAGCTCCTCGTACGCCACCGCCGCGTTGTTGAGCGCCTTGTCCGCGAACTCGTGGCGGGGCGCCTCCTCCACCAGCTGGAGGTACTTCTTCGCCGCCTCGTCGTAGCGCTTCTGCGACGCCAGCTGATCCGCCAGGTTGAAGCGGCCGGCGAGCTTGAACTTCATCAGCTCGCGGTACTGCTCACTGGCGGGGTCCACCACCTGCGCGTTGCTGGCGAGCCGCGCGCTGACCTCTTCCACGCTCTTCCAGTCCTGGTCGACGAGGAAGGACTCGATGATGAGGTTGGTGGCGTAGCCGGCCACCGGGTTTCGCGGGTACGTCTGCACCACGCGCTCGAAGCGGGGGCGGGCCTGGGCGAAGTCGTCGTGCGTGTAGAACAGCTCCGCGGCCTGGTACGCGATGCCGGGCGCGGCCTCCTCCTTGGGCAAGAGCGCCACGTAGGCGTCGGACGCCTTCACCAGCGCGGCCTCCGTCTCTGCCAGGGCCACCGGCGCGTGCGCGCTGTCCTTGGGGCGCTCGCTGGCGCGCAGCGGCTTGCGGTCCGGTACGCGGCCCGCCTTCACGTCCACGTCCAGCTGCGCCTTCCAGGCGAGCACCGCGTTGTGCGCGGACACGTCGCGGTACGTGTTGTCCTGGTTGGAGTCGCGGACGGCCTCGTATTCCTTCGCCGCCGGGCCGTACGCGTCCGAGTTGAAGAGGGACTCGGCGTGGAAGAAGCGCATCGCGTACGCGGTCTTGCTGCGCGGGAAGCGCTCCAGGTAGGTGCCGTACGCGCGCGCGGCGGCGGCGTAGGTGCTCTTCGCCTCCGCCTCCTTGCCCTCCTTCTGGAAGGCCTGCGCCTGCTGATGCTGGTACGCGGCGGCGGAGTAGAGGCTCTGCTCGGCGAGCGTCTGCGCGTGCGACAGCGCGTTCGGATCGTCCTTGTTCTTCTCGTACCAGGCGCCGCCGGGCAGGTAGCTGTTGGCCAGCTTCTCCGACTCGCGCGCGTACAGGTCCATGCGCCGGTCGCGCTCGTAGGCCTGGACGATGCGCTGCTGGAGGCGCGGCGCGTCCGCGGTGAGGGGATCGGTGGTCAGCACCTGCTGGTACGCCGCGATGGCGTCCTCGTTGCGGAGCTGGTCGAAGTAGACGTTGCCCAGCCGGCGGTACACCTCCGCCTCGTAGGGCCGGCCACCGCGCTTCGCGAAGAGGTCGCGGGCCTTGGCCACGCCGCCCCAGGTCTCATCCGCCAGCGACAGCGCGATGTACTGGAGCGCCTCCGCGCGAAGGTCACCGTCGTCCGCCTTGCTGCCGGACTGCTGGTGCGACTGGTAGTGGTCCAGGAGCAGCAGGAAGCTGTCCACGGACTCCTCGAACCAGTCCATCCGGTAGTACGTCCAGGCCAGCTTGTAGCGGGCCTTGTCGTAGAACCGGTGCTCGGTGTCGCGCGTGGCGACCGTGTACGCCTCCGCGGCCTTGCGCAGCGCTTCGGGGTCGGACTCGTCCTCGAACCAGTACTCGCCGATGCGCGTCCACGCGTCGGTGGCGAAGCGGCTCTTCGGGTAGCGCGTGGTGAGCTGCTGGTAGGTGGCGAGGCTCTCCTCGTCCTTGTGCTGCTCGTTGAGGCAGTACGCCAGCAGGTACATCGAGCCGTCGTTGAGCTTGTAGTCCGGGAAGCGCGCGAGGAGCGTGCGGTACAGGCCGATGGACGGCGTGAAGTCCACCTCCGGCTCCGGCGGCAGGTCCGCCATCGCCTCGTCGGACATCGTGCGCACGCGCTCCGCGTAGTCCTTGCGCGCCAGCTGGTGCTCGTCCGCGGAGCGCTCGTAGTACAGCTCCGCCAGCCGGAACATCACGTCCGGTGTCGCGCGAGGCTCGTCCGGGTAGCGGCGCAGGAAGTCCTCGAAGCGGGCGATGGCGTCCAGCCGCTGCGTGCGCTCCTGCGACTCCAGCGCGGTGAGCGTCTTCTCGTAGGCGTTGGAGAGCGCCGCGCGCTTCTGCTGGTAGCGCCGCTCCACCAGCTGCTTCACCTCGCGGTGGAAGTCACGCGACTCCGCCTCGTACGCCTCCAGGGCGCGGCTCACGTCGCGCAGCAGCTTCTCCTGTTCGGGCGTGTGGCCCAGGCCGTCCAGGTAGCGCGAAGCGGTGGGCGCGGCCGGTGCCGCGGGCGCCTGCGGGGCCTTCGCGGGGGCAGCGGGCGCGGCGGGAGTGGAGGTCTTCTTCGCGGCCTGACTGGGGGCCTTGGGCTTCGCGGCGTGCGAAGCCAGCGGCGCGAGCGCCAGCAGGAGGGCGAGGGCGGGGCGGCGCATGGCGTTTCAGTCCCCCCCTTCCGACGACAGGACGTCCTTGAACTCCGTGTCGAGCGCGCGCAGCGCGTCCGCCTTCTCCTTGGCGACCTTCTGGATGTTCGCGGTGTTGTCCTGCGTGCGGCTGAAGGCCACGTCCACCGTGCCGGTGTCTGCCTTGAGCACCAGGTCGTAGAACTGCTGCCGCACGCGGCGGAAGCTGTCGTAGGCGATGCGGCCCACCAGGTTGCGAGCGTCGCCGGACGCGGCGGTCACCTCCTGCTCGTAGCCCTGGAGCAGCGCCTGCTCCACGCGCACCTTGTCGCGGATGGACTTCACGCGGTGCTCCAGCCGCGCGCGCAGCGCCACCCGGGCCACCGCCACCCGGCCGCGCAGCGAGTCGATGCGCGAGCGCACCGCGTGCATGCGCAGGAGCACGCGGGTGTCCTCGCCGGACAGCCGGCCTTCGCCCGCGCGCAACAGGCCGTGCTCCTGCTGGAGCGTGGCGGAGTAGCGGGCGCGGATGGCGGCCTCGCCCTCCAGCGACGTGTCCGTGGACTGGCGCTCGCTCGCGAGCCGGGCGCGGGTGCGGTCCAGCTCCGCCTGCAGGTCCTTCAGCGTGGCGATCTCCGCCTGCAACTGCACCAGGAACTCGCGCTCCTCGGCGGGGTCCGCCTGCCGCTCGTCGCGCGTGTCCTCCACCCACTTGCGGATGGCGGCGGCGTTGGCGTGCAGGCTCTGCAGCTCATAGCCCACGCGGAAGGCCTCGCGGTCCACCACGTCCACCTTCGCCTGCATGCGCAGGCGCCGCGCCTCCAGCTCCTTGTTGGTGGTGGGCAGCGCCGCGAACCGCAGCCGCTGGGCCTCGCGCGCGCCCTGGGCGACGAGCAGCTTCTCGCGCTCGGCGGGCGTCAGCTTCTCTCCCACCAGCTCGGCCTCCGCCTGCACCAGGGCCTGCTCCACGGCGGTGAGCGCGGTGTCCACGGCCTCCACGCGGACGTTGCCCTCCTGCAGCTCCGGGAAGGCCTCCAGCCCGCGCGCGTTCAGCGCCTCCAGGATGCGCTCCGCGATGGCCTTCGCCTCGCCCGCGCCCTGACGGCCGCTGTCCAGGTCGCCCACCATCCGCACCGCGTCCGCGACCTCCTTCTGCGTGGACGCGTACTTCAGCGCCAGCGGGGGCAGGAGGGTGCTCACGTCCAGGGAGCGCTCGTTGCGCGCGAGCAGGTTGTCGAAGTACGCGACGGGGTCGTGGTTCACGCGCAAGAGCGCGTCCACCTTGTCGCGCGCGGGCGCGAACATGCGCGCCACGCCGTCATACGTCTCCAGCGCCTCGTCGTACTGGCGCAGCTTCTGGAGCAGGTGCCCCTGGAGGATGCGCGCCTCGGGCGCGAGCTGCGAATCCGGCGCGACGAGCAGCAGGATGTCCGTGGCGTTCTTCGCCTGCGTGAAGTCCTGCTTGCGCACGTACGTCCACGCCACTTCCAGCAGCGACTCCGGGAAGCGCTCGCTCTCGCGCGAAATCTGGCCGTAGTGGTCCAGCGCCTCGTCGTAGCGGCCCGTCTCGTACATCAGCCGGCCCAACGACAGGAACGCGAGCTCACGGAAGCGCTGGGCCTCCGCCTCCGCGAGGCCACTGGAGACCACCGCGTCCGGCCCGTTGCCCACGATGCGCTGGAACTGCGCGATGGCGGCCGGGTAGTCCCCGCTCTGCACGCTCAGCACGCCCAGGTGGTAGACGGCCTGCACGCGGAAGGCGCCGGGCGACTGCGCCAGCGGGGCGAACAGCGCGCGCGAGCGCTGCTGGTGCTCGTCCGGCGGCAGGTCCAGGCGCTTGAAGGTGCCGCGCGCGTGCACGTAGGCGATGTCCGGCGCCAGCACGCCGCCCGACAGCTGCCGCGCCTTCTCCACGTACGCGTCGATGCCCTCGAACTGCTGGAGCCTCCCCGCCACCGCGAGGTAGCGGCTCACGGCTTCCTTGTAGCGCTGCGGCGTCAGGGGCAGCGACAGCACGTCGCGCAGGTACACCCTCGCCCCGATGTCGTTCTTCTGCTGGTAGAGCGCGTCCGCCAGGTAGAAGACCGCCTCCGGGTAGCGCGGGTTCGCCTTGAAGTCCGGGTCGCTCACCAGGTCGTAGAAGAGGACGGACGCGGCGGCCCAGTCCCCTAGCAGCGAGTACACCTCTCCCTCGGAGAAGCGCTTGAGCTGCGAGTCGGTGCTGCTCGGCTCGGGACGCTCGGTGAACTGCGTCTCCACGAAGCGAAGGGACTGCTCCGCCGTGCGCAGCTGCGCCTCCACCGCTTCCACCGAAGCGGCGCGCGAGCTCAGCGAGGCGGGCATGGGGGGCAGCGCGGTCCCCGGCTTGGAGGGCTGGGGCGCCGGAGCGGGGGCGGCCCCGAGAGACAGCGCGAGGGCCAGGGCGTGCAACGTCGCGGTCACGGCCGTCCGCTCCTACTTCGGCTCGCTGGAGGTGGTGGCCGGCGCGGCGGGCGTGCCGGAGGCCCCTTCCGTCGCGGAGTCAGGCCCGGGCGGCCGGTTCGCGCGCGTGTCCTTGGCCACCTCGATGTCGTAGCGCACCGCGGGCCGGTCCTTGAGGTCGGTGGTGAGGCCGCCCTTCTCCACGCCCACCACGTTCACCGTGGTGACCTTTCCGGACTCCGCGTTGAAGGTGTAACTGGATTGCACCTTGAACTTGTAGCCTTCCAGGTAGCTGAACACGCCGTAGCCGCTGCCCCGGTACACCAGGCGCACCGCGAGCTGGTGCTGGCCCGGCACGATGCGGCCGTTGAAGACCTCCAGCGACTGGTGCCGGTTCAGGTCTCCCTGCGTGTCCACCTGGGTGAAGATGGGCGCGCCGTCCAGCGCGTACACCACCGACTCCAGTTGGAACGCGTTGCCCATCTCGTTCTTGTGCACCAGCACCGCGCGGGCGCCGGTGGACAGCTCGCCGCCCATCACCGACTCCTGGAGCAGCAGCAGGCGCGCCTTGGAGCGGTAGATCTTCTCCTTCAGGTCGACGACCTGCTCCTCCAGCGTCTTCACGCGCGCCGTGAAGGCCTCATCCGCCGTCTGCTCTCCTGCCGGAGCGGAGGGCTGCGGCGTGCCAGCGGCCGGGGAAACAGCGGCGGCCGGCGCGGCGGCGGGAGGCGGGGAAGCAGGGGAGGGGGACGCACCTTGCGCGAGCACCGACCCGGGAAGGCCAGCGCTCAGGAGCGCGAGGAGACGGAGGGTGGCGGTTGCGACGCGCACGGTACGACCTCGGAAGGCGGCTCTGCCCGACGGCACGAGGTCATACCATCCTTTGCCGGGGGCTGCCCGTTGGGGGGCAGCCCGCCGGGACGGGGAGCAGGCGAAGTGTCAACCGCCCTTGCGCAGCTCGGTGAGGACCAGCTTGGCCACGGCCTTGAGCGTGTCGAACACGCCCACGCCCGTGGGCGCCACGGCCTGGTACTCCGGGATGTTGCGCGGGTTGAGCGCCTTGCGCATCTCCTCCACGGTCACCGCGTTGGGCAGGTCGCGCTTGTTGTACTGCACGACGTACGGAATCTTGTTCAGGTCGTAGCCCTGCTCGGCCAGGTTGATGCGCAGGTTCTCCAACGATTCCATGTTGGCTTCCATGCGCTCGATCTGGCTGTCGGCGACGAACACCACGCCGTCCACGCCCTTCAAGATGAGCTTGCGGCTGGCGTCGTAGAACACCTGACCGGGCACCGTGTAGAGGTGGAAGCGCGTCTTGAAGCCGCGGATCTCACCCAGCGACAGCGGCAGGAAGTCGAAGAAGAGCGTGCGGTCCGTCTCCGTGGAGAGGGAGATCAGCTTGCCCTTCGTGTCCGCCGCGGTCTTGTTGTAGATGTACTGAAGGTTGGTCGTCTTCCCGCAGAGGCCCGGCCCGTAATAGACAATCTTGCAGTTGATTTCGCGGGATGAGTAATTGATGAAGGACATGGCTTCCCGGGTTACTCGCTGAAGAGGTTGTCGATATCGTCGTCGGAGATCTCGGCGAACGGCGAACCGGCTCCGGGGCTGTCGGTCTTCTTCACGAGGCTTTCGAAGATCTTCGTCAGCTCGTCGCTGGCCTTCTTGATGCGCAAGCGCACCAGACCCAGGCTCGTGCGGTTGTCGAAGATGACGACCAGCACCACGCGACTGCCCACGATGGTCATGTAGAGGCTGTCCTTCGCCCCTTCATGGAACTGGTTGGGGAATTCATTCTCCCCGATCAGCTTCGCGAGCCCGCCCATGGCGGCCACGTTGCCGGCCGTCAGCGACGCCAACGACGTGGTGTCGATGTTCTGCGTCTGGCCGGCCGAGGAGATGAGCTGGCCGTTCTTGTCGACGAGGAAGACCACCTTCGCGTTCGCGTCCTTCGTAAGCCGGTCGCAAACGGCGTTGATCTTGGTGAACTCCTCTTCGTACATCACCAGTTGCGTGCCCATGGGCGTATGCGCTCCTCAGCGTTCGCTCGCCCCGCGCACGGCGGCGCTCCGATGTTTCTGGAGTGAATCCCGGAGGTTAGACGAGGCGCTACCGACCGCCGTCATGCTTAGCAAAGCAGTTCCACTCCAGCAAGAAGCCAGCCGTGATCCGCGCCGCTTCTTGAAGGAATGACGGCTTCGCGGGTTGGGACACCTGCCCCTCTTCTCTATACTCTCCCGGGCCTTGCGCCGCCCGAGCCCCCTCACCGACATCCTCCCGCGCCTCGTCGTCCTCGCCCTGGCGCTCGCCTGTTCCGGGGCCGCTCGTGCTCAGGCCCCCGAGTCCGAGCGCGCTTCGTTGCGCCTTCGCTACGGGCTGTCCTCCCGCCAGGGCGAGCAGGTGGATGTAGGGCCCGGGCTCACCTACAGCGGTCTGGCTCCAAACGATGTGGCGCTGACGTTGATGGGCTGGGCGGGGATGCACCTGGGTGGCCAGGTGGATCTGCAGCGCGAGGCGTTCGAGTTGAGGGACGCGTCGTCGCGCGTGACGGGCGGCAGCCTGGTGCGCGGGTCGCTGGGGCCGCGCGGGCGCCTGTTCCTGGGACCGGTGCGGCTGGAGCTGGGCGTGGGCTACGGCTTCGCGCAGCTGCCGCTGTTCGGTGGGTTCTCCTATGCGCCGGTGTTGCAGCGGGGCGTGCGGCACGCGGCGCTGGTGTCCGGGCGGGTGCTGGTGGCGCTGCCGGCGCGGCTTCAATTGGAGGCGCGGGGCGAAGTGCCGCTGACGCTCTCCGCGCACGCGGCGGACGGGCTGAAGGCGTCGTCGTCCGGCTACGTGGTGGGCGCGGCGCTGCTGTACCCGGTGGTGCGCCGGGATGGCTGGACCGGGACGCTGCTGCTGGACGTGCAGCAGGCGCACGACACCATGGAGCTGGTGGACAGCGGCCTGCGCTCCGAGCAGCGCATGCGCCGCATCGGCCTGGGCTTCGAGGTGGCGCTGGGCAGCGAGGGCCGGACGTCGCGGCCCATGGAAGGCTCGCGCCAGGCCTTCGTCGCGCTGAGCGTCGTGGACGCGGAGACGGGCGCACCGCTTCCAGGCGCGCACGTGCGCGTGCCCTCCTTGAAGACGCCGGGCACGAACGAGGAACTGGTGGCGGACGCGCAGGGACAGCTGCGGGTCCTGCTCCCCGAAGGCGCGCAGTCCGCGCAGGCGAGCGTGGACGGCTATGAGGACGCGACGGCGGTCGCCACCGTCAGCGGTGGCTCGGAGAGCGCGCCCGTGCAGCTGCGCCTGCGCAAGAAGGCTCCGGCCACGGGCTCCCTCAAGGTGAAGGTGGTGCAGGGCAAGAACAGCGCGCCGGTTCCGGACGTGCAGGTCGTTTCAGGCTCAGCCCAGCTGCGCACGGACAAGCATGGCGTGTTGCTGCTGGAGGGCCTCGCGCCGGGGCCGGTGGCCGTGGCGGTGTCGGCGCCGGGCTTCCGCTCCACGGAAGAGGCCGCGGTCGTGGTGGCGGGGCAGACGTCGGAGCTGGTGGTGGTTCTGTCGCAGGACCGCAAGGGCGAGCTGGCCACGCTGGTGGGCCAGGTGCGCAGCGCGCGGAACGGTCAGCCGCTGGTGGCGACGGTGAGCATCCCGCAGGCGAAGGTGCGCACGCGCACGGATAAGAGCGGCGGCTTCACCGCGCGCGTCCGCGGCGGCACGTACCGCATCACCCTGTCCGCGGCCGGGCACGTGACCCAGACGAAGATGGTCACCGTGCGCGAAGGCGAGCAGGCCATTCTCAACGTTGATCTGTTCCCGAGGGGCCGGTGAGTCGCGCGGTGCCACCGCGACGCCCGTCCGTCGTCTTCGAGGTTTCAGTGAGTCCTGTCCGCATCCTGGCGCTGTCGCTGCTCGTCCTCCTCTCCGGCTGCTCGGGGTGTGAACGCGAGGAGGCGCCAAAGCCTCCGCCAGTGGTGGAGGTGGACGCGGGGGTCGTCGTTCCCATCGGACGCCTGGAAGGCCTGTCCGGCGACGTGCGCCTGGAGCGCGGTGGCAAGGTGGGCCCGGCGGTGGAGGGGCCCCTGCTCGCGGGCGACGCGGTGGAGACCGGTGAGCACGGCTCCGCGACGGTGCGCTTCCCGGGCGACCGGACGGTGGAGGTGGGGAGCGAGGGCCGGTTCGCGCTGGGCTCGGACGCGACGGGCGTGGTGATGAAGGTGGAGCGCGGCATCGTGCTGTCGCGCGTGCCCGCGGGCGGGAACGCTGGCGCGGGCTCCAAGGTGACGTTGAACATCCTCACCCCCTTCGGCCTCACGCGCGTGGGGCCGGATCCGTCGGAGGTGAAGGTCGCGGTGGCGGAGGACTCGGCGCGGGTGGAGGTGAAGCTGGGCGCCATCGAGCTGGTCTCCAAGGACGGGAAGACGCTGCGCGCGGCGCAGGGCGACGCGGTGGACCTGACCCGCGAGCGCGCGGAGGTGACGCCCGCAGCCCCGCGCGTCGTGGAGCTGGCGCCCATCGCGGTGACGGTGCGCGCGGCCTCTGGCGACGCGGAGGTGAAGTCGAAGGGCACGGGCCGCTGGCGCAAGGTGCGCCGCGACGGCGAAGAGCTGGCCTTCGGCGATGGCGTGCGGGCGAAGAACGGCGAGACGGTGCTGCAGCTCAAGGACAGCGGCTCGGTGCTGACGCTCGCGCCGGGCGCGGAGGCGGTGTTGGAGGGCGCGGGGCAGCAGGGCACCATCGACGAGGCGCGCGTCAACCTGCTCCAGGGCCTGTTGGCCGTGCAGCTCGCCATGGGGCGCGAGAGCCGCGTGGTGCTGCCGGAGATGACGGTGGAGTCCGGAGGCGGAGCGCGGCTGGAGATCCGCCGCACCGGCGCCGGCATGCAGGTGGCGGCGCACACGGGCGACGTGACGCTGCGGCGGGGCGAGGCGCGGCAGGCGCTGCGCGCGGGTGAGCGCGCCACCGTGGCCACGGACGGCACCGCGAAGGTGGAGCCGCTGGAGGAGGCGGTGGTGGCGGTGGGCCCGGGCGACGGCACGGAGGTCTTCCACCGGGGCCTTTCGGAGGTGGCGCTCACCTGGGAGGGCGAGGGCGACGCGGTGGTGGAGGCGGCGCAGGACGCGGCCTTCAAGCGCCCGGTGCTCTGGGGCCGGGTGCACCGCGCTTCCGTCAACGTGTCCGCGCTGTCGCGGGGCACGCTGTACTGGCGGGCGCGCAAGGAGGACGGCACGCAGGTGGCGGCGGGCAGCGTCCACTTCGCCCCCGAGTCCCACACGAGCGCGCTGGCGCGCGCGCGCAACGTGGTGCCGGAGGGGACGGAGAAGACGACCATCTTCTACCAGGACAAGCCGCCGGCGGTGACGTTCACCTACGGCGCGGAACCGCAGGCCCATAGCTATCGCGTGGCGGTGTACAAGGCGGGCTCGCTGGCGACGCCGGTGGTGCAGCGCACGGTGTCGGAGGCGCGAGCGGCGTTGGAGGCGGGGCAGCTGGGCGAGGGCAGCTATCTGTGGTCCGTCACGCCGCTGTCGCAGGCGGGCGCGGCCCTCAAGGGCGGGCGGATGAACAAGCTGGAGCTCGTCTACGACAACTCGGTGATGCGGCTGGTGGTGGACAGCCCGCGCCAGGGGGTGGCGGCGGCGGAGAAGGTGCGGGCTTCAGGCGTCGCGCCCGTGGATGCCCGCCTGTCCATCAACGGACGGGCCGTGCCCTTGGACGCCAAGCACCGCTTCGATACCTGGGTGCCCCCCATGGGAATGCCCCCCCTGCTGGTGTTTAAGATGACGCGACCTGGTGCCCCGGACGTACTCACGGTGCGCACCCTGAAACCGCGAGGGCCTTGAGGGATGGCACCGTCCAACATTCCCATTCCGGATCCCGCCGGCGCCTCGACCGCGTCCATCCTCCAGCCCTACGGACAGTACGTCCTCGTGCGCAAGCTGGCCGAGGGAGGCATGGCGGAGATCTTCCTCGCCAAGCTGCTGGGCGCGGACGGCTTCGAGCGCAACGTGGTGCTCAAGCGGATGCTGCCGACGCTGTCGGCCATCCCCGACTTCGTGGAGATGTTCCGCGACGAGGCGCGGCTCGCGGCGAAGCTGTCGCATCCGCACATCGTGCAGATCCACGAGCTGGGCTTCACGGACGGCTGCTACTACATCTGCATGGAGTACCTCGCGGGCGAGGACTTCTCCACGACGCTCCGGCTCGCGGGCCGGCGGCGCCAGTACGTGCCGCTGCCGGTGGTGGTGCGGGTGCTCATCGACGCGGCGCGGGGCCTGCACTTCGCGCACACCTTCACCAACGAGCAGGGCCAGCCGATGCACGTGGTGCACCGGGACGTGTCGCCCTCCAACCTGTACGTGACGTACCAGGGCCAGGTGAAGGTGCTGGACTTCGGCATCGCCAAGGCCGAGTCGCGCCTCGTGCAGACGCGCACGGGCGTGGTGAAGGGCAAGTACATCTACATGGCGCCGGAGCAGGCGCAGGGGAAGGAGGTCGACCACCGCGCGGACGTGTTCTCGCTGGGGGTCAGCCTCTATGAGGCCGTCACGCACGTGCGGCCCTTCTCCCGCGAGAACGACCTGGCGGTGCTCAACGCGCTCTTGCAGGGCGAGTTCGAGAAGCCGTGCGCGCTCCGGGCGGACCTGCCGCCGGGCCTGGAGGCCATCATCCTCAAGGCCATGGCCTTCAAGCCGGAGGACCGGTACGCGACCGCGGACGAGTTCGCGGACGAACTGGAGGCCTTCGCCGCGGGGCTCCAGGGAGGGGCCGCGGGCGCTCCGGCGCTGGGAACGTTCCTGCGCCACCACTTCGGCGAGGAGCGCGTCACGGAGAAGACGCGCATCCCCACGCTGGCCACGCTCACCGCCGCGCGCCCCACGGACCCCGAGTTCGCGGCCATCGCGCCGCCCGTCGCGGCTCCAGGCACGAACACGTACGGGCAGCAGGTGTCCCGTCCGAGCGCCACGGGCATGAGGGCGCTGACCTCGCAGAACAAGACGGCCCCCGTTCAGGCGCAAGCCCCGCTTCCCGCGCCGGAAATCGTTCCGAGCGCGCCCGTGGCGAAGCCCGCGTCCCGGCGCTGGCTCATGGGGGTGGTGGGCGGCCTGGGGCTGGTGGTCGCGGGCGCGGCATTCGTCATCGCGCGGCCCGGTGGCACCGCGGCGAACGTCACGCCTCCGGCCCAGACGCAGCCGGCCGTCGCGGCCGTGCCGGCTCCAGTGGTCGCGAAACCAGACACGCAGGGGCAGAACGTTCCGGCGCCCGTGGGAACACAGGCCCAGGGGCCTGAAAGCACTTCACCTGGCTCCGTGCCGGGCGGTGACACGGTGGCGGCATCCGTGACGGATTCGCCCCACGTGGATGAGGGGACCGAAGACGCGCCCACCCACAAGACGGCGACGAAGCCGGCGGTGAAGGGGCGCGTGTCGCTGGGCATCGACGACATCCAGCGCGTGGTGTCCAACGGCCGCTCGAAGATCACGGGCTGTTTCGAGCGCTACAAGTCCAACCTGCCGTCGGCCTCGGGCGAGGTGCAGGTGGAGCTCACCATCGTGTCCTCCGGCAAGGTGCGCGCGGGGACGCGTGGGCCGCTGGCATCCACGGACGTGGGCCGTTGCCTGGAGACGCAGGCCCAGAGCCTGCGCTTCCCGGCGCACCGCGACCAGGAAGTCACCGTGCTGATGCCGTTCTCGTGGAAGGTGACGCAGTAGCCGGGTGAGGCGCGCGCCGTCCTGCGTTCAACGCGCGGGACGGGGCACGGTCGTCACAGGTCGCGGCGGGCGGACAGCGCCTTGGCGAGCGTGGCCTGATCCGCGAACTCCAGGTCGCCGCCCATGGGCAGGCCCTGCGCGATGCGGGTGACGCGCAGGCCCAGTGGCTTGAGCAGGCGCGTGAGGTAGAGCGCGGTGGCCTCGCCCTCGATGTCCGGGTTGGTGGCGAGGATGATCTCCTCCACCCGGCTGTCGTTGAGGCGCTCCAGCAGTTCCTTGATGCGCAGCTGCTCCGGGCCCACGCCTTCCAGCGGGGACAGCACGCCGTGCAGCACGTGGTAGCGGCCCTTGAACTCGCGGGTGCGCTCCAGCGCCATCAAGTCGGAGTAGGTCTCCACGACGCACAGGGCGCGCTCGTCGCGGCGGTTGTCGCGACAGAAGCCGCACAGCTCCGAGTCGGTGAGGGAGAAACAGCGCACGCACAGGTGCACCTTCTCCTTCACCTCGCGGATGGCCTGCGAGAGGTCGACGGCGAACTCGCCCGGCGCCCGCAGGATGTGGAACGCGAGGCGCTGGGCGGTCTTCTCACCAATGCCCGGCAGCTTCGCGAGCTGGGCGACCAGGCGATTCAGCGGATCGGGCGTCATCCGTCTTTAGTTAATGCCGGGGATCTTCACGCCGCCGGAGATCTTCGCCAGCTCGGCGTTCATGTGCTGACGGCTGTTCGCCAGGGCAGCATTCACGGCGGCGGTGACGAGGTCCTCGAGCATCCCGGGGTCGTTGGGGTCGATGGCCTTCTTGTCGATCTTGATGCTGCGGATCTCCTGCACGCAGTTGGCGACGACCGTCACGAGGCCCTCGCCGGACTTCGCCTCGACGGTCTCTTCCGCCAGCTGCTTCTTCCGCTCCTCGATCTTCTCGGTGAGCTTGTTCGCCTGCCGGATGAAGTAGTTCAGGTCGATGCCGGGCATGTGCTTCCTCGGTCCCCGGTCTTGGGAGCGCGAGCCATCATGGCACCGCTCGGAGCAGGGACGTTGCCGCGCACCCTAGCGGGGCGCGGCGGCGTTGTCAGTCCTCAGGAGCGGCGGGGACGTCCGGGAGGCTGGCCGGTGGCCGCTCGGGCTCGTAGACCTGGATGTGCTCGATTTCGCCGCCCAGCATCTTGAGGATGGCCCGCACGGACGCGTGGGAGCGCACCTTTCCCTCGGTGCTCTTCTCGTGGGTGGCGCGACTCTGGGTGTCCTGTTCGGAGAGGCTCTGCCCCATGCCGCCCGGGAGGGCGTCCTGGCTCTGGGGCACGTCCGTGATGGTGAGCTTCACGGCCTTGCCGAAGTGCGAGGCCAGCGCCGCGTCCACGGTGGCCTTGCCCCCGGGCGACACCACGGCGGCCTTGTGGAAGGCGGCGGAGGGCGGGAAGCCCAGGATGATTTCGCCCGCCTTCATGGACTGGAGGCGGCCGTTGGCCAGCGCCGTGCCGTGGCGCACGGACGCGGACTTCACGCTCTCCACGGCGGCGCGCCAGCGCTCGGGCAGCGAGCGGTTGGGGTTGTCGCGGCTGGTGGCGACGGGCGCCATCGCGGGCGGCGGTTCGGGTTCAGGCGGCTCCGGTTCGGCGGGAGCGGGCTCCGCGACGGGGATGCACTCGCCGGAGGCACAGCCTTCGGCGGAGCCCTCTTCCGGGAACATGCGCTCGTCCACGGCCTCGTCGCCGGGCGGCGGAGCCACGGGCTCGGGCTTGCGCATGTTGGTGATGCGCACGGTGGGCCCGGGTTCGGGGGCGCGAGCCGCGGGCGTGGGCTCGGGGACGGGAGCCGGGGGCTGCGCGCCGCCGTTGCGGAGGAAGGAGAGAGGCCGCGCCGCGGACGGGGGCAGGTCGTCCATGACGACGCCCGGAGCCGGAGGGGCCTCCATCGCGGGGGCCGCGCCGCCGCCATTGCGGAGGAACGACAGCGGACGCGCGGCGGAGGGCGACAGGTCGTCCATCACCACCGGCGCGGGAGGCACGGCGGCGGGTGTTGGACCGGGGCCACCCGTATTGCCGCCATTGCGAAGGAAGGAGAGGGGACGGGCGGCGGAGGGCGACAGGCCCTCCATCAGCGCGGCGGGAGGAGTCCGTGTGGCCACGGCGGACGCAGCGGCCTGGGACGGCTCCGCGCGAGCGAAGGAGGAGGGCTCCGGTGCACGCGCGACGACCGCGGGCGCTGCGGCGTCGTGCGCCGGGGTGGCGCCGCGAGCCTCGAAGGACTGTGGCGCGGGCCCCGCGCGCGCGGATGCGTCCTGCGCGCCAAAGGGACGAGGACTCGCACTTGCGTAGGCCGCGGGAGTCTGGGCCTCACGTGAGTGCCCGCTGGGGGCTGGATGCGCTGACGCGCCACCCGCGTCGAAGGGCCGGACGGTGGCGCCCGCGTGAGCGGACGGACCCTGGGCATCCGTCATGCGCTGCGTGGCGCCTGCGGGCACGGAGGCAGCCTGGACGTCGAACGGACGCGACGTCGCCCCCACGTGCGCGGACGGCCCCTGCGTATCAAGCGCACGCGAAGTGGCCTCCGCGTGCGCGGACGCATCTCGCGCATCCGGGGCGCGTGTCGTGGCCCCTGCGTGCGCGGACGGACCCTGCGCATCAAACGGACGCGGCATGGCGCCCGTTTGCGCGGACGCACCCGGAGCTTCGACAGGGCGCGGAGCTGGCGCTACCGGCGCTGGCGCGCGGACTTCGGCCTGGACCTCAGACGCGAAAGTTCGCGGGACCGGAGCGACCTCCCGACGCTCCGGAAGTGCTCTTCGCGGCGCCTTCCGCGCCAAGCCCCGCCGACAGCCGCTCCACGCGGGCCAGCAGGTCGGGAATCGAACCCGCCGGGGACAGCTGGATGGCCTTGAGCAACGCCATCTCCAGCGCCAGCCGGGGCTGCGCCGCTCGCGACACGTCCCAGATGGAGCCGTGCACGATGTCGAACAGCCGCGACAGCTGCGCCGTGTCCGCCTCCTTCGCGAGCGCCAACAGCGCCTTCTGCTCGGACTCCGCCAGCTCCGCGGGCGCCTCACCCAGCGACTTCGTCACGAAGAGGTGCCGCAGCTGCAGCGCCAGCTCCTCCGCCAGCCGCTTCAGGTCCAGGCCCCGGTTGAACACCTCGTCCACCCGGCCCAGCACGCGCTTCGCGTCCTTGCGGACCAGCGCCTCCGCGAAGTCCTGCACCACCGTGCGGTCGATGGCGCCCATCGCCTCCGCGACGGCCTCGTCCGTGGGGTTGGGGCCGCACGACGCCAGGATCTGATCCAACAGGCTCAGCGCGTCGCGCATGCCGCCTTCGGACTGGCGCACCACCAGCGACAGCGACTGCTCGGAGATGCCCGCGCCTTCCGCCTGGCAGATCTCCTTCAGCCGCTGGAGCATCCGCGCCGCGGAGATGCGCCGGAAGTTGTGGCGCTGGCAGCGCGACAGGATGGTGTCCGGGAGCTTGTGCGCCTCCGTCGTCGCGAAGATGAACTTCACGTGACCGGGCGGCTCCTCCAGCGTCTTCAGGAGCGCGTTGAACGCCGCCCCGGAGAGCATGTGGACTTCGTCGATGATGTAGATCTTGTGGCGGTCGCGCTGCGGCAGGTACTTCGCGTTCTCGCGAATCTCGCGCACGTTCTCCACGCCGTTGTTGGACGCACCGTCGATCTCCGCCACGTCCACGCTGGTGCCGGCGGTGATTTCGGTGCACGCCCGGCAGGTGCCGCACGGGGTCGCCGTGGGCCCCTGCTCGCAGTTGAGCGCCTTGGCGAGCAGGCGGGCGGCCGTCGTCTTGCCCACCCCTCGAGGACCGCAGAACAGGTACGCGTGCGCGACCCGGTCCATCTTGATGGCGTTCCCGATGGTCCGGACCACGTGCTCCTGGCCGGTCATGTCATCGAACTTCTGCGGGCGCCATTTGCGGGCGAGGACGAGGTAGCTCATGGGGACAGTCATCTAAACACGGCGGGCCGAATGATCCATGGAACGTCCATTCCGCCCGCCGTGAGACGCACTCCGTCTCAGCGTCCGAGCGCCTGTAGCACCACGTTGGCCGCGTTGTGGCCCGCCGCGCCGATGACACTGCCCGCCGGGTGGCAGCCCGCGCTGCAGAAGTAGAGCCCCTGCACCGGCGTCTCATAGGGCAGCCGGTCGGTGAACCCGAGCTTGTTGTCCACATGGTGGATGTGGCCGCGGGTGATGCCGAAGTGGGACTCAATCTTCGGCGGCGTGAGCGCGAAGTACTCCTGCACCAGGTCGCTGGTGCCGGGCGCGAAGCGGTCGCAGATGGACAAGAGGTGCTTCACGTACCGCGCCTCCTCCTTCTCCCACGTGGTGCCCTCCAGCTTCTCCGGCACCCACTCCACGAAGAGGGCGGAGTTGTGGTGCCCTTCCGCGTCCTTCAGGGTCGGGTCCACCGTGGTGTGCACGTACCACTCGATGGAAGGGAACTCCGCCAGCCGTCCCGCCTTCGCCTCTTTGTAGCCGTGCGCCAGCGCCCCCAGCACATCGTCCTCCTGGGGCAGCAGGTGGATGGTGGGCCCGAACTGGCCCCGGTCCTCCGGCAGGCAGGTGAAGGTGGGCAGGGACTTGAGGCACAGGTTCACCTTCAGCGTGGTACCTGGCGCGGCCAGTCCGTCCACCTTGCGGCGGTAGGCCTCTGGCAGCGCGGCCGTGTCCACCAGCTTCAGCGTGCGGAAGGGGTCCGCGTTGGAGACCACGACCTTCGCGGACAGCTCCTCGCCGCCCTCCAGCACCACGCCCTTCACCACGCCGCCGTCCACGCGCACCGACGCCACCTTCGCGTTCGTGCGCAGTTGGGCGCCGTGCTTGCGCGCGATCGCCGCGATGCGCTGGGTGACGGTGCCCATGCCGCCTTCGACGATCATCCACGTGCCGCCGCTGCCCGGCAGCCGGCAGAGGTTGTGCACCAGCAGGTTCATGCCCGTGCCCGGCGTGTCATAGCCGCCGTCCAGGCCGGAGAACGCGTCGGTGACGGCGTACATCGCCTTCACGAAGTCGGACTTGTAGCCGAAGCGCTCCAGGTACTCGCGCGCCGTGCCGCGACACAGCCGGATGAAGTGCTGGCGCAGGGCAGGACGCACGTAGCGCTCCGCCGTCTCCTCCAGCGACAGGGGCGGCAGGAGCCACGCGGGCGCCAGGTCCTCGCGCAGCGCCCCCAGCTCCGTGTTCATCGCGACGTGGGCGTTCCAGTCCGCCTCGGAGAAGAACTCGCGGAACTGCCGCTCCAGCTCCCGCTCGTCCGAACCGAAGAGCAGGTAGCGCTTGTCCATCGTGGGCAGGAAGTAGTGCGGGTCGCGGCGCTTGAGGGGCAGCTCCAACTGGAGCTCCTGGAGCAGCTCCGGCGGCATCAGCCCCAGGAGGTACGCGCCCGTGGAGACACCCAGCTTCGGGGCGGTGCGGAACGGGTACTCCGTCTTGCACGCGCCGCCCACCTGGTCCTTCTCCTCCAGCACGGTGACCGACAGGCCCCGGCGCGCGAGCATCGCCGCCGTGACAAGTCCGTTGTGGCCCGCGCCCACCACGATGACGTCTGGCATGGTCTTCCTCCTTGGGGAAAAGGCTGTCCTACCCGAGCCGCGGCCTCCTCGACAAACACCGTGCGTCTTGCGCTGGACGCCAGGGCCAGAAAGAGTCGCGTCCGCCACGTGAACGCCCCCATCCCCGACGCGCCCGCAGCCCCCATCATCCCCGAGGCCCCGGTGGAGCCGCCGGTGCCCGCCGTCCGGACCGGGCTGACCGGAAGCCTCCGCGCGCTGGGGCTCCTCGCGTTGGCGCTGGTGCCATGCGTCCTCGCGGTGCGCGAGCTGGGGCGCATCCACCCGGACGAGGTGTTCCAGGCGCTGGAGCCCGCCTACTGGCGCGTGCACGGCTACGGCGTGCTGGCCTGGGAGTGGCGCGAGGGCCTGCGCAACTGGGCCATCCCCGGCGTGCTGGCGGCCTTCCTCAAGGTGGCGCACGGGTTCGGCATCACCGACCCGCGCGTCTACCGCGGCGTGGTGGCGCTGCCCCAGTTCGCCCTCCACGCCTGGAGCCTGTGGGCCGTCTACCGGTTCGCCGAACGCCGGGCGGGCCCGTGGGGTGCGGCGCTCGCCGTGCTGCTCGTGGGGCTGAGCGCGCCAGTGCTCCTCTTCGCCGGACGCACCCTGTCGGAGTCCTTCTCCGCGTCCTTCCTCCTCGTAGCCATGGAGGCCCTGGACCGGCCGGACTCCGGCCCCGACGCACGGGTGCGCCGGGCAGGGTTGGTAGGCGGGATGGCCCTGGGGCTCGCCGTGGTGACGCGCTATCCGTCCGCCCTCTTCGTGGTGGCCGCGCTCGTGTGGTTGTTGGTCGCCCGGCGGTGGCGCCTTCTCGCCTTCACCTGCGTGGGCGGCGCGGCGGTGGCGGCGGGCCTGGGCCTGCTCGACTGGGGCACCTGGGGCACGCCCTTCCACTCGTTCCGGGCCTATGTGGACTACAACGTCCTCTCCGGGAAGGCGGCCGCCGCGTTCGGCGCGTCACCCCCGGACTTCTATTGGGAGCCGCTGCTCCAGGCCGTGCCCCTCTGGGCCTGGGCCGCCGTGCCGCTGTCGCTCAAGCCCCTGCTGCGCTGGCGCGCGCTGTCCCTGCCGCTCACCTGCGCGGCCGTCTACACCGCCGTCCTCCTGACCACGCCGCACAAGGAGGAGCGCTTCCTGTACCCGGCGCTCGTGGTGGCGATGCTCGCGGCCGCCTCCCAGCTGGCTGCGTCCATCACCGCGCTCCCCCGTCCGGGCCCGCGGGGCGCGGGGGCAGTGCTCGCGTTGGCCCTGGGCTTCCTGCATGGCCGGGGCTTCCCGTCCAACGACCTCCGCGCGGACCAGTTCCGCGCCATCGTCCAGGCAACGCGGGGGGACGCGACGGGGCTGCTCATCGTCAACGAGGGGCTGTGGGGCTCCGGAGGCTTCTTCTACATCGGCCGGAACATCCCCTGGCGCACCTGCGACTGGCCCCAGGACGGAGCCTTCCAGGCCTCCATCCGCGACCGAGCCTTCAACCGCGCCGTCACCTTCGAAGGCAGGGCCCTGCCGGAGCTCCAGGCCGCGGGCTTCCGCGTCGTCCGCCAGGTGGGGCGCGAAACCATCCTCGCCCGCGACTGAAGCGAGGCCGCGGCCAGGCAGGGGAGGGCAAGCCCGCAAAGCCGAAGCGCCGGCATCCCCGGAGGGATGTCGGCGCTTCAGGTGAGACAGAACGGCCGGGACACACGCGGAAGTACGCTACCGTTGCTTCCTTCCGGACCTGGCGGGGTTCGCGCCCCCACGTTGTCCCGACCACAAAATCCGTGCTGCTACAGCGAAAATAACAACGGAGAGGGTGGGATTCGAACCCACGATACCCTTTCAGATATGCACGCGTTCCAGGCGTGTGCCTTCAACCGCTCGGCCACCTCTCCAATCACGATGGAGCGGAGAGCGTAGGATTCGAACCTACGGTACCGTTACCGGTACGCCTGATTTCGAGTCAGGTGCCTTCGACCACTCGGCCAGCTCTCCAGAATATTCAGTTTTCGCGTCGCTTCGCGCGCAAGCGCTCGAAGAACGTCTTGAGAAGCTGGCGACTGTCCTCCGCCAGGATACCACTTGTCACTTGAAGCCGGTGGTTGTGCCGGGGCTCTTCCACCAGGTTGTACAGCGAGCCGACGGCGCCCGCTTTCGGATCCATTGTACCAAAGACGAGTCGGGTGACACGAGACTGAACCAGCGCACCGGCGCACATGGCACACGGTTCCAGCGTCACGTAGAGGGTCACCCCGGAGAGTCGCCACGCATCGCGTGCTTTCGCAGCGGCTGCGAGGGCGATCATTTCAGCGTGGGCGAAGGGGTTCCGGTCGCATTCGCGGCGGTTGTAGCCCGTGCCCACGACGTTTCCGTCCAGCACCGCCACCGCACCCACCGGAACTTCGCCGAGTGAAGCTGCTTCCCGCGCGAGCTCAAGAGCCTGCTGCATGAAAGCGATGTCATCACTCATGATGTGCGCGCCTGAAGAAGAAGTGGCGCTCCCTGGAGGATTCGAACCTCCGGCCTTCGGATTCGTAGTCCGACGCTCTATCCAGCTGAGCTAAGGGAGCATTTCTTCCGGCTGCTGCTTTACATCAAGTGGCGGAGAGAGAGGGATTCGAACCCTCGATACCCTTTCGAGTATGCAGGTTTAGCAAACCTGTGCCTTCAGCCTCTCGGCCATCTCTCCAACTCTTCTCTGTCAAAGAACCGTGAAACTCAAGCTCAAAATCGGAGGCGGTAGGATTCGAACCTACGGAAGGCTTTCACCTTCTGCGGTTTTCAAGACCGCTGCCTTCAACCGCTCGGCCACGCCTCCACAGCAGGTGCCGTCGGTTCCCGGCGGGCCAACCGCGCCCGTGGGGCCGCCCTTCTACCGCATTTTCTCTCCGTGGCAAGAGAGATGTTGGGGCCTTTTCACGTCCAGGCCCCATTCTTTCTGACTACAGGGGACGCAATTCCTTCAGGCCCCCCATGTACGGCACCAACGCCTCCGGGATGGCGACGCTTCCGTCCTCCCGCTGGTAGTTCTCCAGGATGGCGATGCTCGTGCGCCCCACGGCCAGCCCGCTGCCGTTGAGGGTGTGCACCATCTGGGGCTTGTCCCCCTTCTGGGGGCGGAAGCGGATCTTCGCGCGGCGGGCCTGGAAGTCGCCGCAGTCCGAGCAGGACGAAATCTCCCGGTACGCGCCCTGGCCCGGCAGCCAGACCTCGATGTCGTAGGTCTTGCGCGCGCCGAAGCCCATGTCGCCGGTGCACAGCAACATCACGCGGTGGTGCAGGCCCAGCCGGCGGAGGATGTCGCACGCGTCGTCCGTCATGGCCTCCAGCTCCTCCAGGCTCTTGTCCGGAGGGGCGAACTTCACGAGCTCCACCTTGTGGAACTGGTGCTGGCGGATGAGGCCGCGCGTGTCGCGTCCCGCGGCGCCTGCCTCCGCGCGGAAGCACGGGCTGAAGGCGCAGTAGCGGATGGGGAGCTGCTCGCCCTCCAGGATTTCGTCCGCGTGGTAGTTCGTCACGGGGACTTCCGCGGTGGGGATGAGGAAGCGCTCGGGGTCGCCGGACGTCTTGAAGGCGTCGTCCTCGAACTTGGGCAGCTGTCCGGTGCCCATCATCGTCTCGCGCAGCACGAGGTAGGGCGGGAGCAGCTCCGTGTAGCCCTTGGACGTGTGCACGTCGATCATGAACGTGACGAGCGCGCGCTCCAGCCTGGCGAGGGCGCCCTTGTAGAAGGTGAAGCGGCTGCCGGACACCTTCGCGGCGCGCTCGAAGTCGAGCATGCCCAGCGACTCGCCCAGCTCGAAGTGCTGCTTCGGCGTGAAGAGCAGGTTCGGCTTCTCACCCCAGGTCTTCACCTGGACGTTCTCATCCGCGCTCGTGCCCACGGGGACGGAGTCGTGGGGCACGTTGGGGATGACCAGCAGGATGCGGTTGAGCTCCTCCTCCACTTCCTTGAGGCGGGACTCCTTCTCCTTGATCTCCTGGGAGACGCCGCGCAGGTCGCCGCGCAGCTTCTCCATGGCGGACGGGTCCTCCTTGGCCTTGCGCTTCATCTCCTCGTTGGCGGCGTTGCGGCGCGCGGCCAGCGCTTCCATGGAGACGTAGAGGTCGCGGCGCTCCAGGAAGAGCGCCTGGAAGGGGCCGAGGTCCAGGCTGCCGCCCCGCGTCTTCAGTCGGGCGACGACCGCATCGAAGTTCTGCGCAACGTTCCGGAGGTCCAGCATAGGGGCTCGCCTTGTAGTCATCCCGGGCGTGGGCCGGCAAGGCTCACCACGCGCCGGGTGCTCAAGGCCGGACGCCCGGAGGGGTGGGGTCAGTGTTCGAGGTCGTAGATTTCGTCCTCGATGTCCTTCTTGTCCGCCGCGTCCGGCTTCTTCTCCAGGTACTCCTTGAAGGCCGTGATGGCGTCCTTGCGCTTGTTGCGCTCCTTGTAGGCGAAGCCCAGGTAGTAGAAGGACTGGGGGTTGCCTGGCTCGGCGGTGGTGGCCTTCTTGTACCAGTCGATCGCCTTCGCGTGCTGGGCCTGCTCCGTGTAGGCGCGAGCGACTTTGTAATAGACGTACGTGAGCTTCGGATCCGCCTTGAGCGCCGCCTGGTAGCGGCGGACGGCGTCGTCCCAGCGCGCGGCGTTGAAGAGCACGTCGCCCATGGCGCCCATCACCCGCGTGCGCTGCGGATCCGCCTTGAGCGCGGCCTCGAAGGAGGCGATGGCGCCGTCGAAGTCGGCGCGCTCCAGGTAGGCGTGGCCCAGGGCCTCGTGCGCGTCCGCGTAGTTGGGGTCCAGCTCCACGGCGGCCTTCCACTGCTCGATGGCGTCCGGCAGCCGCTTCGCGTCGCGCAGGATGACACCGTAGGCGTAGTGGTAGTCCGGGCGCTTGGGCGCGCGGTCCACGGCGGTCTTCATGCTGTCGAGCGCCTGGGTGTACTCCGAGCGCTTCGCGCGCACGAGGCCCAGGTAGTAGAGCGCCTCGTGGTTGGACGGCTCGTTGCGCAGCGCGAGGCCCAGGTTGCTCTCCGCGCCGGCCAGGTCGCCCTTCTCCAGGAGCACCGCGCCCAGGGTGATGGGCGTGGTGGTGGAGCGGGGGTCCTCCGCCTTGGCCTTCTCCAGCTCCGCGGCGGCCTCGTCCAGCCGGTGCAGCCGCCAGAGCACGAGTCCGCGCTGCAGCCGGCCGTCCTTCAGCAGGTGCGGATCCAGTTCCAGGGCGCGGTTGGCCTCCGTCTCCGCGCGGGCCGGGTCGCCATTGAGCAGGGCGACGCGGGACAGGCCCAGGTGGGCGTCCGCCAGGTTGGGGTCCAACTGGATGGCGCGGTCGAACTCCTGCTGCGCGAGCAGGCTGTTGTTCTCCGCGAGCGCCAGCTCACCCAGGCCCGCGTGCACGCCCGCGTGCTCCGGCGCCTGCTGCGCGGCGGTCTCCAGGAGGGCGCGCGCGTCCGCGTTGCGGTGCTGCCGCAGGTACAGGCGGCCCAGGTACAGGCCCGCGTCCACCAGCTTCGAGTCGGCGGCGTTGGCGCGCTTGAAGTGGCCCTCCGCCTCCGAGGGCTTGTCGAGCGCGTCCTCGATGCGGCCGTAGAGGTACGCGATGCGCGCCTCGTTGGGGAAGCTCTTGCTGGCGGCCTCCACGGCGGTGAGCGCGTCCTGCATCTTGCCCGTCATCACCAGCGCGGTGATGTGACCGTCCACGAACTCCAGGTTGTCGTTGTCCTCCTGCGCGAGCGAGGTGTAGAGCGGCAGCGCGCCGTCGTAGTCGCGCTGCGAGCGCAGCACCTGGGCGAGCTGGGCCTTGATGAAGGTGGAGTCCGGGTTGTCCTTGTAGGCCTCCTTCAGCTCGGCTTCCGCTTCCTTGGGCTTGAACAGCTGGAAGAGGGCCACGCCCTTGAGGCCGCGGGCGCGGGCGCGCTCGGCGGGCCCCAGCGCGTCCTGGAGCTTCAGGGCGCTCTCCACGGCCTGGGCGCCCTGCTCGATGTTGGACTTGCGCACCAGCAGCTCCACCGCGGCCAGCTCCACCGCGGAGGCGGCGTGCTGCGGATCCGCGGCGAGCGCGTCCGCGTAGGCCTTGGCGGCCTCGTCGGCCTTGCCCTGCGCCTGGTACAGGTTGCCCAGCGCGTGGTGGGCCTTGGCGGACTTGGGGTCCTTCTCCAGCACCTTGGTCAGCGTGGCGACCGCGTTGCCGATGTCCTTCTGCTGCGCGTAGGACTCCGCCAGGAGGAAGGAGAGCTCCAGGTCGCCCTGGTTGTCCTCGCGGGTGGCGGCGTCCTGCAGGCGGGCCTGCACCTCCGCGGCCTTGCGCTGGCTGAGCGCGAGGGCGGCGGCGGTCTTGATGACCTCCACGTTCTTCTCACCCAGCAGCTCGATGGCCTCCATGTGATTGCCGCACGCGGTGAGCTCGGCCCGGTCGCCGGCCGCGTAGAGGCGCTGCAGGTATGCGACGGACTGGCACCAGAGGGCGCGGACCTCCGGGTACTCCTTCGTGCCCAGCACCTGGGCGCTCTTGGCGCGCGCTTCCTTGTAGCTGGCGTAGGTGTCCGCCAGGAGTCCCTTGCGCGCCTCCTCGACGAGCTTCGCCTCCGGAGAGCCGGCGGACACGTGGGCCGGGAAGAACTTGTTGCGGCCGAAGGCGCCGTAGCGGCTGGCCTCGAAGCTGGCGCCGGTGCCCAGCACGAGCACCAACACGCCCGCGGCGATGATGGCCGGCAGGCGCTTCTTCCACTTGGCCTCGGCCGCGCTGCGGTCCACGACGGACACCGCGGCCATGCGGCCTTCGTAGAGCTGGCGCAGCCGCTCCATGCTGGCCTGGGGGTTGGCGGGATCCGTGCCGGCCGGCGCGTCCGAGGCCGGCGCACCCGGGGTGGCCGCGAGCGGCACGGCCTTGGACGGGCCCTCCATCAGCCGCTGGATGGCGGCGGCGAAGGTGGGCACCGTGCCGATGGCGGACCACGACTCCGAGTCCGGCGACACGTCCTCGTTGCCCAGGAGCTGGCCGTCCTCGAGCATCTTGACGATGACGCCCTCTTCGAACGGGCCGAACATCTTCCCGGAGCGGCGGCGCACGTGGAAGCGCTTCACCGGCGCGCGGCTGCCGGCCTCCTTGCCGGCGCTGTCGTCAATGAAGCTGAGCATCTCCAGGCCGTCCGCGGGGCCCGCGGCGGGCGGGGGCGGCAGCGGCGCGGAGAGGTCCGCTTCCAGGTCATCCACGGGCGCGGCGGTGGGGTCGAACTCCAGCGCGTCCGGCAGGCCCGTGGCGGCGGAGGCGGGTACGGGAGAGGGGTCTCCGAAGTCCACGTCGCCGAAGTCCGTCGCGGGGTTGATGCGCGAGGGCGCCGGCGGCGCGGCCGGAGCGGAGTCGCCGAAGTCCAGCTGGAAGTCCGGAGCGGGCGGCGCGGCCGGGGGCGGCGACGTGAAGTCCACCGCGAACGGATCATCCATGGGCACGGGGGACTGGCCGTACGCGGGCGCGGGCGGCTCCGCGAAGTCGAACGACACCGCGGGCGCGGCGGGCGAGGGCAGGTCCGAGAAGTCCATCGCCTGGGGCGAGGCGGGCGAGGGCAGGTCGGAGTAGTCCAGGCCGGGCGAGGGCGGCAGGGCGAACGGGTCCTCGCTCGCGGAGGGCAGCCCGCCCAGGTCGTAGGACGGCGCGGCGGGCGGTGGGGGCAGCGCGAACGGGTCCGCGACCTGTCTCTTATA
>NZ_RAWE01000126.1 GCF_003611695.1 Corallococcus carmarthensis | reverse complement strand
CCCCGGTGCCGCCCGCGCCGCCCGCGTCTCCGGCCCGTGGCGCGCTGGCCCCGGTGCCGCCCGCGCCGCCCATGCTCGCGGCCGCCCCGCGTCCTCCCGCGCCTCCCGCCCCTCCGCCGGACATGGGGCTCGAGGACGGCGACACCTTCGCGTACCTCTCCGACGGCCGCACGATGATGGCCGGCTCCACGGACGACCTGTACCTGGCGCGCTCCTTCAAGCAGAAGGGCAAGGACCTGCTCTTCGTGCGCCGCGACGACAAGCCCATGCTGATCCGCGACGCGAAGACGCTGGAGCAGGTGCGCAAGCTGATGGAGGACGCCGGCAAGCTGGGTGACGCGCAGGGCGCGCTCGGCGAGAAGCAGGCCGCGCTGGGCCAGAAGCAGGCCGCGCTGGGCCAGAAGCAGGCGGAGCTGGGCTATCCCATGTCGCAGATCGCCGCGAAGCACGCCGCCATCGCCTCGAAGCGCGCGGAGATCAACATGGAGCGCGCCCGCCTCCACTCGCTCGGTGACAGCCCCGACCGCGACCGTCAGGAGGCGGAGCTCGACAAGCGCGACGAGTCCTTCGACAAGGAGCTGGAGGGCCTCGACAAGCAGCAGGAGGAGCTCAGCCAGAAGATGGAGGCGCTCGGCGAGGAGCAGGGGAAGCTGGGCGAGGAGCAGGAGAAGCTGGGCGACGAGATGTCGAAGCTGGCCGAGCAGCACGCCGCCCAGAGCCGTGAGCAGATGAAGAAGGTGACGGCCGTCATCGACGAGGCCATCCGCAAGGGCCTGGCCGAGCCCCTGCCCACCTGAGGACGGAGGGCGCGGCCCCTCGGTGACGGCGCACGCGGGGGTTCCCTATACCGGGACCCGGTGTGAAGCCTGTCTCGGAGGTCGCCATGTCCGCCGCCGTCCCGCAGTCCACGTCACGCACCACCATCGACATCCTGGTTCGCCGGGTCCGAGAGGGCTCGAGCGCGTGGGCGAAGCTCGCCCTGACGGAGCGCATCCGGCTCCTGGATCAGCTGCGCCCCGCGTACGTCGCGATCGCGGAGCCCAGCGTGCGCGCGGCCTGCGAGGCGAAGGGCATCGACCCCGGCGGTCCACTCGCGGGTGAGGAGTGGCTCGGCGGGCCCATGGTGGTGGTGCGCAACCTGCGCCTGCTTTCGGACGCGCTGAAGGACATCCAGAAGCACGGCGTGCCCGTCATCCCCCGCAAGCACCTGCGCACGCTGGAGGACGGCCGGCTCGCCGCACGGCTGTTCCCCCGCGACCGGCTGGAAGGAATGCTGCTGCCCGGCACCACGGGCGAGGTCTACTTCCAGCCGGGCGTCACCGCGGACAACCTGCGCGACCACCAGGCGTCCTTCTACAAGAAGCCCCACAAGGGCCGCGTCTGCGCGGTGCTGGGCGGCGGCAACGTCAACTCCATCCCGCCGCTGGACTGCCTCTACAAGCTCTTCGTCGAGGGCACCGTCTGCGTGCTCAAGATGAACCCCGTCAACGCGTACCTGGGCCCGTTCCTGGAGCAGGCCTTCGCTCCGCTCGTCGCGCGCGACGCGCTGGCCATCATGTACGGCGGCGCGGAGGAGGGCGCGCAACTGGTCCACCACGCCGCGGTGGACGAGGTGCACATCACCGGCAGCGACAAGACCCACGACGCGCTGGTGTGGGGCCCGCCCGGCCCGGAGTCCGACGAGCGCAGACGCAAGAACGAACCGCTGCTCGCGAAACCTGTCTCCAGCGAGCTGGGCAACATCTCCCCCGTGGTGGTGGTGCCGGGGCCGTACTCGGATGGCGAGCTGCGCTTCCAGGCGGACGACATCGCCGGCATGGTCTCCAACAACGCGTCCTTCAACTGCAACGCGGCGAAGCTGCTGGTACAGCCGAAGGACTGGCTCAAGCGCGGCATGCTGGTGGACCGCATCCAGGCGAGCCTGGGCCATGCGCCCGTGCGCCGCGCGTACTACCCGGGTGCCCAGGAGCGCTGGCACCAGTTCACGGACGCGCGCCCGAACCTGCGGCTCGTGGGCAACCCCGGTGAAGGCGACCTGGCCTACGCGCTGATTCCGGACGTGGATCCCGCGAAGACGGACGACCGCGTGTTCCGCCACGAGCCCTGGTGCACGGTGCTATCGGAGACGGGCCTGCCGGGCTCCGACGAACCCGTGGCCTTCCTGGAGGCCGCGGTGGCGTTCCTCAACGAGAAGGTGTGGGGCACCCTCAACGCGACGCTCATCGTCCATCCGAAGACGATGAAGGACCCCCGGGTGCGAGCGGCGGTGGAGAAGGCGGTGCGGGACTTGCGCTACGGCACCGTGGCTCTCAACACCTGGCCCGCCGCGGGCTACGCGCTGGGCAGCCTGCCCTGGGGTGGGCATCCGTCCGCGTCGTCCCGGGACATCCAGAGCGGGCAGGGCTGGGTGCACAACACGTCCATGCTGGAGTCCATCGAGAAGTCGGTCCTGCGCGCCCCGCTCACGTCCCTGCCCGCGCCGCCGTGGGTGCCGGGTCACAAGGGCATGGCGGAGCTGGGGCGCCGGCTGGTGGAATTCGAGCAGTCCCCGTCCTGGTGGAAGCTGCCCGGTGTCGCCCTGGCCGCGCTGCGCCGGTAGGGGCAGGCGGGGAGGCGGGGATTCTGGAGGCTCGTGGTAGTTAGGGGGGACCATGGCATCCAGGTACGCGCAAGAGGGTGGGCAGTTGCTGCAGCAGGGCCAGCCCGTGGAGGCGGTGAAGAGCTTCCAGAAGGGCCTCTCCATCGACCCGAAGGACGTGGACTGTCTGATGGGCCTGGTGCGCACCCACCTGAGCACCGGCGCCGCGAAGGATGCCGAAGGGGCCGTGACGCGCCTGTTGCAGGTGCAGCCGGACAACACGGAGGCGCAGGCCCACCTGGCCATGCTCAAGGCGCAGGCGGGAGACCCCGTGGCGCTGGTGACGCTCAAGGCGCTGGCCGCCGCGCCCACCGCCGGCTACTTCGAGCGCTTCAACCTGGGCACGCTCCTGGCCGAGCGCGGCGACCTGGAGGGCGCGCAGGCCGCCTTCGAGGCCGCGCAGGTGGTGGCGCCCCACAGCGTCTACCCGCACTTCGAATTGGGCCGCATCGCGGTGCTGCGCAAGGACTCGGCGGCGGCGGCGACGCACTTCCAGCAGGCCGCGTCGCTGGCGCCCCAGGAGGCCCTGCCGCACCTGATGCTGTCGCGCGCGCACGCGGCGAATGGCGCCATCGGGCCGGCCATCGCGGCCGCCACGCGGGCCCTGGAGCACGCGCAGGGCCGCACGCGCGTGGCGGTGTTGCAGGACCTCTTCCGGCTCTACCTCCAGGCCAACAGCAAGGACGCGGCCCGCCGCACCATCCTGGAGCTGCGCGAGCTGGACCCCGCGCAGGTCCGCTACGTCCACCTGCACGGCCTGGCGAGCATGCTGGCCGGGGAGCTGGCGGAGGCGAAGGCCCTCTTCGCTGAAGCGCTCCAGCGCGCCCCGAACCAGTGGGACATCCGCCACTCGCTGGCGCAGGCGCACGAGGCATTGGGTGAGCGCGCCGAGGCCCGCAAGCTGCTGGAGGAGACCGTGGCGGCGGCACCCAACGAGCCCGGCCCCACCAACGACCTGGTGCGCCTGTTGATGGGCGACCAGGACCATGCGCGGGCCCGCGTGCTGCTGGAGCGGGTGCTGGAGGCGAACCCCCAGGACGCGCTCACGCACCTGAACCTGGCGCGGGCCACCCAGCCGTTCGACCGGGCGGAAGCCACCCGGCACGCCAGGCAGGCGCAGGCGTTGGGCGCGGACGCCGCCGTGAAGGACGAAGCGGCGCAGCTCCTCACTGAACTGGGCAGCTGACGCACCCCGTCTTCCCCTGCCCCGGGCCCGTGCCTACCTTCAGGCGCGGTCCAATTCAGCGGGCAGGGGGCGCGCATGCGCAAGGCGGAGCAGGCACTCATCGAACAGCTGGAAGCACGCTTCCGGGAAGTGACGCGGCTGCTCTACACCACGTCCATCCCCGCGCCGGTGCTGGACGCGGAGCTGATGCCGATGATGGCGGAGGACGTCACCTTCACCGACCCCTGGCAGAAGGGGGGCGGCAAGGAGACGTACCGCAAGGGCGCGGCGGGCTTCCACTGCATGTTCCACTTCGACTTCGACATCTTCCAGCTGAATGTCCAGCTGGAGCCGGATGGGAAGAGCGGGCGGGCCATCGTGGACGGGGTGATGAACCTCAAGCAGTTCGCCTGGCTCTTCACGTACCCGCTGCGCACGATCCTCGTCTACGACTTCACGCTCCAGAGGGGCGAGGACGGCGGCGAGGTGCTGCCGCTCATCCACGCGCATGAAGAGATGTGGAGCTTCGGCGACATGATCGCCAACGTGCCGGGCGTGGGGATGCTCTACGACCGCTTCCGCAACGCCTTCAGCGTGGGCTTCCTGGCGGCGTCCGCGGTGTGCGGGCGCCTCAAGCAGGGATGAGCTTCTCCGCCTGGAGCTGACGCATCAGCGCGACCATGGCCTCCGTGCTGTCCAGGTGCATCTCCTGGAAGCCGAAGCGGCGGGCCTTGTTCACGTCGAAGAACGCGTCGTTCTCCACGCCGAAGATGAAGTCGCCGAAGGCCCAGTTGGCCAGCTTCTTCAAGCCGTAGGGTTGCAGGCCATGGCGCTGCGTGAGCGCCTCCCAGACGGGGGATTTGTCCTTCATCGCCTCGGTGAGGGAGAAGGGCTGCGGGTCCGCGCAGGGGATGCCGAACGCGTCCGCGATGCGCGGGAAGACCTGGCTCCAGCGGAAGACGTCGCCGTTGGTGATGTTGAAGATTTCGCCCGCGCACGCCTCGTTGAGGGCGGACCACTCCATGGCCTTGGCCAGCACCGTGGCATCCGTGACATTGGCCAGGATGGAGTACGCGCGAGGCGTGGAGGGGAAGCGCAGGGGCACGCGCAACGCCTTGCACAGCGCCGCGTACACGCCGATGAGGTTGCCCAGGTTCATGGGGTTGCCCACGGCGAGGCCCATCATCATGTCGGGCCTGAGGGCGGTCCAGCTCCAGCGCCGGCCCTGGGATGCGTCGCGCAGGAAGTCCTCCTGGTCGTAATAGAAGTTCGGCGGGAAGTGACGCGGGTCGGTCTCCTTGGCGGGCGTCTTGTAGAGACCGAACTGCGCGCCGTACGCCTTGCCGCCCTGGATGAAGGACACGTGGCGGAAGCCCGGCGCGTGCCTCTCCAGCGCGTCCACGATGTTGCGCAAGAGCGACACGTTGATGCGCGCGAGGTCCGCGGCATCCGGGTGCTCCTGGTAGGCGGCGAAGAAGACGTGGGTGACGTCGCGCAGCCACTCCGCCGCGCTGGCGAGCGAGTCCGGCGACTGGAGGTCCAGCGACTTCACCTCCGCGCGCGTGGCGAAGTCCGGCGCGCGCCGCGACACGGCCTTCACCTTCCACTCCGGCCGCGTGTCCAGATGCGTGATGAGGTTGCGGCCGATGATGCCGGTGGCGCCCAGCACCAGCGCCGTGTGCTTCGTCGTCATGGGAAGACCCTTGAAGGGAAGATGTCTGTCTTTTCAGCGGCCGAACAGCCCGCGCCGCTTCGCTGGCTGTGCCTGTCCGCCCAGCCGTGACAGCCGCTGGCCCAGGATGCGGCTCATCTCCAACGCGACGGCGGGGTTGGCCATCATCACGCCGCGGAAGTCCTCGCGGCCCACCGCGGCCAGCTCGCACGGCGTGGCGGTGACGGCGGTGGCGTTGCGCGGCTCGCCCGTGAGCAGGGCCAGCTCTCCGAAGAAGCCGCCCTGCTTCACCGTGGCCACCGTCTGCCGAGCGCCGTCCTTCATCGCCACCTCGCCGGAGATGACCACGTAGAACGTCTCGCCCGCGTCGCCCTGGCGGAACAGCTCCGTGCCCGCGGGCGACTGGAGCAGCTCCGCGCCGCGCGCCACCGCCTCCAGCTCGTCGTCACTCAGCGGCGCCAGGAAGTCCAGCTTGCGCAGCGTCTGCGCCAGCGTCGAAGCCAGACCCGCGCCCAGCGGCGGCTCAGACGTGAGGAACTCCACCGCCTTCGCCACCTGCGTCCTGCGCGCCACGAGGATGATGTTGTGCCCGGCCTTCAGCTGCGTGTTGCCCTCCGGCAGCGCGGTGTGGCCCTGCGGATCCACCAGCGCGATGAAGACACACTCGCGCGGGAAGCCCTCCATGCCGCGCACCTGCGCCACCGTCTGCCCCGCCACCCGGGCGCGCGCGGGAATGGCCAGCTCGAACAGGAGCGCGTCGCCGCTGCTGAGCGGCAGCGACCCGGACACCTGCGGGAAGTCGATGGCGGTGGTCATCTTCGCCACGACGACGTCCGCCTCCGCCACCAGCTCCTTCACGCCCGCCAGCCGGTAGGCCTCGCGGTAGTTGGTGTCCAGCATCCGCACCATCAGGCGCGCGCTGGACACCGCGCGCACCAGCATGGTGAACGCCAGGTTCGCCGGGTCGTGCGCCAGCACCGCCGCCGCCACGTCCGCCGTGCCGATGCCCGCCGCCTCCAGCACGCGCGGGTTGGTGGCGTCTCCGCACACCGTCACCACGCCCACCTCCTCGAAGAGGCGCGCGCAGATGGCGGCGTCGCGTTCGATGACCGTCACCGTGTGCTGCTCCGACACGAGCCGCGCCGCCAGCGCGCCGCCCACCCGTCCTCCCCCCGCGATGACGATCTTCATGACGCCTTGTGCTCCTTGCTGTCCTTGCTCGGGTGCCCGCCGTGCAACACCTTCTCCAGGTCCAACATCCGCGCGTCCAGGTGCGCCAGCATCTCCTCCGCCGTCGCCTCCGGAATCAGCCCGTTGCGCCGCGCGCCCTGCAACGCCGTGCGCTCCGCGTCGATGAGCCGCCTGCGCATGCTCAGCAGGTCCTTCGCCCCTTCGGCCAGGTGCTGCTCGCTGATGCGCCGCAGCTCCCGCTCCGCCCGGGCGATGTTCACCTGGTACTCGCTGCGCAGGTGCTCATAGGCCGCGCGCGGCAACAGCCCCTGCGTGTGCAACGCATCCAGCTCCACGTGCGCCGCGCGGCTGGCGATGAGCTTCCCGCGCTGCCCCGCCATCTCCAGCGCCACCGCGTCCTGCTGGAACAACCCCAGCGCCTTGAGCGCACTCGTGAGCATCAACCCCTGGCCCACCATGGACACCAGCGTGACGCCGAACGCGATGGAGACAATCTGTTCGCGCGCCGGAGTGGACTCCGGAAGACCCAGCGCCAGACCGATGGACAGCGCGCCCTTGATGTTGCCCACCAGGAACACGTGCTGCCAGCGCAGCGGGATGGTCTCCGCGGGCTTGAACAGGCGCAGCAGCAGGAAGGGCAGGTAGATGGCCACCGCGCGACCCAGCACCACCGCCACCACCGCGATGCCCACGCCCGGCAGGTGCCCCTGGAGCGCCTCCGGCCGCGTGTCCAGGCCCACGGAGAGGAAGAGGAACGTGTTGACGCCGAAGGTGGCGTACTCCCAGAAGGAGTGGATGGCCACCTGGCTCTGCGGGGGCACCTCGCGCCGAAGCGTCACGCCCACCGCCAGCCCCGCCACCACCGCGGAGATGGCGCCCGACAGGTGCACCTCTTCCGCCAGCACGTAGGACGCCAGCGCCACCGCTGTCGTCACCATGATCTCCGCGAGCGGATCCTCCGCGCGCCGGATGATGAAGCCGCCCAGCAGGCCCATGGCCAGACCCACCACCGCGCCGCCCACCGACGCGAGCAGCACGTGGCCGCCCAGCGAGCCCAGCGTGGGCGCGGCGCCGCCCGCCACCACCGCCGCGATGGCCGTGTACGCCACCAGCGCGGTGCCGTCGTTGAAGAGGCTCTCGCCCTGGATGATGCCCGCCAACCGTCCCGGCACCGGCGCGCGGCGGAAGGCGTAGAGGATGGACACCGTGTCCGTCACCGCGAGGATGGAGCCCAGCAGCAGCGCGGGCCCCCACGCCAGGTGCAGCATCCAGTGCAGCGCGGCGCCGGTGGCGCCAATGGCAAGAATCATCCCCAGCGTGGAAAGCAAGCCAATGGGGACCGCGTTCGCGCGGATGCCATTGAGGTCCGCGGTGATGCCGCCCTCGAAGAGCAACAGCGGCAAGCAGATGAGGAACACCACCTGGGGGTTGAGCGGGGGAACGCCCGGCAGCAGGTGCGCGACGGAGATGAGCAGGCCACCAAGCACCAGCGCGACGTTGTACGGCACGCTGGCCCGCTTGGCGGCGATCGCAAGCGCGATGGCCGCCACCATCAGGCCGATGAGGATGGGCACTTCCAGCAGCACGTCGACTCCATCGGGACCAGGGGAGGGCGCGAAGCTTTCCAGATTCGCGCGGACCGTGCACGGGCACCGCCTGTTTTTCGTCGCCCGGCCCAAGGCCCCGCCCGCCTGCCTTCCTCCCGCCTGAAGTGCGCCCTGGCGGCGGGACGTCCGCGTGGTACAGCAGGGCCCAGATGAAATCCGGCTCGCTGGACACCCTGGTCCTCTCCGTCACGGCGTTGCGCAAGACGTACGGCGCCCACACGGCCGTGGACGGCGTCTCCTTCGACGTGCGCCGCCGCGAAATCGTGGGGCTGCTGGGACCCAACGGCGCGGGCAAGAGCACCACCATCAACATGCTCCTGGGCGTGCTCCAGCCCACCTCCGGCACCATCCGCATCGAAGGCACGGACCTGGAGACCCAGCGGGTGAAGGCGCTGTCGCGCACCAACTTCGCCGCCGTCTACTCGCCCCTGCCCGGCAACCTCACCGTGGCGCAGAACCTGCGTGTCTTTGGCCTCATCTACGGCGTGAAGGGGCTGTCCGCCCGCATCGAAGCGCTGCTGGAGGAGTACGACCTGAAGCGCTTCCGCGACACCAAGTGCGGCGTGCTGTCCTCCGGCGAGCAGACGCGCGTGTCGCTGGCCAAGGCCATGCTCAACGAGCCCCGCCTGCTGCTGCTGGACGAACCCACCGCGTCGCTGGATCCGGCCACGGCGGTGGACATCCGCACCCGCATCCGCGCCTTCGCCGCGAAGGGAAGCAGCAGCGTGCTGTGGACCTCCCACAACATGTACGAGGTGGAGGCCGTCTGCGACCGCGTCCTCTTCCTGGCGCGCGGCCGGGTGCTGCTGGAGGGTGACCCCAAGACGCTGCCCCGCGAGCACGGCAAGGCCTCGCTGGAGGAGCTGTTCATCGCCGTGGCCAACGAGCCCCTGGCGCTGGAGAGGAACGAAGCGCCATGAACCTGAACCACGTCGCGGGCATCGCGCTGCGCCAGTTCTATCTCTACAAGGGCAACTTCGCGCGCGTGATGCCGCTGTTCGCGTGGGTGGCCATCGACATGGTGCTGTGGGGCTTCATGACCCGGTACCTCAACAGCGTCACGTCCGCTGGCTACAACTTCGTGCCGGCGCTCCTGGGCGCGGTGCTGCTCTGGGACTTCTTCGCGCGCGTCATGCAGGGCCTGACCACGGGCTTCTTCGAGGACGTCTGGTCGCGCAACTTCCTCAACGTCTTCGCCACGCCGCTCACGCTGACGGAGTACGTGAGCGGCCTGGTGTTGACGAGCATCGCGACCAGCGCCATCGGCCTCGTCGTCATGCTCCTGTTGTCCACCACGGTGTTCGGTCTGTCCTTCGCCGCCTATGGCGCGATGTTCATCCCGTTCGTGATGGTGCTGTTCCTCTTCGGCATCGCGCTGGGCATCCTCAGCAGCGCGCTGGTGCTGCGGCTGGGCCCCGCGTCGGAGTGGTTCGTGTGGCCCATCCCCAGCCTGCTGTCCCCGTTCGTGGGCGTCTTCTACCCGCTGTCCACGCTGCCGGAGTGGATGCAGTGGGTGGCGCGCCTGCTGCCCCCGTCGTACGTCTTCGAGGGCGTGCGCACGCTGGTGGCCGGCGGCGAGTTCTCCGGCGCGACGCTCGGGTGGGGCTTCGCGCTGGCGATGCTGGACATCGTGCTGGCGGGCTGGGTCTTCCAGCGCGTCTACCGCTACGCGGTGCGCACGGGCCTGCTGGCCCGCTACAGCGCGGAGAGCGTGAGCTGATCAGCGCCGCACGCGCAGGAGCAGGTCCTTCTTCGGGCCGCACTCGCCCCGGCCGTCGCAGTTGCTGGTGGTGACGTACAGGTGGCCGTCGGGGCCCATCAGCACGTCGCGCAGGCGGCCCCAGGTGTTTCGCAGATACACCTCGTGCCGGACCACGCGGCGCGGCTGCCGTGCGTCGAACTCCACCCGGTGCAGGTGCTGGGACTTCAGCGTGCCCACCAGCAGCGAGCCCTTCCACTCCGGAATCGCGGTGCCCGTGTAGACGGCCGCGCCGCCCGGGGGCGCAGCGTCGTCGAAGGTGAGCGACGGAGTGATGCGCCCTGCCTGCGTCTCGCACGAGTAGATGCCGGGCCAGCCCAGGTTGTCGCCCGCCTTCACCACGTTCACCTCGTCATGGCCGAAGCGCATCGTCTCGCCGCTGGGGCCGTGGTCGGTGAGGTACAGCGTGGAGGCGTCCTTCCAGTCAAAGCCTTGCGTGTTGCGCACGCCCAGCAGGAACGCGGGCGAATTCGGAAAGGGATTGTCCTGGGGCACTGCTCCGTCGGGCGTCAGGCGCAGCAGCTTGCCCGCGGGGCTGGCCACGTCCTGGGACAGGTCCGGGTCGCGTGAGTCGCCCGTGCCCACGTACAGCATGCCGTCCGGCCCGAAGCGCAGCCGCCCGCCGTCGTGGTACTTCGCGGACGGGATGCCTCCGTAGATGACGCGCTCGAAGGCCGCGCGCGTGCCGTCCGGTGACAGCGTCCAGCGCTCCACCCGGTTCTGCGCCTTCCCGTCCGCCTGGGTGGTGACGTACAGGTAGAACTGGCGGTTCGTCGCGAAGTCCGGGTGCGCGGCGATGCCCAGCAGGCCGCCCTCGCCGTTCGCCGTCAGGGGCAGCGTGGCCACGGCCCCGGGCTGCAACTGGCCTCCGCGCAGCAGCCGCACGCGGCCCGGCCGCTCGGTGATGAGCGCATCTCCCTCCTGGCCCGGCAGGAAGGCCACGCCCCAGGGGACCTCCAACCCTTCCGCCACCACGTCCACGGTGATGGGCACGCTGCCGTCCTGTCCCCAGCCGTCCTCCATCAGGATGCAGTCCGCGGCGGAGGCCGTCCCCTGCGCCTGGCTCTTGCGGCAAGCGGAGGCGGAGGCGGTGAGCACCACGAGGGCGGACAGGAGCAGGCGTCGGGAGCGCATGGGTGGGAATCTAGCGTCGGTGAACGCCGCCCACGGACCTGGAAGGGGGGCAGGCGAGCGCAGTCAGCACTGGAAGACGGTCCCGGATGGCGTTGTCCCGGCCCCTGTCGTGGGCACCTTGCTCGGGCGGGTTCAACGGCACCCATTCCCAGCGGGAGGCAGTTCCATGGCGCGCATCGCATTCATCGTGGCCAACGACTTCGAGGACTCCGAGTTCCAGGTCCCCTTCGACAAGCTCAAGCAAGCGGGCCACGAGCCCGTCGTCATCGGCGTGGAGGCAGGCAAGAGCCTCAAGGGGAAGAAGGGCGCGGAAGTCCGCACGGAGAAGGCGGTGAAGGAGGTGAAGGCCGCGGACTTCGCCGCGCTGGTGATTCCTGGCGGCTACTCGCCGGACCACCTGCGCATGGACATCGGCATGGTCGGCTTCGTGCGCGACTTCTTCAAGGCGGACAAGCCCATCGCCGCCGTGTGCCACGGGCCGTGGATGCTGGTGGAGGCGGACATCGCGGACGAGCGCACCGTCACCTCGTTCCCCTCCATCAAGACGGACCTCATCAACGCCGGCGCGCGCTGGGTGGACCGCCAGGTGGTGGAGGACGGCAACCTCATCACGTCACGCAAGCCGGACGACCTGGAGGCCTTCAGCGCCGCCCTGCTGCGTCAGGTGAAGGACGGCATCGCCCCTCGTCTGGAGTCCCCCCTGGCCCCGGAAGCCGCCGCGGACCGCGCACCGCCAGTGCACTGAGCCGCCAACAGGGCGAAACATGGTCCAACAGGACCCAGGCCTCTGGGGCGCCATGCGCGCCCTGGGGGTTTCTACGTAGCGCGGGGCGGCACGGATTTCTCAGGTGAGGAGGCCGCCGCTCCGCCCCATTTCAGAGGGGAAATGTTGGCGAGTGAACCTGCCTGCCCTGGCGACGCATTGCGATGTCGGGCCCACGCGTCGGATTTGCGCTGCTCTGGAATTGTTCCGTTGTCTTTGGCGCTCGGGTACAAGACACTCAGACGTTAGTACGGGGTTTCACCAACCCCAGGGGAGTCATCTATTTCCCGAATTTTACAGCTGAGTTGCCATTATGCAGCGTAGTTGTCTACTATTCCGGCAGCAGCGCCCCCTCGACGGACCGCGCTAACACTGCCGGTCACTGTGAACCCCCCCATGAACCCGGCGCCCCGAACCGTGATGACCCAGCCCCGTCAGGTAGTCCGGGCGGTGCTGAACGAAGCCCTGGAGAGCAAGCTGGGGGGCGAGGTGGTGGTGAAGTCCACCACGGTCTCCGGCCGCATCTTCGTGGTGGAGCGCAAGGTGGCGTGGACGGTGCTCACGGGTCCGGGGGCGCGCAGCTTCTCCACGGCGCTCATCGACGCGCGGCTGGTGAGCCGTGAGGACGTCGAGCAGGTGATGGCGGAGTGCCGCAAGAGCGGCGGCAACTTCTGCGAGACGCTGGTGTCGTGGGGCCTGGTGCCGCGCGACACGCTGCGCGACCTGCTGTGCCAGCACTTGGCGGCGCAGCTGGAGACGCTCTTCGGTTTGACGGAGGCGCAGGCCCTCTTCGTCCCGCAGCCGCGCTCCTACTCCAGCCAGCTGACCTTCGAGCTGACGGAGCTGACGGGCGACGCGACACCCTCGCAGCCTGCTGTTTCGCAGTCCCCCTCGATTCCCCCCGTCCTACTGGAAAGAGAAGTCATGGCGAACGTGAAGCAGGCGCTGGAAGAAGCGATGAAGATCGACGGTGCGTTCGCGGTCTGTCTCGCGGATGCGAACAGTGGGATGACACTGGGAAGTGTCGGCTCCGCGGGGTTCAACATCGAGGCGGCGGCGGCGGGCAACACGGAGGTGATGCGCGCCAAGCTGAAGACGATGAAGTCCCTGGGCATCAAGGACCGCATCGAGGACATGCTCATCACCCTGGGCGAGCAGTACCACATCATCCGTCCGCTCGCGGCCCGTGAAGGCCTGTTCCTCTACATCGCGCTGCACCGTGCGAACGCGAACCTGGCGATGGCGCGCTTCCGCATGGCGGACCTGGAGAAGACCATCCAGGTCTGAGGGTTCACTTCCCCTGACTGACGCCCCCCACCGCCCGTTTCCCTCCTGGAGGGAAGCGGGCGGAGGCGTTTTGAGGGGTCAGTGATCGCCCGCGCGCTTCTCGCCGGCTTCCACGCGCAGGGCCAGGCGGTTGCCGCGCGGAGGCAGCGGGCAGGTGGCGAAGCGCGAGAAGGCGCACGGCGGATTGTAGGCGCGGTTGAAGTCCAGCACGACGCGCCCGTCCTTGTCCGGCAGCGGCGCTTCCAGGAAGCGGCCCGCGCCGTAGGTCGCGTCGCGGTTCGTCTCGTCGCCGAAGATGATGAACAGCTCGTCCGAGCCCTCCTCCGCGACGGGCATCAGGCGGTACTCCTTGCCCGCCACCGTGAAGACGAGCGTGCCGGCGGACTTCATCTCCTCCGCGATGCCCAGCACCGTGGGCACGCTGAGCATGCGCGGCTTTTCGTCCGGCACCAGCCGGGCCTCCACCTTCCACTCCGCGCTCGCCGGATACAGCGGGATGCCGTGGAACTGCTTGCGCGCCGCGGCCTCCGAATCCTTCACCCGCACGCCCAGCCGGTCACCGCGGCGGATGATTTGAAAACTCGCGCTGCCCAGCCGCAACACGTCCGGCGCGCCCTTTTCGTCTGTCTTCAGCTCGCCCCCCGTGAAGGGCTTGCCCTCCAGCGTGAAGGTCACGCCCGCCGTGGGCTGGAAGCGCACGGTGTTGCCCTGACGCACGAACGTGCCCGCCTGCGAGGGCACCGGCGCGGGCAGCACCACCGCGCTGTCGGGAGCGGAGCCGGCCTTCTGCTCGCCCTCCTTCAGCCACGTGAGCCCCACCAACGTCAGCCAGCCGTCTGGCGATGTCAGGCGTTGCAGCCGCTCGGCCTGCCACGCCTGGGTGGCTGCGGCGACGTCCTCCGCTGGGGCCTTCTTCTGTTCGGCCTGCGCGGCGGGCTTCGGGAGGGGCTTCGCGGGCGGCGCGGCCTGCAAGGCCAGGGACAGGACCAGGGCGAGGGTGCTCATGGGGAGGGGCCTCGAATCGCGAGAGGAGGGAAGGAGCGCTGGGGCCATTGTCTAACAGGGCCCGTCCCCCATTGCGCGCGGCGCTCCCGCCGTGCAAAGGCTTGGGAATCCTTCCGTGAACCTGGACCTCCACCCCGCGCCCCCTGCCAGTGCCCTGCGCAAGCTCGCGCTCGGGACGTGGCGCGCGCCCCGCGACCCCACCGCCTATGCGTCGCTGGAGGTCCGCATGGAGCCGGCGCTCGCGTTCATGGCCACGCACCGCACGCGCACCGGCCGCCGGCTGACGGTGACGCACCTGGTGGCGAAGGCCGCGGCGGACGCGCTGCGCCGCTATCCGGAGGCCAACGTCATGCTGCGCGGCCAGCGTCCGTGGCTGCGCGAGGACGTGGGCGTCTGCGTGCTGGTGGTGCAGCCCGCGAGCGGCGCGTCGCGCGTGGACCTGACCACCGCCACCGTGCACCGCGCGGACGGGAAGTCGCTGGAGGCCCTGGCGGACGCCATGGAGTCGCGGGTGTCGCGGGTCCGCGCGCGCGAGGACGTGGAGATTGAACGCGGCAAGCGCCGCTCGTCGCTCCTGCCCGGCTGGTTGATGGGCCCCGCGCTGCGGCTGTTGTCCTTCGTCTGGTACGGCCTGAACGTGGACCTGCGCCGGGTGGGGATGCCGTTCGATCCGTTCGGCTCCGTGGCCGTGACGAACCTGGGTTCGCTGGGGCTGGAGCGGGGCTTCGTCGCGATGGTGCCCTACACCCGCGTGCCGCTGCTGCTGGCGCCCGGGCTCGTGCGGGACGTGCCCGTGTTGGAGGCCGGCGCGCTGGTCCCCGGCAAGGCGATGACGCTCACCTGCACCTGGGACGCGCGCGTCATCGACGTGGACCTGGCCGCCCGGGTGCTCCGGCACATCGGCGGCGCGCTGGAGGACCCCCGGGGGTGGGATGCACCGGATTCCGAAGCGCGGTAGAACGGGGCCGTCATCCGGAGGTCAACGCCATGTCCGTGGATCCCTTTCGTCGCGTCGGCTCATCCCGTCCCGTGGGGCGGGTGCTGGGCGGCCAGGACCGCTTCGAGAAGGAAGCCCTGGAAGGTCCCCCCGAGGGCCACCTCGCCATGGACCGCCGCCAGCGCATGGCCGGCGGCCCGCTGCCGGTGAACGGCGAGAGCCCCTTCGCCGCCCGGCTGCGCAAGCTGGCCGCGTCGAACCCGGACGGCAAGGAGGACTGAAGCGCCCGCCCGTCGCGCACCGGGCCGCTCAGACCTGTCCGGCGCCGCCGTCCACGAAGAGCTCCGCGCCGTTGACGAAGCTGCTGTCGTCCGACGCGAGGAACAGCGCCGCCTTCGCCACCTCGTCCGGCTGCCCCATGCGGCCCAGCGGGATGAGGCTGGTGAGGTAGTCCTTGATCTGCTTCGCCCCCGCCGCGTCGGCCGCCAGCCCGTTGAGTCCCGGCGTGTCGATGGGGCCCGGGCTGAGCGTGTTCACCCGGATGCTCCGCCCCTTCAGGTCCGTTGCCCACGTGCGCGCGAACGAGCGGATGGCCGCCTTCGTCGCCGCATAGACGCTGAACGCCGCCGAGCCGTCCGAGCCCGCGGTGGAGCCCGTCAGGATGACGGAGCCGCCGTCCTTCAAGAGCGGCAGCGCCTTCTGCACCGTGAACAGCGTGCCCTTCACGTTGATGTTGAAGGTCTGGTCGAAGTGCGCCTCCGTGATGGAGCCCAGCGCCGCGAACTCGCCCCCGCCCGCGTTGGCGAACACCACGTCGAGGTGCCCCGCCTCCTCCTTCACCCGCGCGTAGAGCCCGTCCAGGTCCGCCATCACCGACACGTCCCCGCGCACACCCACCACGCCGTGGCCAATCTCCTTCACCGCCCGGTCCACCTCCGCCTGCCGGCGGCCGGTGAGGAACACCTTCGCCCCCTCCTGCGCGAAGCGCTTCGCGGTCGCGAAGCCGATGCCCGTGGTTCCACCCGTGACGACAATGACCTTCCCGTCGAGCCTGCCCATGGTCCTGCTCCTTGTCGTGGGGCCTCGGAGGGCCCCGTGAAGCGCCAGCCCACCTGCTCCCCGCGCCAGCGGAGGAGTTATGGACTTTATGGTCCATATCTAAGAGTGGTGGACCGAACGGTCAATAACTTTTATTTTCAGGGCATGGCTCGGCCTCGGACATTCGACGAAGCGCAGGTGCTGCGCGCGGTGCGCGACCAGTTCTGGAACAAGGGTTACGCGGCGACCTCCATGGATGACCTGATGCAGGCCACGGGGCTGGGCAAGGGCAGCCTCTACGGGGCCTTTGGCGACAAGCATCAGCTCTTCTTGAAGGTGTTCGACGCGTACTGCGTGAGCTCCGTGGAGGCGGTGAAGAAGACGCTGGAGGGGCCGGACGCCGGCGCGCTGGAGCGGCTGCGCCAGTACCTGCTGGGGGTGGCCACCGCGTCCGCGGCGCCCGCGAACCGGCGCGGGTGCCTGCTGGGGCGTGGCACGGCGGAGCTGGCGGCGCAGGACGCACAGGTGGCGGACCGGGCGCTGGAGACCTTCCGGGGGCTGGAGGCCGCGTTCGTGCGCTGCCTGGAGCAGGCCCGGGCGCATGGGGACCTCGCCGCCCAGGCAGACCCCCGGAAGCTGGGCGCCATGCTGCTCGCGGTCATGCGGGGACTGGAGGCCGTGGGCAAGGCGGGCATGGATGAAGCCTCCTTGCGCGGCATGGTGGAGACGGCGTTCGAAGGCCTGCCCGCCCCGGCGAAGCGCCGCCGCTAAGCTTGCGCCCCCTCTTCCGGTGACCCCCGCCTTCGGGCTAGGCACGGGGACCTGAGACCGCCGGTGCGAGCGGTCACTCACCGAGATTGGGGCACGGATGCGGAAGGCACATGCGGTGGCGGCGTCGATGGCGGCGCTGATGCTGGGACAGACGGGCTGCTATCGGACGAGCATCGTCACGAACCTGCGGCCGGAGCCCACGGTCCACAGTGACCGGCAGTGGTTCACGGCGGCGGGCCTGTTGCCCGTGTCCAGCCCCCCTGGCAGCGAGTGCAAGAACGGCATCGCCTGGGCGCAGAGCCGGGCGACCCCCATGGACTTCCTCATCCAGGCGGGCCTCGCGGTGGCGGGCGCGTTCGTGGGGTCCGCGGTGTGTTCCGGCGGCAACCGGACCGAGGAGGAACAGGGCAACTGCGCCGCGATTGGCCTGCTGTTGCCCACGGTCCTGGTGGGCTCGCGCACCGTGGCCTACTCCTGCGCGTCGGAGTACCAGAACGTCAATCCAAGGCAGGGCCCGGGCCCGGAGACGCCGGCCCGCGTGCCGGACGACGCGAACACGCCGGAGCAGGGTGAGGTTCCGGTGCCCGCGAGCCCGACCCCGCCGCCGCTGCCGCCGTCCGGCGCGGTGCCGGAGTCGAGCCCCGGGCTCTGAAACACGTCCGGACGCGGCGCGAACAGACGTCCGCGCCGCGCCCGGCATGTCTGTCTATTCGCCGCGCCGCTTCGAGCGCGTCCTCGCCCAGCCCGCGTTGGCCTGGTTGCGCTGCATCCGCTTGTGTTCGCGCTGCGCGGCGGCGTCCGTCTGGCGGTGTTGGAAGGCCTGCTCGCGCTGGAGCTTCTCGAAGTTCGCGCGCCGCTCCTCGGGGAGCGTGCCGTTCTCCACCGCCGCCCTCACCGCGCACCCGGGTTCGTTCTGGTGACCGCAGTCGGTGAAGCGGCAGCCGGTGGCCAGCGCGAAGACGTCCGCGAAGGCCTGGGCCAGGCCCTCGGCATCGTCGCCCCACAGGCCCAGCTCACGCATGCCGGGCCCGTCGATGATGAGGCCGCCGTGCTCCAGCACGAACAGCTCGCGGTGCGTGGTGGTGTGCCGGCCCTTGTCGTCCTCTGGCCGCACGGGTTGGGTGACGAGGCGCGCGGCGTCCAGCAGCCGGTTGGCGAGCGTGGACTTGCCCACGCCGGAGGAGCCCAACAGCACGCCCGTCCTTCCTGGCGGGACCCGCGTGCGCACGTCCTCCACGCCCAGGCCTGTTCTCGCGCTCACCGCGAGCACGTCCACGCCGGGGGCCAGCGCCTCCACCTCCAGGACGCGCTCGGCCGCGTCGTCCGCGAGGTCCGCCTTGCTCAGGAGCACGACGGGCGTGGCGCCGCTGTTCCAGGCCAGGGTGAGGGCGCGTTCGATGCGGCGGGGGTTGAAGTTGCCGTCCAGCCCCACGACGAGGAACACCACGTCCACGTTGGCGGCGATGAGCTGGCCGTCGTGTTCGCTGCCCGCCTCGCGCCGCTTGAGGACGCTGCGGCGGGGCAGCACGGCGAGCATCAGCGCCTCGCCGTCACCGGACGCGGGCGGTTGCAGCAGGACCCAGTCGCCCACGGTGGGCAGGGCCTCCACGCCCTGGGCCTGATGGAGGAGGCGTCCGGCGGCGCGCGCGAGGAAGGCCGGGCCGGCGGTCTGCACGGTGAGCAATCCCCGCTGCTGGCGCACGACGCGCCCGGGGACGAGGGAGGTGGCGGAAGGCGACTGCGAGACAGCGTTGGACAGCGCGAGGTCGAGGTCGGGACCCCAGCCGAGGGTTTCAAGTGACACTTGGGGAACTCCGGGCAGTGCGATGCCTGGGGCGCACGGAGAGGACTCCGGGGCGCCGGGCGTAAGGGAAACGGGGCTCGCGCTGCGGCGGAAGACGATGCTGCGACCGGCTCAGCGGATGAGCGCCCGCGTGGCGGACAGGGCCGCGACGACGACAAGGGGCGGGGTCATCAGGACAGGCCTCCCAGGGGTGCACGGTCATCGGCGGTCATCGCCGGACCGGAACGGGACGCTAGCAATTCCTCGCGGCCGTTGGCGACCCCCTTGGACAGGCCGTGCGTTTTCCCCCTTGAACCTCACGCGACGTGAGGTTGTACCCATTGCATCCAGTCACGCGAAAGGCGGTGACTGGAAAGGGGTGAGGCATGCAGCACACGGAGCTGAAGGTCGGCGAGCTGGCCCGGCGCACGGGGCTGTCCGTCCGCGCGCTGCACCACTACGACGAGATTGGATTGCTCAAGCCCTCGGCGCACACGGCGTCGGGGCACCGGCTCTACACGGCGGAGGACATCGCCCGCCTGAGCCACATCCTGTCGCTCAAGCAGCTCGGGTTCTCGTTGGAGGAGATCGCCGAAACGCTGGGCCGGGCGGACTTCTCCGCCCTGCGCGTGGTGGAGCTGCGGCTCCAGCGGGCCCGGGAGCAGCTGGCGGAACAGCGTCAGCTCTGCGACCGCCTGGATTCCCTCGCACGACTGCTGCGCGCGGCGGAGCCCGTCTCCGCCGACGACTTCCTACAGACCATCGAGGCCATGACCATGTTCGAGAAGTACTACACCCCGGAACAGTTGAAGGAGCTGGAGGCCCGTCGCCAGGCGATGGGTGACGACGCCATCAAGGAGGTCCAGGCCGAGTGGCCCCGCCTCATCGCGAGCATGCGCGAGGAGATGGAGAAGGGCACCGACCCCGCGTCCGAACCGGTGCGCGCCCTGGCCACGCGCTGGCGCGAGCTCGTCCGCGCCTTCACGGGCGGCAACCCCGGCATGGAGAAGTCGCTCCAGACGCTGCACCAGCAGGAGCCCCAGGTGGCCCAGCGCCAGGGCCGCGACCCCAAGCTCACGGAGTACGTGGGCCGGGCCATGGCCTGTCTGGACGCGCCGAAGTAAAGCCAGACAGGGCGACGGCCGCCAGTGAAGGGCTGGCGGCCGTGCTGTCATTCCAAGACATGAAGCTTCTACTGGCCGCCGACGGTGCCTCCCGTGGTGCCACTGGAGCCGCCGGAGCCACTGGTGCCGGTGCCGCCCACGCCGCCCATGGTGCCGCCGGAGCCGCTGGTGCCGGTGCCGCCGACGCCACCCGTGCCGGTCGCGCCGCTGGTGCCGGTGCCGCCCGTGCCCGTGCCGCCCGGGTTGATGACGGTCGAGTTGTTGGTCTCGGTGCCAGGCAGTGTGGCGCCGGTGGTGCCGGTGCCCGTGCCACCAATCGTGCCGGTGCTGCCCGTGTTGCCCGTGTTGCCCGTGTTGCCACCGCCCACGGTGCCGGTGCTGGTGCCCGAGCCACCGTAGGTGCCGGTGCTGGTGCCCGTGGGCGGCGACGTATACGTGCCCGCGCCGGTGGACGGCGCGGTGCTGCCGGTCCCGTAGGTGTCGGAGCTGGAGCCGGTGGTGCCGCTGCCCGTGCCGATGCCGCTGGTGCCGGTGCCGCCCGTGCCGGAAGTGCCGCCGCCGGTGGTGCCGGTGCCGGTGGTGCCCGGAGTCGCGTTCACGCCGGTGCCAGAGCCGCCCGTGCCGGTGGCGGTGTTACCCGTCTGCACGCCCGTGGAGTTGGTGGTGCCGGGGGTGACCGTGCCGGTGGAGCCGGCGGTGCCCGTCTGGCCGCTGTTGATCATCTCCGGCGAGCCGCCCGAGGAGCCAGGAGTCGTCCCGGGGCTCGACCCGTCGCCTACCTGCTGGGCGAACGCGCTGGTGGAGAGCAGAAAGCTGAAAGCCAGTGCCGCGGTGCCAATGGAGCGTCGCATGTCGGGAGCCCTTTCAAATCGCTTGAGGCGTAAAGGTGTGTGCTTCAGCGGACAGGGCAACCCGCTGAAAGCAGCCGGCACATGGCAGGACGGCAGCTCGCAGGTCGTTCATGGGACAGGGCATGCGGGGCAGGGGTTGCACGCACGTGCGCCCTGCGCGTCAAGGCGGGCAGGGGATGTCCTGCGGGCGCGCTTTCGTGCCGCGTCGGGAGGTCTTCGCCCCGTTTCTGTGCTGTCCTCCGCGACAGAAGGGAGCGTGCGTGAGCGGACGGGAAGTGCAGCTGGCGGCGGGCCGCAAGAGCGCGCGACAGACGCGAAGCGCGAGCGCACGCGCCTGGACGCTCACGCTCGTCATCGCCGCGGGCCTGGGCCTGCTGCTCTACGTCGCCACCACCAGCCTGCCGTACCTCATCGCCTCACCCGCCGGGGACGCGCACCTGGGCGCGCTCAATGACTGTCTGGCGCGGCAGCTCAAGGGGGCCACACGGCTGGGCTGGGCCGTGGCGCCGGATGCTTCGCGCGTGGCGGTGTTCGGGCCCCGCGTCGTCGCGGTCTGCGGCGAGGATGGCTCACACGCGCGGCTGGAGGTTCCCGGCGCCACCGCGCTCACCTTCGACGGCGAACGCCACCTGTGGGTCGCCACCGGCGGCCACCTGCTGCGCGAACGGGATGGCGCGCTCCAGCCGGTGGGCGACATCGCTCCGCCAGAATGGCTGATCGGTCACGCGGGCGGTGTCCTCGCGCTGGATGCCACCGGGCAGCTCGTCTCCGTGGCGCTGGATGGCAAGGTGCTGGGCCAGGCGCAGGTGCCAGGTCCGGGCGGGCGGCTGTCCGTCGGCCCCGGGGGCGTGCTGGCGGCGGTGGAGTGGGGCGGCGGCGTCATCGTCTACGACGCCCGCACCCTGGAGCTCGTGCGAGCGGAAGCCCCGTGCGCCGTGGAGTTCCTCTGGTGGCTGGACACCGCGGATCAGGTCCTGCTGGCCTGTGGCGCGACGGGTGCCCAGGACGCGCCGGCGCCGGCCTCGCTCCGCTTCGATGTCCGCACCGGCGCACGTGAAGCAGTGCCCGCTCGCACGCGCGCGCCTGCCCGGAGGCTCTCGGGGCGGGCGCTGTATGTGCAGGGGTGCGATGGCTTCCCGTGCACCGCCTCGCCTCCCTGAAGCTGTTATGGGGAGGTTCCGCCCTGGGTCTGCTGTTCCGATCCGGGGCTTCCGGGGATGGTGGGACCCACGTTCAGGCAGGGCGTTTAGTGCCTGACACAAGGGTCCCTCCCATCCGGGCTTTACATTCGACAAACCCGCGAACTCATTGGACGTTCCTGGGATCGCGGGCCGCTTTCGCAGAGCCGGTCGCAACGCTTTCGCCGATCAGGGGTTTCACTCGTGGACGACACCAAGGTTTCCAGCTCCTCCGCTCCCCGCAAGCGCGCCAATGGCCGGAAGACGGCTGGGCTCGCAGCAAGTCAGGACGCTGGCCTTCCAGGAGGCAGAGCTCCCGCCAACGTGGCGGCCAACCGGCTGAGCAACGCGGAGCCGTCGCGTGCCGAGCCCACCCGCCGCGCTCCCGCACGCGGCCGCAACGGCAACAGCCGCCCGGCCGCCGACGACGGTCTGCGCCCCGGCGGTCCGCCTCCGCTCCAGCAGCTGCTGGCGGCGCTCCGGGCCGTGCAGGGCGGCGACTTCTCCGTGCGGCTGCCGTCGGGCGCGCAGGACGTGGTGATGGATGAGATCGCCCGCGCGTTCAACGCGGTGGTGACGCTCAACTCCACGCTCACCCACGAAATCGTCCGCGTGGAGCGCGTCGTCGGCCGCGAGGGCCGCATGGGCGAGCGGGTCACGCTGGGCGACGTGCGCGGCGAATGGGCCACCAGCGTCCAGTCCATCAACGCCCTCATCGGCGACCTGGTGCAGCCCACCACGGAAGTCGCCCGCGTGCTGGTGGCGGTGGCCGAAGGCGACCTCACCCAGAAGATGGCGCTGGAGATCGACGGCCAGCCCGTGAAGGGCGAGTTCCTCCGCATCGGCACCACCGTGAACGCGATGGTGGATCAGCTCAACAGCTTCGCCGCCGAAGTGACGCGCGTCGCGAAGGAGGTGGGCACCGAAGGCAAGCTGGGTGGCCAGGCCGACGTGAAGGGCGTGTCCGGCGTGTGGAAGGACCTCACGGACAACGTGAACGTCCTCGCCGGCAACCTCACCGCGCAGGTGCGAAACATCGCGGAGGTCACCACGGCGGTGGCCCGCGGCGACCTGTCCCGCAAGATCACGGTGGATGTGAAGGGCGAGGTCCTGGAGCTGAAGAGCACCATCAACACGATGGTGGACCAGCTCAACAGCTTCGCTTCCGAAGTGACCCGCGTCGCGCGCGAAGTGGGTACGGAAGGAAAGCTGGGCGGTCAGGCCGCGGTGTCCGGCGTGTCCGGCACGTGGAAGGACCTCACGGACAACGTGAACTTCATGGCGTCCAACCTCACGACGCAGGTGCGCGGCATCGTGAAGGTGGTGACGGCGGTCGCCAACGGCGACCTCACCCAGAAGCTGATGGTGCCGTCGCAGGGTGAAATCGCCGCGCTGGGCGCCACGCTGAACAACATGACGGACACGCTCAACGTGTTCGCGCAGCAGGTGACCAGCGTCGCGCGCACGGTGGGCGTGGAGGGCAAGCTGGGCGCCCAGGCCCAGGTGCCCGGCGCCGCGGGGACGTGGAAGGACCTCACGGACAACGTGAACCTGATGGCGTCCAACCTCACCAGCCAGGTGCGCAACATCGCGGAGGTCTCCACCGCCGTCGCCAATGGCGACCTGTCGCGGAAGATCACCGTGGACGTGAAGGGCGAGGTGCTGGAGCTCAAGAGCACCATCAACACGATGGTGGACCAGCTCCGCGCGTTCGCCGCCGAAGTGACCCGCGTCGCGAAGGAAGTGGGTACGGACGGCAAGCTGGGTGGTCAGGCCGCGGTGCCCGGGGTCGGCGGCACGTGGAAGGACCTCACGGACAACGTGAACAGCATGGCCTCCAACCTCACCACCCAGGTGCGCAACATCGCCCTGGTGACGACGGCGGTGGCCACCGGTGACCTGTCCAAGAAGATCACCGTCGACGCGCGCGGCGAAATCCTGGAGCTGAAGAACACCATCAACACGATGGTGGATCAGCTCAACAGCTTCGCTTCCGAAGTGACCCGCGTGGCCCGCGAGGTGGGCACGCACGGCAAGCTGGGCGGTCAGGCGGAAGTGAAGGGCGTGTCCGGTACGTGGAAGGACCTCACGGACAACGTGAACTTCATGGCGTCCAACCTCACCACCCAGGTGCGAGGCATCGCCAAGGTGGTGACCGCGGTCGCGAACGGCGACCTCACCCAGCGCCTGAAGATGGAGGCCAAGGGCGAGGTGGCGGAGCTCGCGGACACCATCAACGCGATGACCCAGACGCTCTCCATCTTCGCGCAGCAGGTGACGGACGTCGCGCGCACGGTGGGCGTGGAAGGCAAGCTGGGCGCCCAGGCGGTGGTGCCGGGCGTCGCGGGCACCTGGAAGGACCTCACGAACAACGTGAACCTCCTGGCGAACAACCTCACCGACCAGGTCCGTAACATCGCGGAGGTGACGACGGCGGTCGCGAAGGGCGACCTGTCCCGCAAGATCACCGTCGACGCGAAGGGGGAAGTCCTGGAGCTGAAGAGCACCATCAACACGATGGTGGACCAGCTCCGCGCATTCGCCGCCGAAGTGACGCGCGTCGCGAAGGAAGTGGGCACGGACGGCAAGCTGGGTGGTCAGGCCGACGTGAAGGGCGTGTCCGGCGTGTGGAAGGACCTCACGGACAACGTGAACAGCATGGCCTTCAACCTCACCACCCAGGTGCGCGGCATCGTCAAGGTGGTGACGGCGGTGGCCGACGGCGACCTGTCCCAGAAGCTGGTGATGGAGGCCAAGGGCGAAATCGCCGCGCTCGCGGACACCATCAACGCGATGACCCAGACGCTGTCCGTCTTCGCGCAGCAGGTGACGGACGTCGCTCGCACGGTGGGCGTGGAAGGCAAGCTGGGCGCCCAGGCGGAAGTGCCGGGCGTCGCGGGCACGTGGAAGGACCTCACGAACAACGTGAACCTGCTGGCCAACAACCTCACGGCCCAGGTGCGAAACATCGCGGAGGTCACGACGGCGGTCGCGAATGGCGACCTGTCCAAGAAGATCACCGTCGACGCGAAGGGCGAGGTGCTGGAGCTCAAGAGCACCATCAACACGATGGTGGACCAGCTCCGCGCGTTCGCCGCCGAAGTGACCCGCGTCGCGAAGGAAGTCGGTACCGAAGGCAAGCTGGGTGGTCAGGCCGACGTGAAGGGCGTGTCCGGCGTGTGGAAGGACCTCACGGACAACGTGAACGTCCTCGCCGGCAACCTGACGGACCAGGTGCGAAACATCGCCAAGGTGACCACGGCGGTGGCCAACGGCGACCTGTCCCAGAAGATCACCGTGAGCGTGAAGGGCGAGGTGCTGGAGCTGAAGAACACCATCAACACGATGGTGGACCAGCTCCGCGCGTTCGCTTCGGAAGTCACGCGCGTGGGCAAGGAAGTGGGTACGGAGGGCAAGCTGGGCGGCCAGGCCGCGGTGCCCGGCGTCGCGGGCGTGTGGAAGGACCTCACGGACAACGTGAACGTCCTCGCCGCGAACCTCACGGACCAGGTGCGAAACATCGCCAAGGTGACCACGGCGGTGGCCTACGGCGACCTGTCGCAGAAGATCTCCGTGGAGGCGAAGGGCGAAATCCTGGAGCTCAAGAGCACCATCAACACGATGGTGGACCAGCTCCGCGCCTTCGCTTCCGAAGTGACCCGCGTCGCGAAGGAAGTGGGTACGGACGGCAAGCTGGGGGGGCAGGCCGCGGTGCCGGGCGTCGCCGGCACGTGGAAGGACCTCACGGACAACGTGAACAGCATGGCGTCCAACCTCACCAGCCAGGTGCGCAACATCGCCCTGGTGACGACGGCGGTCGCGAACGGTGACCTGTCCAAGAAGATCACCGTGGACGCGAAGGGGGAGATCCTGGAGCTGAAGAACACCATCAACACGATGGTGGATCAGCTCAACAGCTTCGCCTCGGAAGTGACACGCGTGGCGCGCGAAGTGGGCGCGGAAGGAAAGCTGGGCGGTCAGGCGGAGGTGAAGGGCGTGTCCGGCACGTGGAAGGACCTCACGGACAACGTGAACTTCATGGCCCGCAACCTCACGACGCAGGTGCGCGGCATCGTGAAGGTGGTGACCGCGGTCGCCAACGGCGACCTCAAGCAGAAGCTGGTGGTGGACGCGAAGGGCGAAGTGGCCGCGCTCGCGGAGACCATCAACAACATGACCGACACGCTGGGCATCTTCGCGGAGCAGGTCTCCTCGGTGGCCCGCGAGGTGGGCGTGGAAGGGAAGCTGGGCGGCCAGGCCCGCGTGCCCGGTGTGGCCGGCACGTGGAAGGACCTCACGGACAACGTGAACTTCATGGCCTCCAACCTCACCACCCAGGTGCGCGGCATCGTGCGCGTGGTGACGGCGGTGGCCAACGGCGACCTGACCCAGAAGCTCATCGTGGACGCGAAGGGCGAGGTGGCGGCGCTCGCGGACACCATCAACAACATGACCGACACGCTGGGCACCTTCGCGGAGCAGGTCTCCACGGTGGCCCGCGAGGTGGGTATCGAAGGAAAGCTGGGCGGCCAGGCCCGCGTGCCCGGTGCGCGCGGCACGTGGCGGCAGCTGACGGACAACGTGAACCAGCTGGCCGGCACGCTGACCAGCCAGCTGCGCGCCATCTCCGACGTGGCCACCGCCGTGACCAAGGGCGACCTGACCCGCAGCATCACGGTCGTCGCGGAAGGCGAGGTCGCGGCGCTGAAGGACAACATCAACCAGATGATCGTCAACCTGCGTGAGACGACGCAGAAGAACCAGGAGCAGGACTGGCTCAAGACGAACCTGGCGAAGTTCAGCGGCATGATGCAGGGCCAGAAGTCCCTGGATGCCGTCAGCCGCCTCATCATGAGCGAGCTGACCCCGCTGGTGTCCGCGCACCACGGCGCCTTCTTCCTCTCCGACCCCGAGGGCGGCATCCCGTCCCTCAAGCTCACCAGCACCTACGCGTACCGGGAGCGCAAGCACCTGGCGAACCGCTTCCGCCTGGGCGAGGGCCTGGTCGGGCAGTGCGCGCTGGAGAAGAAGACCATCCTGCTGACGCGCGTGCCGTCGGACTACATCACCATCTCCTCCGGGCTGGGTGAGTCCGCGCCGCTCAACATCATCGTCCTGCCCGTCCTCTTCGAGGGCGAGGTCAAGGCCGTCATCGAGCTGGCCTCGTTCCACCCGTTCAGCGCCATCCATCAGATCTTCCTGGATCAGCTGACGGAGAGCATCGGCGTGGTGCTCAACATGATCATGGCGAACATGCGCACGGAGACGCTGCTCTCCGAGTCGCAGCGCCTGACCCAGGAGCTCCAGAGCCAGTCGCGCGAGCTCACCCAGCAGCAGGACGAACTCAAGCGCACCAACATCGAGCTGGAGGACAAGGCGAAGGAGCTGGCGGACCAGAACACCCGCGTGGAGGAGAAGAACCGCGAGGTGGAGCTGGCGCGCGTCAGCCTGGAGGAGAAGGCGGAGCAGCTCACCATCATCTCCAAGTACAAGAGCGAGTTCCTGGCCAACATGAGCCACGAGCTGCGCACGCCGCTCAATTCGCTGCTCATCCTCGCGAAGCTCCTGTCGGACAACAAGGACGGCAACCTCTCCAACAAGCAGGTGGAGTACGCCAACACCATCTACGCGTCCGGCGGGGACCTGCTCAGCCTCATCAACGAGATCCTCGACCTGTCCAAGGTGGAGGCGGGCAAGATGCAGGTGGAGCCCCGGGACATCGTCCTCACGGAGCTCAACCAGTTCATCGAGCGCAGCTTCCGCCCGGTGGCGGACCAGAAGGGCCTCAGCTTCCACGTGGAGGTGCTGGCCGGCACGCCGCGCCACGTGCGCACCGACCCGCAGCGGTTGCAGCAGGTGCTCAAGAACCTGCTCTCCAACGCCTTCAAGTTCACCGACGATGGCGGCGTGAAGCTCACCGTGCGCCTGGCGGACAAGGGCATGCGCTTCGACCACGAGGCGCTGCGCCGCTCGCGCCATGTGCTGGCCTTCGCCGTGAAGGACACCGGCATCGGCATCGCCAAGGACAAGCAGCGCATCATCTTCGAGGCGTTCCAGCAGGCGGACGGCTCCACCGCGCGCAAGTACGGCGGCACCGGCCTGGGCCTGTCCATCAGCCGTGAAATCGCCAAGCTGCTGGGCGGTGAAATCCGCCTGGAGAGCGAGCCGGGCAAGGGCAGCACCTTCACCCTCTACATGCCGCCGGAGTACCAGGGCGCGGATGAGGACGTCGGCCAGGGCAACGACGCGGCCAGCCGCGCCCTGGGCGCCCTGCCGGAGACGTCCACCTCCCAGGCCACCACCCCCACGCC
>NZ_RAWE01000125.1 GCF_003611695.1 Corallococcus carmarthensis | reverse complement strand
TCGTGACGAGCACGGCCGCTCCGCTGTCACGCAGCACGAAGTCCCTGCGCGCTGCCGGGGCGGAAGGATCCAGCGGGACGAAGGCGCCACCGGCCTTGAGCACCGCGAGGATCGCCACGATGGCCTCGACTGAACGCTCCAGGCACAGAGCCACCTTCACTTCCGGCCCCACCCCCATGGAGCGCAGCCGCCACGCGAGCTGGTTGGCCCGCGTGTCGAGCTGCCGGTACGTCAGCGCCGTCTCCTCGAACACGACGGCCGGGGCGTCTGGAGTGCGCGCCACCTGCCGCTCGATGAGGAGATGCAGCGTGGCGTCGCGCTCGAAGTCCACCAGCTCACCGCTGCCCGTGCGGACCAGCCGCACCAGCTCCTCCGGTGACACGAGCGACACGTCCGCCAGCGGAAGGTCCGGCGCGTCGCACACGGCCTCCAGCAGCCGGCGCAGGTGCGCGGCGAGCCGCTCGATGGTGCCCGTGTCGAACAACTCCGCTGCGAAGTGGAAGCGGCCCTCGTAGCCGTCGCGGGTCCGGTTCAGGTCCAGCGCCAATTCGAACTGGGACGGCGTGCCGCCCTCGAAGTGGGCCGGGGCCACGGACAGGCCGGGCACGGCCAGCTCCGGCACGGGCGCGTTCTGGAGCGCGAACATCGCCTGGAACAGCGGCGTGCGGCCCAGGTCTCGCTCGGGCTGGAGCGCCTCCACCAGGTGTTCGAAGGGGATGTCCTGGTGTTCGTATGCGCCTAGCGTGGTGGCGCGCACCTGGGCCAATAGCTCGCGGAACGTCGTCCTCGCGCTGAACCGGCCACGCAGCACCAACATGTTCACGAAGAAGCCGATGAGGCCCTCCGTCTCCGCCTGCCGGCGGTTCGCGATGGGCGATCCCACCAGCACATCATCCTGCCCGGACACTCGCGACAGCACGGCCTGGAACGCCGCCAGGAGCGCCATGAAGGGCGTGGCGCCTTCGGCTTGCGCCAGCGCTTCCATGCGCTCGCTCAGGACACGCGGCAGCGTCACGCGGACCAGGCCGCCACGCTGCGTGGAGGTCGTGGTTCTCGGCCGGTCCGTGGGCACGTCCAGCACGAAGGGCGCCCCGGACAACTGCTGCTTCCACCACTCCACCTGTGCTTGCAGCACGCCGCCCTGGAGCCAGCCGCGCTGCCAGACCGCGAAGTCCGCGTACTGCACCGGCAGCTCCGGCAGGGCGGCGGAGCGGCCCGCGCGCCTGGCCTCGTAGAGGGCCGTGAGCTCTCGCACGAGGATGCCCAGCGACCAGCCGTCGGACACGATGTGGTGCAGGTGCAGCACCAGCACGTGCTCGCGCGCGTCCAGCTTCATGAGCAACGCGCGGATCACTGGCCCGCGTGTCAGGTCGAACGGGCGCAGCGTTTCCGCGTGGCCCAGGCGCTGGGCTTCGGCCTGCCTCGCGGCGCGGCTGCCCAGGCCCGTCAGGTCCACCAGCTCCAGGGGAACGTGGCCCCCCGCATGGATGTCCTGCACCGGCTTGCCCGCCTCCATGCGGAAGGTGGTGCGCAGGGATTCATGCCGCGCCATCAGCGTGTCCAGACCGAAGCGCAGCGCTTCCACATCCAGGTCGCCGGTGAGGCTCAGCGCCAGCGGCATGTTGTACAGCGGGCTGCCCGGCTCCAATTGGTCGATGAACCACAGCCGCTGCTGCGCGAACGACAGCGGCGGCGCGGCCGTCCTCGCGGCACGGACCAGCGGTGGGGCCTGGGTGCGGCGCGCGTTCACCAACCGCTCCGCAAGCAAGGCCACCGTGGGCGCCCGGAACAGGTCGCCCAGCGGCAGCTCCACGCCCAGCGATGAACGGATGCGCGACACCACCTGCGTGGCCAGCAGCGAGTGCCCCCCCAGCTCGAAGAAGTCACCGTCGATGTCCACGGTCTCCAGGTGCAGCACCTCCGCCCATATGTCCGCGAGCGCCTTCTCCAGCGCGCTCCGCGGCGTAGCGGACTCGGTGTCCGCGGCGCGGGCCTGTGGCGCGGGCAGGGCCTTGCGGTCCACCTTGCCGTTGGGGCTCAGGGGCAGCTTCGGCAGCACCACGATGGCCGAGGGCACCATGTAGTCCGGCAGCTGCTTCTGCACGGCTGCCCGCAGCGCGCCCGTGTCCAGGCCTTCCACTTCACCGCTCACCACGTAGGCCACGAGGCGCCGGTCGCCCGGTACGTCCTCGCGCACCACGACCACCGCCTCCTCGACCTCCGGCGACTGGCGCAGCACGGCTTCGATTTCACCCGGCTCCACGCGGTAGCCGCGCAGCTTCACCTGGAAGTCGGTGCGGCCCAGGAACTCCAACGTCCCGTCGGGCTGCCAGCGCACTCGGTCGCCCGTGTCGTAGAGACGCGCGCCCGGTTCAGTGGCGAAGGGGTGGGGGATGAAGCGTTCGGCGGTCAGGTCCGGGCGCTGGAGGTAGCCCCAGGCCAGGCCGTCTCCACCGACGTGGAGTGTGCCCGGCACGCCCGGCGGCACGGGCTGGAGCGCCGTGTCCAGCACCCATGCCGTGGAGTTCGTCAGCGGCCGGCCAATGGGCACCGAGCGGCCCACGGCGTCACCGGGGCGCAGCGTGTGCGTGGCGGAGAACGTGGTGTTCTCCGTGGGGCCGTAGCCGTTGACCAGCACGGCGCCTGGAGGCAGCCGCTTCAGGTGTTCGCGCACGCGCTCCACGGGCAGCACATCGCCACCCGCCAGCACCTGCTTCACCCGGGCCAGCGCGTCGCCCTGGTGGAGCACCATCTGCTCGAAGAGGGCGGCGGTAAGCCACAGCGTGGTGATGCCCTCGCGCCGCAGCAGCGCAGCCGTCTCCTCCAGCGACAGCGCCTTCGGCGGTGCCAGCACCAGCGTCGCTCCGTTGAGGAGCGCGCCCCAGACTTCCAGCGTGGAGGCGTCGAATGCGATGGGGGCCAGTTGGAGGAAGACCTCCTCGGGCCCGAAGTGGATGAAGTCCGCGCCGCGCACCAGACGGGTGATGCTCCGGTGCGGGACACTGACGCCTTTGGGCCGGCCGGTGCTGCCCGACGTGAACATCACGTAGGCAAGCGCGTCGGCGGGCACCGCTACGTCCAGAGCCGTCTCCGGCTGCCGCTCCAGTTGGGCTGCATCCTCGTCCATCAGGACCTGGAGGTCCGTGACCTGCGGCAACTCGTCCGCCAGGGCCTCCTGCGTGACGAGCACGCTGACGCTGGCCGCCTGGAGCATCCAGGTGATGCGCTCCGCGGGCGCCTTCGCGTCCACCGGCACGTAGGCCGCGCCGGCCTTGAGGATGCCCAGCAGACCGGTGATGAGGTCGAACGAGCGTTCCAGGCACAGGCCCACCCGGTGGCCGGGCCGCACGCCCTGGCGCCGCAGGTGGTGCGCGAGCTGGTTCGACGCGCGATCCAACGCCGCGTACGTGAGCGTCCGCGCGCCGGACTTCAGCGCGATGGCGTCCGGCGTGCGCGCGGCCTGCTCCGCGAAGAGTGCGGACACGGACGCGTCGCGCGGGTAGTCGTGGGCGGTGTCGTTCCACCCGATGAGCAGCCGCTGCCGCTCCGCCTCCGTCAGCCACGGCAGCTGCGACAGCTTCGTGTCCGGCGCGCGGACGGCGGCCTCCAGCAGCACGCGCAGGTGCTCCGCCATGCCAGCCACCGTGGACGGTTCGAACAGGTCCTGGTTGAAGACGAGGCCACCGTCGAAGCCGTCCGGCGTGCGCGTCAGCAGGAACTGGAGGTCGAAGAGGATGACCTCCGGGTTGGCCTCCAGCGGGCGCAGCGTCAGGCCCGGCAGGGACAGCTCCGGCATGGGCGCGTTCTGGAGCGTGAAGGTCACCTGGAACAGCGGCGTGCGGCCCAGGTCTCGCTCCGGGTGGAGCACCTCCACCAGCTTCTCGAACGGCAGATCCTGGTGCTCGTACGCGCCCAGCGTGGTGGCGCGCACTGCGTCCAGCAGCTCGCGGAAGCGGAGCGTGTCGCGGACCCGCGTGCGCAACACCACCGTGTTCGCGAAGTAGCCGATGAGGTCCTCGGCCTCCGCGTGACGGCGGCCCGCGATGGGCGACCCCACGAGCACGTCCTCCTGGCCCGCGTACCGGTGCAGCAGCACCTGGAAGGCCGCGAGCAGCACCATGAAGGGCGTGGTCGCGGTCTGGCGCGCCAGGGCCTCCAAGGCTTCGCTCAGGTCGCGCGGCAGGGTCATGGGCTGCACGCCCGCCCGGAAGGACTGGCGCGCCGGACGCGGATGGTCCGTGGGCAGCTCCAGGTAGGGCGCGGCGCCTTCCAACTGCCCGCGCCAGTACGCCACCTGCGACTCCAGCACGTCACCCTGGAGCCAGCCGCGCTGCCAGAGCGCGTGGTCGGCGGCCTGCACCGGCAGCTCCGGCAGCGGCGAGGGCTGCTCCGCGGAGAACGCCGCGTAGAGCGCGCCCATCTCCCGCACCAGCACGCCCGTGGACCAGCCGTCGGAGACGATGTGGTGCGTGTTGAGCAGCAGCCGGTGCTTCGTGGGCCCGAGCTTCATCAGGAGCCCGCGGAACAGCGGGCCCTGCTCCAGGTCGAACGGGGCGCGCGTCTCCTCCATCGCCAGCCGCGAAGCCTCCGCCTCGCGCGCCTCCGCCGCCGGCAACGCGGACAGGTCCACGTGGCGCAGCGGCATGGGGAAGGGCGGATGGATGACCTGCGACGGTGTGCCTTCGTGCGAGCGGAACGTGGTGCGCAGCGCTTCGTGACGGCGCACCAGTTCGTCGAACGCGGCCAGCATCACGATGATGTCCAGCGTGCCGTCCAGCTCCAGCATGCTCGGAAGGCTGTAGGCGTTGCCCGCGGTGCCGAGCTGCTCGATGAACCACAGCCGGTGCTGCGCGAACGACAGGGGTAGTTCGTCGGGCCGCTCCGTGCGGATCAGCGCGGGCAGGGCGGAGGTGGTGGCCTCCGGGCCCTCGGACTCCGGATGCAGGAGCGCGTCGATGCGTTCGGCCAGCGCCGCGACCGTGGGGCCTTCCAGCAGGGCGCGCAGGGGCAGCTCCACGCCGAAGTGCGTGCGCACGCGTGACACCAACTGCGTGGCCAGCAGCGAGTGGCCGCCCAGCTCGAAGAAGCCGTCGTGGCGTCCCACGGCGGGGACTCGCAGCACCTGGGACCACAGCGGGACCAGCGCCGCCTCGGTGGGCGTCGCGGGCGGCTCGATGACGCGCTCGGTGACCGGCGCGGCATCCGGCGTGGGCAGCGCCTTGCGGTCCACCTTGCCGTTGGGCGTGAGGGGCAGGGCGTCCAGCGCGATGAACGCGGCGGGCACCATGTACTCCGGCAGGTGCTGGCGCAGGTGTTCGCGTAGGGGCGACGTGTCCACCTGGGGCGCGACGTACGCGATGAGCCGGTCGCCGTGGACCTGCGCCACCGCATCCCGGATGCCGGGGTGAGCGCGCAGCGTGGCTTCAATCTCGCCCAGTTCGATGCGGTTGCCGCGCAGCTTCACCTGGAAGTCCAGGCGGCCCATGAAGTCGAGCGTGCCGTCCTCGCGCCAGCGGGCCTTGTCGCCCGTGCGGTAGAGGCGCGCTCCGGGCTCCGGGCTGAACGGATCCGGCAGGAAGCGCTCGGCCGTGAGCGAGGGCTGGCCGAGGTAGCCTCGAGTGACGCCTTCACCCGAGAGGCACAGCTCTCCCGGCGTCCCGATGGGCGCCAGGCGCAGGCTCGCGTCGAGCACGTAGGCGCGCAGGTTGGCTATCGGCCGACCGATGATGGGCAGCGGCTGGGGGGCGCCCTGGACGGCCACGGTCGTCGCGTCCACGGTGACCTCCGTGGGGCCGTACCCGTTGTAGCCACGCGTGCGTTTCGCCGTGGCGAGCTGCCGCCACGTCACCTCGTCCATCGCCTCACCGCCGATGGAGAGCCGGGTGGGGGCGTGGGCCCGCTCCAGCATTCCCGCGGACAGCAGGAGCTTGAGCTGCGACGGGGTGCTGTCCAGTACGTCGATGCGCTGACGCTCCAGCCACCCGAGCATGACCTCCGGCTCCAGGCGCACGTCCTCCGGGACGATGACCAGGCAGTGGCCGTCCAGCAGCTGGATCACCTGTTCGATGGACGCGTCGAAGTACAGCGGCGCGTTCACGGTGATGCGCTGCGCGCGCGGCAGGCCCTCATAGATGCTCTGCGTCATCGCCTGGTGCAGGTGGAGCACCGAGCGGTGCTGCACCATCACGCCCTTCGGCGCTCCGGTGGAGCCCGACGTGTAGATGACGTAGGCGAGGTTTCCCGCCCTCGCCGCCGGCGGCGGGTTCTCCGCGAACTGGTCCGACAGTCGGACAGGTTCGCCGCCCCCGGCTCCCGGCCCGGCCTCAACAAACTGGTCCGACAGTCGGACCAGTTCGCTGCCCGCCGTCCCCGGCGCGGCCTCCCAAAACCTGTCGGACAGTCGGACAGGTTCTTCGTCCAGCCGCACCACCTGGGGCACATCCGGCTGCCATGCTTCTTGCAGCGCCCGCGTCGTCACCAGCACGGACGCGCCAGAATCCTTGAGGACGAACGACTTGCGCGCGGCGGGCGCGGACGGGTCCAGCGGCACGAAGGCGCCTCCTGCCTTGAGCACCGCGAGCAGCGCGACGATGGCCTCCGCCGAACGCTCCAGGCAGAGGGCCACTGTCACTTCCGGGCCCACGCCCAGCGACCGCAGATGCCATGCGAGCTGGTTCGCCCGCGTGTTGAGCTGCCGGTAGCTGAGCGTCGTTTCCTCGTAGACCACAGCGTCTGCGTCCGGCGTCTCCGCGGCCTGCCGTTCGAAGCGCGCGTGCACCGTGGACTCGCGCTCGAAGTCCACGGTGTCACCGGTGCCGGTGCGCAGCAGCCACGCGCGGTCCTCGGCGGGGAGGAGGGACACGTCGGCCAGCCGGGCTCCGGGCCGGGTCAGTTCCTCCAACGCCTGCCGCCACTGGCCCAGGAGCCGCTGGACCGTGTCGGCGGTGAAGCGGTGGGAGTCATGGGTCAGGTGGAGCAGGAGCTTCGGGGCCGGCATCACGGTGGCCAGCAGCGGGTAGTTCGTGGACTCGCCGATGCTCAGGTCCCGCACGTCCAGCGCCGTGGAGCGCCGCAGCAGGGCCTCGTCGAGGGGGTAGTTCTCGAAGACCAGCAGCGACTGGAAGAGCGGCGTGCCTCGCGGCATGTCGCTCCAACCCTGCGCGGTGACGAGCGGCGTGTGCTGGTGCTGCTGGATGCCCAGTTGCTGGGCCTGGAGCTCCTGGAGCCAGGGCAGTACGGGCGCTGACGCCTCGGGCAGCACGACGCGGACAGGTAGCGTCGTGATGAGCATCCCCAGCATCGCTTCCGAGCCCGGCAGCTCCGGCGGACGGCCCGCGAGCGTGGTGCCGAAGAGCACGTCGCGCGTGTCCGCGTGGCGCGCCAGTACCAACGCCCAGGCCGCCTGTGCCAGCGTGTTGAGTGTCAGCTGGTGCTGGCGCGCGAACGCCTGCAGCTCCGCGGTGCGCTTCTCCGGAAGCTCCAGCCGCGTCTCCAACGGGTGGCCCTCGCCGGACGGCCGCGCCATCGCGGGAAGCTCACCGGGCAGCGGCGTGGGGGTGGACAGGCCGGCGAGCTGCGCGCGCCAGAAGGCCTCGTCGCTCACGGGGTCCGCCTTGCGCAGCCACGCGATGTAGTCGCGGAACGAGGCGCGCGACACGGCTGGCAACGAGGTCCCGGTGCGGAACGCGTCGTAGAGGGCGAAGACCTCCTGGAAGAACAGGCCGGTGCTCCAGCCGTCCAGCAGCAGGTGGTGATGGCTCCAGATGAAGCGCCAGTGCTGTTCCCCCAACCGCACCGCGCTCACCCGCATCAGCGGCGCCCGCGAGAGGTCGAAGCCTCGCGCCCGGTCCTCTGATTCCAAGCGCTCCAGGCCGGCCTGCTGCTCCGGTCCGGACAGATGGCGCCAGTCATGCAGTTCGAAGGGGAGCAGCGCCTGCGAGTGGACGGCCTGGAGCGGAGCGTCCAGTCCCTCCCAGACGAAGGCGGTGCGCAGGACGGCGTTGCGGTCGACCACCGCCTGCCACGTCTTGCGGAACAACCCGAGGTCCACGGGCGAGTGGATCGACCAGGCGCTCTGCGTGAAGTACGCGCCGCCAGCCGGGGCGTACAACGCATGGAAGAGCATGCCTTGCTGCACGGGGGAGAGCGGGTAGAGGTCCTCGACCGTGGGGCCCTGCGCGGCGAGCAGTGCGTCCAACGAAGGCTGGGGGATCCGGGCCAGCGGGAAGTCGCCGGGCGTCTTGCGGCGCGCGTCGTCAGTGTGACGCTGGGTGATGAGGTCCCGCAGCGCCCGCGTGAAGGCCTGGGCCAGGGACTCGATGGTGGCGGCGCGGTGCCACTCGTCACTGAAACCGAAGTCCATCCGCAGCCGGCCGTCCACCACGAAGCCGTCCACGGCCAGCAGGTGCGCGCGCAGGGCCTGGGGCGCCACCGTCGTGCCGGTGGGCTCGCTGCCCAGGGAGAAGAGGGTGCTGGCGCCGGTGGAACCGTCGAGCTGCCCCAGGTAGTTGAAGACCACCTGCGCGGACGGCAGGGCCGCGAGCCGCTGGCGGACGTCGCCGGGACCCATGAAGCGCAGCAGGCCAAAGCCGATGCCCCGGTCAGGCCACTCGCTCATGGAGTCGCGCACCGTGCGCAGGCAGTCCCCGGCGGAGCCGTTTTCCGGCAGCTGGAACAGGGCGGGCGTGAGTGACGTGAACCACCCCACGGTGCGGGACACGTCCGCGTCCGCGAAGAGCTCCTCGCGCCCGTGTCCCTCCAGGTCGATGAGCAGGCGCGACTGGCCCGTCCACTCGCGCAGGGCCAGGGCCAGGGCGGTCAACAGCACGTCGTTGATCCGCGCCCGCCAGGCCCCCGGCGTCTCCTGAAGCAACAGCCGGGTCTCTTCTACGTCCAGGCGGACGGACACGGTGCGCTGCGAACCCACGGTGCCGGGCCCGGAGCCATCCGTGGGCAGTGGCGCCACGTCACGCCGGGCCTCGTCGAGCCAGAGGGACGTCTGGGCATGCAGGGCGTCGGAGAGGGCGTGGGCTTCCAGCCTGCGGGCCCATGCGAGGACGGAGGTCGTCTTGGCGGGAAGCGACGGAGACTGGCCCGCGAGCAGCCGCAGGTAGGTGGCCTCCAGGTCCTCCACGAGCACCCGCCAGGACACGGCGTCCACCACCAGGTGATGGAGGATCAGCAGCAGCCGCTGCTCCTGTCCGGCGCCGAAGTGGAAGAGCGCGGCGCGCAGCAGCGGCGGCCGGGCCAGCTCGAACGAGGCCTGGAGGCGCTGGGCCTCCTCCTCCAGCCGAGCCGCGCGCATTCCGGCGGGAAGCGCGGAAAGGTCCACCTGGAGCAGGGAGACCCGGGCCTCCTCGGGCGCGGCGTCGTGCTGGCGCCAGGCGCCCCCGTCCTCGCGCATGAAGCGCAGGCGCAGGGCGTCGTGGTGGATCACCAGCGCCTGGAGCGCCTGCTCCAACCGCGCCGCCATCAACGGCTGGCGCGCCTGGAGCAGCAGCACCTGGTTGAAGTGGTGGGCGTGCGCGGGGTCGCGCTCCAGCAGCTGGCGCTGGATGGGCATGAGCGGCACCTCGCCCACCACCGGTCCCTGTTCCGCGGAGCGGGCCTCGCTCACACGCGCCACCGACGCCAGGGCTCCCAGCGTCGGATGCTGGAACAGGTCGCGGACGAACAACGTCACGCCGGCCTGCCTTGCCCTCGCGATGGCCTGGAGGCTGATGATGGAGTCGCCTCCCAGTTCGAAGAAGTTGTCATCGAGCCCCACGCGTTCGACGCGCAGCACCTGAGCGAGGACCTCCGAGAGCGTCCGCTCCAGCTCCGTGCGGGGCGCCACGTACTTCCGCTTCGAGGCGCGCTGGACGTCCGGCGTGGGCAGCGCCTTGCGGTCCACCTTGCCGCTGGAGGTCAACGGCAGCGCCGGCAGCGGGATGAAGACCGCGGGCACCATGTACTCCGGCAGCCGCTGAGACAGGAGGGCCCGCAGGGAAGCCGGATCCACGTCGCCGCCCGAGACGACATAGGCGACCAGGCGCCGCGCACCGGGCGCGTCCTCGCGCACCACGGCCACGGCCTCACGGACGTCTGGATGGGAGAGCAACGCGGCTTCGATGTCGCCCAGCTCGATGCGGAAGCCGCGCAGCTTCACCTGGAAGTCGGTGCGGCCCAGGTACTCCAGCGTGCCGTCCGCGCGCCACCGGGCGATGTCCCCCGTGCGGTACAGACGGGCACCGGGCGTGTCGCTGATGGCGTCGGGGATGAAGCGCTCGGCCGTGAGGGCAGGGCGTCTCCAGTAGCCACGGCCCACCTGCACGCCGCCGATGAACAGCTCACCCGGGATGCCCATGGGCACGGGCTGGCCGTGGGCATCCAGGACGTACATGCGCGTGTTGGCCACGGGCCTGCCGATGGGGACGACTCGCAGTGCCTCGTCGCGCGGGCACTCCCAGGATGTGACGTCCACGGCCGCCTCGGTGGGGCCGTAGAGGTTGTGCAGCGTGGCGTGCGGCATGCGCGCCTGTGCACGGAGCACCAGGTCCGCGGGCAGGGCTTCGCCGCTGCACATCACCTGACGCAGTTGCGTCAGGGACTCCAGGCCGGGCTCTTCGACGAAGGCGCGCAACATGGACGGCACGAAGTGCGCGGTCGTCACACCCTCGCGGGCCATCAGCGCCACCAGGTAGTCCGGCTCCTGATGTCCGCCGGGCCGCGCGAGTACCAGCCGCGCGCCCGTCATCAGGGGCCAGAAGAACTCCCACACGGACACGTCGAAGCTGAACGGCGTCTTCTGCAACACCGTGTCGGAAGGCGTCAGGCCGTAGCGCGCCTGCATCCAGCGCAGGCGGTTGACGACACCCGCGTGCGCGTTCATCGCGCCCTTGGGGCGGCCGGTACTGCCCGACGTGAAGATGACGTAGGCGAGGGTGTCATCATCCGCTAGTGGCCCGGGGCGGGCAGTGGACTCACGCGCGATGACTTCCCACTGGGCGTCCATCGCGATAACGGGCGCGGCATGCGGAGGCAGCGCGGCGCGGAAGCGCTCCTGGATGAGGAGCACGGGCGCGGCGGTGTCCTCCAGCAGCCCGGCGAGCCGTTCCGCGGGCGTGGCCGGATCCAACGGCACGTAGGCCGCGCCAGACTTCAGGATGCCCAGGAGCGCGACGACCATCTCCAGCGAGCGTTCCATGCAGACGCCCACCAGCGTCTCCGGGCCGACGCCGCGAGCCCTGAGGTGGTGCGCGAGCTGGTTGGCCCGGGCTTCGAGCTGCGCGTACGTGAGGCGCTGATCCTCGAACTGGAGCGCGATGGCCTCCGGCGTGCGTTCGGCCTGGGCCTCGAAGAGGTGGTGGAGCGTGGCGCCGGACGGGAAGTCCGTGCGCGTGTCGTTCCAGCCGCGCAGCACCTGTTCGCGCGCTGACGGCGTGAGCAACGACAGCGTCGCGAGCGGGGCTTCCGGAGCCGCGACGAGCTCCCGCGCGAGCACCACCAGGTGCTCCGCCATGCTCGCGACGGTGGCTTCGTCGAAGAGGGCGGTGGCGTACTCCAGGTGGCAGGAGATGCCCGTGCGGCTCTCCAGCACCTCCAGGGCCAGGTCGAACTTGGCCGTGTCGGTGGGAACCTCCGCCTGGCTCAGCGCCAGGGACGGCAGCTCGGCCCGGGCCTCCGGCGTGTTGATGACGTTGAGGGTGACCTGGAAGACCGGCGTGCGGCTCAGGTCGCGAGGGAGTTCCAGCGTCTCCAGCACGCGCTCGAACGGTGCGTCCTGGCGCGCGTAGGACTCCAGGGCCTGCGTGCGCACGCGGCCCAGCAGCTCCACGAAGGACGGCTGGCCGGACAGCCTCGAGCGGAAGGGCAGGGTGTTGATGAAGCAGCCCATCAGCCACTCGATCTCCGGACGCGTGCGGCCCGCGATGGGCGTGCCGATGACGAAGTCCTCCTGGCCCGAGTAGCGCGACAGCAGCGTCTGGAAGAGCGCCATCATCACCATGAACGGCGTGGCGCCATTGCGGCGGCCCAATGCCAGCAGCGGCGCGGACACGTCGGCTGGGAACGCGAAGCGGTGGCGCGCACCCTCGAAGGACTGGACGGCGGGACGCGGCCGGTCCGTGGGCAGCTCCAGCGTGGGCGCCCCGGTGAGCTGCTGCTTCCACCAGGCGAGCTGCGCCTCCATCACGCCGCCCTCCAACCAGGCGCGCTGCCACACGGCGTAGTCCGCGTACTGCACTGGCAGCGGCGGCAGCGGCGACGGCTGGCCCGCGCGGAACGCGGCGTAGTTCGCCGTCAGCTCGTGCGCGACGACCATGTTGCACCACGCGTCGGAGATCGCATGGTGGAGGACGACCGCCAGCACGTGCACCTGGGGCTCCAGGCGCAGCAGCGTCGCGCGCAGCACGTCCTTCTCCAGGTCCAGGGGCAACAGCACGTAGGCCCTGCAGAAGCGCTGCATCTCCGCTTCGCGGGCCTCGGGCGTCTCACCCTCGACGTCGCGGCGCTCAAGCGGCAGGCCATGCGGCGGGTGGATGTTCTGCACCGCGCGGTCGCCCTCCAGCGCGTACGTGGTGCGCAGCACTTCATGCCGCGCCACCATCGCGTCCAGCGCGGCCTGGAGCGCGTCCACGTCCAGGTCCCCGACGAGGCGGAAGAGGGACGGGTTGTTGTACGCGCCGCTGCCGGGATCCAACTGCTGGAGGTACCAGTGACGCTGCTGCGCGAAGGACAGGGGCAGCGGCCGATCGCGTCCGACGCGCGGAATGGGCGGCGGGCCCTCGTTCACGGCCGGGGTCGCGGCGCGCGCGGCGACGGGCGCCACGGCGGGACGCGGCGCTTCTACGACGGCGGGACGCGCCACGGACGGCGGGGGGAGACGGGACGGCGAGGCCACCGGCTCCACGCGGCCATCCGCGCGCAACCGGGCATGGCGGCCGGTGCGGTACAGCCGGGCGGCGGACTCGCGAGGGTGCGGCACCAGACGGCGGTGCTCCTCGTCGCCCGCGCGCCACAGCGCGGTGGGGAGTCCCGCCCCGGCCAGGGCCAGCTCACCCACCACGCCCGCGGGCACGGGCTGACCGGCCGCGTCCAGTACCCAGGTCTGGAGGTTCGCGGGGATGCGCTCGCGCGGCGTGCGGGGCAGGAGCGCGCCTTCCTGCGCGTCACCGGACAGCCACACCTCCACGCCCGCGGCCCGGTACAGCGCGGCGCCCAGCTCCACCGACGCGCCCTCCACCACCAGGGCGCCCACGTGGGCCAGGGACTCACGCGCCCCGGGCAGCTCGCTCAACGTGCGCGCCAGGCGGGCCGACGTGTGCACCAGCACCGCGCCGGACTGGCGAGCCAGCTCCAGCAGGCCTTCCACGCCCGCCTCGGCCTCCACCAGCACCTGCTCCTGCCGGACGGTGGCCTCCGCCTCCATCCGCTCGCGCACCACGGCCAGCCGGCGCAGGCCGTCCAGCACCACCGGCGTTTCGAGCCCGAAGTCGATGAGGGCCGCCACCTCGTCCACGTCCGCCGCGCGCACGTCGCGCAGCCGCTTCACGGCGCCATCCACCGTGCCCACCAGGCCCGTCGTCTTGGCATGGTTCTCGAACGTGTGCTCCAGCAGCGCGTCGATGTCCTCCGGGGACAGCTTCTGGATGTCGCCCTGGTAGCCCTGGGTGAGCAGCAGCGACGTCATGATGTCCACCGAGCTGCGGAAGTACGCGAGCAGCGGCTGGCGCACGAGGCGGAGCACCTCCTGGTCGTCGTCGCCCAGGTACGTGTGCAGCATGCAGGTGATGTGGCCTCGGCCCGGGTGGCCGTTGCGGCGCCATGCCTCGCGGTACAGCGCCACCTTCGGCTTCAGCTCCTCCAACGAGTGCGACAGCAGGCCCGTGAGCACGCCCGCGCCCAGTTCGCCCGCCATGCGGAAGGTCTCCGGGTTGGACGTGGCGGTGAGCCACACCGGCAGCTCCTTCTGCACGGGCTTGGGCCGCAGCGCGCCCTCCACGATGGTGCCCGCTCCGCCGGGACGCTTGAAGCGCTCGCCGCGCCACAGCGCTCGCAGGGTGGCGAGCTTCTCCAGGAGGATGTCGCGGCGCTTCTCGAAGTTGGCCGGCGCGAAGGTGAAGTCCTGCGTGTGCCAGCCCGTGGCCACGGACAGGCCCACGCGGCCCTGCGACACGTTGTCCACCACGGACCACTGCTCCGCGATGATCAGCGGATCATGCAGCGGCAGCACCACGCTGCCGGAGCGCAGGTGCAGGTTCTTCGTGATGGCCGCGAGCGCGGCGGAGATCACCGCGGGCTGCGGATACAGACCGCCGAACGAATGGAAGTGCCGCTCCGGCGTCCACACCGCGGAGAAGCCGTTCGCGTCCGCGAACTTCGCGCCCTCCATCAGCAGCTCGTACTTCGGCCCCTGGAGCGAGTCCTCGTCGTTGGCGAAGTAGATGAGGCTCAGGTCCATCGCCTTCGCGCGAGGCCCACCGCCGCCCAGGCCCACCAGCCGCGCGGTGATGCGCTCCGGCGGGTACACCACGCGCAGCCCGCGCGTGAGCGCCCACAGGGCTTCCAGCTCCGGCCGGTCCGCGGAGGCCTCGCTCGCGGACAGCCACGCGCCGCCGTCCGGCGGGGACAGCCGCGCATCCAGGCCGGTGAAGAACTCCGACAGCTCGCGGTGGCCCAGCGCCCACGCGGGCTGGCCCGAGCCCGTGGGCAGCAGCCACGCCAGGGCGTGCGCGTCCTCGGATGAAGGGACGGAAACACCCGGCGCGTCCAAGTCCTCCACGTAGACGACGCGCGAAGCCTCCACGCGCACGGAGGCCACCATCGCGCGCGTGGTGACGAGCACCGGCACGCGGGCGCCTTCCGGCGCGAACACAGGCAGCTGCACCAGATCCGCGGCGCCCAGCGCGATGCCCGCGCCACCCGCGGCCAGCACGGCCCACAGCGCGGCCAGCTTCTCCGGCGACGAGCGCAGGCATACGGCCACCGGCGTCCCGGCCGTCACGCCCAACGCCTTCAGGCGCGAGGCCAGGGCGTCCGCCCGAGCACCCAGCTCCGCCCAGGTCCAGTGCGTCTCCCCGCGCGAGACAGCGATGGCGTCCGCGTGGCGCGCACGACGTTCCGCGAGCAGGGCGGGCACGGAGGTGAAGCCCTGCGAGGCACGGGGCGCGGGCCAGGCGCGGCGCTCAGCCTCCGTGGCCAGGGGCAGGAGGGAGACAGGGGTCTCCGGCCGGGCGAGCGCGGCGCCGAGCAGCACCTGGAAGTGCTCCACGAGCCGCGCCACGGTAGCGGCGTCGAACAACTCCGCCGCGTATTCGAGCGCGCCGTGGACGCGGCCGGGGGCTTCGGACAGCACGAGCGTGAGGTCCCCCAAGGTGGAGCCCCACTGCACGGGCGTGCCCGGCACCTCCACCAGCGAGCCGCGCAGGCCGATGAGCTCCAGCGTCCCGGCGCCCGCGCCCGCGCCCGTGTGGAAGACGAACACGGAGTCCGTCAGCCGTCCGCGGCCGATGTCCTTGCCCGGGATGAGGGCCTCCACCAGGTATTCGAACGGGACGTCCGGACGCGTCTGCGCGTCGACGACCTCGTCACGCACCTGGGCCAGCAGCTCGCGGAACGTGAGGCCTTCGGTGAAGCGCGTGCGGAACGCCGCCGAGTGCGCCACGTAGCCGATGAGCGGCAGCAGCTCCGGCCGCGTGCGGTTGCCGATGGGCGTGCCGACGATGACGTCCGTCTGGCCGGAGTAGCGGTGCAGCAGCGTCTGCCACGCGGCGAGCACCGTCATGTAGCCTGTGAAGCCCTCGCGGCGGGTGAAGGCCAACAGCTCGCGGGAGAGCGCGGGCGGGAAGTCCACCGTCATGCGCCCGGCGGTGAGCGGGCTCTCGGCGGGGCGCGGGCGGTCGGTGGCCAGATCCAACTTGCGCGGGATGCTGGCCAACCGCTGACGCCAGCCCTGGTCCTGTTCGGCCAGACGGCCGCTCGCGATGCCGTGGCGCTGCCACGCGCCGAAGTCCGCGTACTGGATGGGCAGCGGGGGCAGGGGCGAGGGACGGCCCTGGAGGAAGGCGTCGTAGAGCTGGCCCAGCTCCTGGACGAAGAGGGCGATGGACAGCGTGTCGCCGACGATGTGGTGGAGGCTGCCCAGCAGGAAGTGCACCTGCGTGTCCACGCGCACCAGGGTGGTGCGCAGCACGGGGCCGTGGACCAGGTCGAAGGGCCTGGCGGCGTCCTCGCGGGCGAGCCGCAGGGCCTCGGGTTCGCGGGTCTCCATGGGACCGCGCAGCTCCACGCGGGTGAGCGGGACGTGCATGCGCGCGTGGAAGCGCTGCACGGGGCGGCCGTCCACGGTGTCGTAGGTCGTCCGCAGCGCTTCGTGGCGCTGGACGATCTCCTGGATGCCTCGCTCCATCACGGCGACGTTCACGTCACCTTCGAGGCGCAGGACGAACGGGAGGTTGTACGCGGACTGACCGGGCAGGTGCTGCTCCAGGCGCCAGACGCGCTCCTGCACGAAGGACAGGGGCAGCTCGCCGGTGCGCGCGAGCGGCACCAGGGGCAGCTCCTGGGAGACGGGGGCCTGCGGCGCCTGACGCAGCAGGGGCGCGAGGCGTTCCGCGATGCCCGCGACGGTGGGGGCTTCGAAGAGGGCCGCCAGGGGCAGGTTCACGCCGAAGGCTTCACGTACCTGGTTGAGGAGCTGGGCGGCCGTCAGCGAGTTGCCGCCAATCTCCAGGAAGTCGTCGTTGCGGCCGACGAACTCCAGGCCCAGGCGTTCACGCCACAGCGCGGCCACGCGTTCCTCCACCTCGCCGCGAGGCGCGTCGTCGCGGACGGGCTGCGAGGAGGCCGCGGTGACAGGCTCGTCGAAGGCGTCGGCATCGGTGCGCGTGGGCATCTGGGACCTGTCGGAAGCCGCGGCGTCGGTCTGCGTCGGGAGCTGGGAAGGGGAGGAAGTGGCCTCGGTGAGCGTTGCCACCGTGCCCGTCCGGCTGAGCTGCACGGCGCCAGCGGGAGCCGGGCGTGCGGCGACGGCGACATTCAGGGCAGCGACCTCAGCGACGTTCGAGGCCACGTCCGAAGGAGCCGGGCGCGCGGCGACGGCGACATTCAAGGCAGCGACCTCGGCGACCTGCGAGGCCACCTCCACAGGAGCCGGACGCGCGGTCCCGGCGACGTTCAGGGCAGCGGCCTCAGCGACCTTCGAGGCCACCTCCGCCGGAGATCGCGCCGACAGGGTGATGCGGCCGGACGCCGGGCCCTGTGCCTTCTGCTCCACCCAGACGGTCTTCTCCTGGAAGACGTACGTGGGCAGGTGCATCCGCAGGCGCTGTTCGTGCGCGTAGAACGCGCTCCAGTCCACCGCCACACCCGCGGTCCACAGCTCGCCCACGGCCTGGAGCCAGCCCATCTGCTCCGTCGTCGTCCCACCCAGGCGCAACGACGGCAGTCCGCGCACGCGAGGTGCCCCTTGCTCCGCCGCCACCAGGTTCGCGCGCACCAGCGGTGTCACGTCCTGCCCGGGGCCCACTTCCAACATCACCGCGCAGCCTTCCTCCTGAAGCGTCTCCACCGCTCGGGTGAAGTCCACCGGCCTGCGCATCTGCTCCGTCCAGTAGCGCGGATCCGCCAGCTGCCCGGGCTGCACCACCGTGCTCGTGAGGCTGGACACGTATCGCACCGCCGGCTCCGACCAGCGCAGCGAGCCCACCGCCCGCGCCAGCTCCGGCATCACCGGCTCCACGTCCACGGAGTGGAACGCATGCGGCGCGGGCATGCGCACCGCTCCGGCCTTCTGGGCTTTCAGCTCGGCCTCCAGCCGCTCCACTTCCTCCACCGGACCGGACACCACGCAGCGATCCGGCGCGTTCACCGCCGCCAGCTCCAGCCGGCCCGACAGCAGCGGCTGGACCCGCGCCGCGGGCAGCGCCACCGCGAGCATCGCGCCCGGCGGCATGCGGTGCATCAGCTCACCGCGCGCCACCGTGAGGCGCATCGCGTCCTCCAGGGACAGCACGCCCGCGACACACGCCGCCGCGTACTCCCCGAAGCTGTGCCCCATCACCGCGTACGGCGTCACGCCCAGGTCCTGCCATAGCCGGGCCAGCGACACCTGCACGCTGAACAGCGCGGGCAGCGCCACCCGCGTATCCGCGAGCGACGCCGTGGCCTCCGCCTCCGCACCGGCCTCGGGCGACAGCAGCTTCGACACCCGCGCCCGCAGCGGCGCCTCCAGCAACACGAGGCACGCCTCCAGGTGCGCGCGGAACAGGGGTGACGCCTCCGCCAGCTCGCGACCCATCGCGACCCGCTGCGCGCCCTGGCCGGAGAACACGAACGCCACGCGCGGAGCGCGCTTCCCGGTCTTCACCGCGACCACCGGCTTGCGCAACTGGCGCGCGAGGTCCTCCGCGTCCTTCACCACCAGGGCGTGGCGGTACTCGAACTCCTTGCGGCCCACGGCGTGCGTGAACGCCAGGTCCGCCAGCGCCTGCACATCCACGCCCTCCGCCACGTGCCCGTCGATCTGCCGCGCCGCCGCCTGCAACGCCTCCTGCGAGCGCGCGGACAGCACGACGAGCTGGTGGGACCGCGTGGTGGAACCACTCTGCCGCATGGGTGCTTCCTCGAGGATGGCGTGGGCATTGGTGCCACCAATGCCGAAGGAGCTGACCGCGGCGAAGCGGGGCGTCTCGCCCCGGGGCCACGACCGCAAGGTGGTGTTGACGAAGAACGGCCCCGCGTCGAAGTCGATCTGCGGGTTGGGCCGTTCGAAGTGGAGGCTGGGGGGAATCTCCCCATGGTGCAGCGACAGCGCGGCCTTCATGAGCCCCGCCAGACCCGCCACCGTGTCCAGGTGACCCACGTTCGTCTTCAGCGACGCCAGCGCGATGCGGCCCTGGTGCTCCGCGCCCAGGCCGTACGCACGCGTCAGCGCCGCCACTTCAATCGGATCGCCCAGCGGCGTCGCGGTGCCGTGGGCCTCCACGTAGCCCACGGCCTCCGGAGACACGCCCGCGTTCGCCAGGGCCTGGGTCACCACCGCGGCCTGTCCCTGCACGCTGGGCGCGGTGAAGCCGGACTTGTTCCGGCCGTCGTTGTTCAGCGCCGAGCCCCGGATGACGGCGTAGATGGCGTCCCCATCCCGCACCGCGTCCTCCAGGCGCTTGAGCACCACCGTGCCCACGCCGTTGCCGGAGAGCGTCCCTCCCGCCTTCGCGTCGAACGCGCGGCAGTGGCCGTCCGGCGAGAAGATGAGCCCCTCCTGCGCCACGTAGCCCGTGCGCTGCGGCACCGTCAGCCGCGTCGCGCCCGCGAGCGCCACGTCGGACTGGCCCACGCGCAGGCTCTGACAGGCCAGGTGCACCGCCACCAAACCCGTGGAGCACGCGGTGTAGAGCAGCGTGCTCTCACCCGTGAGCCCCAGCTTGAAGGACGTCTTCGTCGCCAGGCTCTCGTGCGTGGCGGTGCCATGCAGCTCCATGAACGACGCCGCGTCCAGCGGCATCGCCTGGCGCACGGCGTCCGTGTAGCCGGAGCCCGTGGCCCCTGCGTACAGCGAGATGGCGCCGCGGAAGCGATCCGGATCAATGCCCGCGTCCTCGAGCGCGGCCCACGCCGTCTGGAGGAAGAGCCGCTGCTGCGGATCCGTGAACTGCGCCTCGCGCAGGGACATGTCGAAGAAGGCGTGGTCGAACTGGTCCACGCCGTCGAGGACGCCCGCGGCCGGGACGAACGCCGGGTGCTGCCACAACTCCAGTCCCTCCGGCAGGCCGGGCATGTGCTCCAGCTCCTCCGGCGAGAAGCGCGTGATGGACTCCACGCCCCCGCGCAGGTTGCGCCAGAACTCCGCCACCGTCATCGCGCCGGGGAAGCGGCCCGCCATGCCGACGATGGCGATGGAGCCGGACGCGCCGGCCTTCGGTGCTTCGCGCGGACGGCGGCCCGGTACCGGAGCCACGGGAGGGGCGATGCCCGGCCCCTGGGACTCGCGCTCCAGCCGCTGGACCAGCCCTTCGAGCGTGGGGTGCTCGAACAGCCACACGACGGGCACCTCGCGCTGGAGCTCCTCACGCAGGCGCGCGGCCAGCCGCACCACGGTCAGCGACGTGGCACCCAGGTCCTCGAAGAGGTGGTCGTGCACGCCCACGCGGTCCGTGCCCAGCTCGCGCGCGAAGACGTGCGCCAGCCGCTGTTCCAGCGGGTGCGAGGGCTCCACGAAGCGGCCCTGACGTCCGGTGGACGCGGCGTCCGGCGCGGGCAGCGCCTTGCGGTCCACCTTGCCGCTGGGGTTCAGGGGCAGGGTGGCCAGCGTCACGAACACCGACGGCATCATGTACTCCGGCAGCCGCTGCCGCAGCGCCGCGCGCATCGCGGAGGACTCCAGCACGTGCCCCGCGACAGGCATCGCGTAGGCGACGAGCCGCTTGTCCCCGGTCACGTCCTCGCGCACCACCACCGCGGCATCCTGCACCGCGGGCAGGTCGCGCAGGGCGGCCTCCACCTCCGCCAGCTCGATGCGGAAGCCGCGCACCTTCACCTGCGTGTCCACGCGGCCCAGGAACTCCAGCGTGCCATCCGGACGCCAGCGGGCCATGTCCCCCGTGCGGTACAGCCGGGCCCCCCGCGTCGCGCCCTGGTCGTCCGGAACGAAGCGCTCCGCCGTCAGGTCCGGCCGCGACACGTAGCCGCGCGCCACGCCGTCACCGCCGAGGAACAGCTCGCCCGGCACGCCCACCGGCACCGGGTGCAGCCGCGCGTCCAGCACGTACACCGACGTGTTGCCGATCGGCGCGCCGATGGATACCGACGGGCCCACCTGCTCCGGCCGCTCCACCGTGAAAGTGGTGACGACCACGGAGCACTCGCTGGGGCCGTAGCCGTTGGTGAACGGGATGCCCAGCGACTCCACCGCCCGGCGCACGTGTGGCGCGGAGACGATGTCACCCGCCGTGTGCAGCTCGCGCAGCCGGCCGAGCAGGTCCGGCCGGTGCTCCATCAACTGCGCGAAGAGCCCGGAGGGCATGTGGGCGAACGTGACGCCGTGGCGCTCCACCACGCGGGCCAGCGTGTCCATGTCGCCCCCGTGCACGTTGCCCGGGAAGATGACGAGCCGGCGGCCATGCACCAGCGGCATCCACATCTCCAGCACGGAAGCGTCGAAGGATACGGGCGAGAAGAGCAGCACCGTGTCGCGCTGCCCGTAGTGCATGTACGGCGCCGAGTGCAGCACGCGCAGCAGGCCACGATGCTCGATGCCCACGCCCTTGGGCCGTCCGCCGCTGCCAGAGGTGAAGATGACGTAGGCCAGGTTGCGAGGCCCCACGCCGGTCTCTGGCGCGGTGACGGGCTGCTCCTCCAGCGCCAGCTCCTCCAGGAACAGGCACGGCAGCGACGCGTCGGGCAGGTGCAGCCGTCCGCGCAGCTCGCGCGTGGTGACGAGCAGGTGCGGCCGGGCATCCTCCAGCATGAAGCTCAGACGCTGCGCGGGATACGCCGCATCCAGCGGCACGTACGCGCCGCCCGCCTTGAGGATGCCCATCACCGTGACGACGAAGCCCACGGAGCGCTCCAGGCACAGCGCCACCGGCACGTCCGGTCCCACGCCCCGGGCCCGCAGGACATGGGCCAGCTGGTTCGCCCGAGTGTCGAGCTGCGAGTACGTCAGCTGCTCATCTCCGTCCTCCACCGCGATGGCATTTGGATGCCGCGCGGCTTGGAGCGCGAAGCGTTCCGCGAGGGTGCTGTCGGAGGGGTAGGGCCGCGCGGTGTCGTTCCACGCGACCAGCACCTGCTGGCGCTCCTCCGGCGTGAGCCACGGCAGCCGGGAGACCGGCATGTCCGGGCTGCCGACAGCGGCCTCCAGCAGCACGCGCAGGTGACCGGCGAGCCGGGCCACGGTGTCGCGTTCGAAGAGGTCGGTGCTGTACTCGATGGAGCCGCGCAGTCCGTCCGGCGTCTCCGTGAGCAGCAGGCTCAGGTCGAAGTGCGCCGTGCCCGCGTCCACCTCCAGCAACTCCATCCTCAGCCCCGGCGCTTCGAGCACCCCGGCCGGAGCGTTCTGGAGCGCGAAGACGGCCTGGATGAGCGGCGTGCGCCCCAGATCGCGAGGCACCTGGAGCTCCTCCACCAGCTTCTCGAACGGCAGGTCCTGGTGCTCATAGGCCGCGAGCGTCGTGTCCCGCGCCTGTCCCAGCAGCGCGCGGAAGGACGCCTCCGGACGGATGCGCGCACGCAGCACCAGTGTGTTGACGAAGAAGCCGACCAGTCCCTCCACGTCGCCGTGGGTGCGGCCCGCGATGGGGGCGCCGACCAGCAGGTCCTCCTGCCGGCTGTAGCGCGACAGCAGCACCTGCCACGCGGTCAGCAGCGCCATGAACGGCGTGGCGCCCTCGCGCCGGGCGAGTTCCACCAACCGGTCCGTCAGGCCGCGAGGCAGATGCACGGGCAGCAGCGCGCCGTGCGGAGAACGCGTCGTGGGGCGAGGCTTGTCGGTGGGCAGGTCCAGGACCCGGGGCGCACCGGCGAGCTGCTCCTTCCACCACGCCACCTCGTCCGCGAGCACGTCGCCCTGGAGCCAGCCGCGCTGCCACACCGCGAAGTCGGCGTACTGCACGGGCAGTGCCGTGAGATCAGGTGCCGCGCCAGCAGCGAAGGCCGCGTAGGCCGTGGCCACCTCTCGCACCATCACCCCCAGCGACCAGCCGTCGGAGACGACGTGGTGCATGTTCAGGAGCAGCACATGGTGCGTCGCGTTCAGCCGCAGCAGCCGCGTGCGCAGCAACGGCCCTGTGCTCAGGTCGAAGGGCCGGCCCGCCTCCTCGCGCGCCAGCCGCTGCACCGCCGCCTCGTGGTCCGCTTCCGGCACGTCGCCCAGGTCTGTCACAGGCAGCGTCCAGGAGGGCGTGGGCTGGATGAACTGAACGGGGTCGCGGCCCTTCAGCGCGAACGTGGTGCGGAGCGCCTCGTGACGTTCGACGAGCAGTTCCAGCGCGCGGCGCAGGGCTTCACCGTTCAGCGCGCCCTCCAGCCGCACGGCGCCCAGCAGGATGTAGGGCGTGCCACCGGGCTGGAGCTGTTCTGTCAGCCACAGCCGCTGCTGCGCGAAGGACAGGGGCAGCTCGCCGTCACGGGCCACCTTGCGGATCGCGGGCACGCGCGGAAGGTCGGTGCGCGTGAGGAGCTGGGCCTCCACCAGTTCGGTGACGTCGGAGACGGTGGCGCCGTCGAAGAGGCCGCGCAGGGGCAGGTCCACCTGGAACGTGGAGCGCACGCGGGACAGCAGCCGCATGGCCAGCAGCGAGTGGCCGCCCAGGGCGAAGAAGTCATCGTGCACATCCACCCGAGGCACCCGCAGCACGTCGCGGAACAGGTCCGCGATCCGTTGCTGGAAGGGCGACATCCGCCGCGGCTTCGAAGGCGCCACGGCGACCGGACGCGCCTCCGGAACGGGCAGGGCCTCGCGGTCCATCTTTCCGCTGGGTGCCAGCGGCAGCAGCGCATCGTGGGCCACGGCCTCCAGCAGCACCTTGAAGTCGGTGGCGAAGCGCGCTGCCGCGTCCCCGGTGAAGAGGTCCCGGCTGTATTCGAGCGTTCCCTCCAGGCCGTCGTCGGTCGCGGTGAGCGACAGGAGGAGATCGAAGCGCGCGGTCTCCGTCGAGGTGTGCAGCCGCTCCACGCGGACGCCGGGCAGGGCTGGGGCGGACAGCGGCGCGTTCTGCAGCACGAACATCACCTGGAACAGCGAGGCGCGGCTTCCGCCTCGCGCCTGCGCCACGGCCTCCACGAGCCGTTCGTAGGGCACGTCCTGCTGTGCGAACGCGGCCAGGGAGGAATCGCGCACGCGGTCCAGGAGCTCGGAGAAGCGGTGCGCTCCGTCCAGGCGCGCGCGCAGCACCAGCGTGTTGAGGAACACGCCGATGAGCGGCTCCAGCTCCGGCCGGGTGCGGTGGGCCACCGGCGTGCCCACGGCGAAGTCGTCCTGCCCGGAGTCGCGCGACAGCACGGCCTGGTATCCGGCCATCAGCACCATGAACAGCGTGGCGTCCCGGTCGCGGCCCACCTGTTCCAGCGAGCGCACCAGGGAAGCGGGCAGCGTGAAGACATGGCTGCCTCCACGTGTCGACCGGGCCCCGGGCTGTCCGTGCTCGGCGGGGAGCGTGAGCGCGGGGACGTCCTTCAGGGACTCCCTCAGCGCGTCCAGTTGCGCGCGTGCCGTCTCGGAGTCCTCCTGCTGGTGCTGCCATGCGGCGAAGTCCGCGGCCTGCACCTCCAGCGCCGGAAGCGGCGACGGCCGTCCCTCCAGGAACGCCGAGTAGAGGCTGCCCACCTCGTGCACGAGCACTCCCATGGACCAGCCATCCGTGACGATGTGGTGCATGCACAGCAACAGCACGTGTTCGTCCGGGGACAGCCTGAGCAGCCGCGTGCGCAGCAGCGGACCGGTGCCCAGATCGAACGGCCCGGTCGCGTCCTCGCGCATGCGCTGGTGCAGGGTGGCGTCGCGCTCGGCCCCTTCGGGCAGGGGCTCGACCGGCAGGGCCCAGTCCGAGGGCGGCGCGTGGATGCGCTGGAACGGCTGTCCATCACGCTCCTCGAACGTGGTGCGCAGCGGTTCGTGCCGGCGGACGACCTCCGCGAAGGTGCGGCGCAGCACGTCCACGTCCAGGGGGCCGGTGAGCCGCAGTGCCAGGGGGATGTTGTAGAGGGCCTGACCGGGCTCCAGCCGATCCAGGATCCACATGCGCTGCTGCGCGAACGACAGCGGCAGCGCCCCGTCGCGGGACACGGCGGGGATGGGGGAGACGGGATGCCGGGAAGGGAGCGTCTCGATGCGCTCCGCGAGCCGCGCCACGGTGGGTGCATCGAACAGCGCACGCACGGGCAGATCCACGCCGAACCGGGCACCCACGCGGGTGACGAGCTGGGTGGCCAGCAGTGAATGCCCACCGAGCGCGAAGAAATCATCGTGCGCGCCCACGCGCTCCACGTGCAGCAGGTCCTGGAACAGCGCGGCCAGCTTCTCTTGAATCGGCGTCAGCGGGCCGGCATCCACGGTGCCGGGGACGGCAGTGGGGGCAGGCAGGGCGCGGCGGTCCACCTTGCCGTTGGGCGTGAGGGGCAGGGCGTCCAGGCCGACGAAGGCCGAGGGCACCATGTACTCGGGGAGACGGGAGCGCAGGTGTTCGCGCAAGGCACGCACATCCCCGAAGGCAGGGACGACGTAGGCCACGAGGCGCTGTTCGCCCGGCACGTCCTCACGCACGGCGACCACGGCCTCGCGGACCTCGGGGTACGTGCGGAGCGCGGCTTCGATCTCGCCCGGTTCGATGCGGAAACCGCGCAGCTTTACCTGGTGGTCGATGCGGCCCAGGAACTCCAACGTCCCGTCCGCGAGCCACCGGGCCCGGTCTCCCGTGCGGTACATCCGCGTGCCCGGCGCGTCACGGAACGCGTCTGGCACGAAGCGCTCCGCCGTCAGGTCCGGGCGGCCCAGGTAGCCGCGCACCACGCCTTCACCGCCGATGAACAGCTCACCGGGAACACCGACCGGCACCGGCCGCAGCCAGGCGTCCAGGATGTGCAGGCCGGTGTTCGCCAGTGGCCGGCCCAGCGACACCGTTCCCGCGGTGTCCGTCTCCACGCGCTGCATGGACGACCACACCGTCGTCTCGGTGGGGCCGTACATGTTGAGCAGGGCAGGGACGTGGGCCCGCAGCGTCGAAGCAAGGCCACCCGGAAGCGCTTCTCCGCCCACGAGCATCTGGCGCAGCCCGCCCAGCGCACGCAGTGCCCGGGGCTCCTCCACGAGCGCGCTGGCGTATGACGGCGTGCACTGGAAGTGGGTGACGGCGTGGCGCTCCAGCGCCTCCGCGAGCGCGGCGGGCTCCAGCCCCGTGGGCGCGAGCACCACCTGGAAGCCGCGCGTCCAGGACCAGAGCAGCTCCAGCACGGAGATGTCGAAGGAGATGCTCGTCATCGCCAGCCACGTGCCCGGGCACGGCGAGACGTGCGCATCCATCGCGCGGAAGAAGTTCATCACCGTCCGGTGCGGCACGCCCACGCCCTTGGGCCGCCCCGTCGAACCCGACGTGTAGAGCACGTACGCGAGCGTCCGCGCGTCACTCGCTGACCGCACGAAGTCCCCGCCCACGGAGGGGTCCACGTCGTCGAGGAAGAGCCGGTGCTCCAAAGGCACGGGGAGCACGTCCTCCAGGTGACGCGGACTCACGAGCACCTTCGCCCCCGAGTCCGCCCACATCGCGGCCAGCCGCTGCGCCGGGTACGCCGGATCCAGCGGCAGGTAGGCCGCCCCCGCTTCGAGGATGCCGAGCATCCCCACGGCCAGCTCCACCGAGCGGTCCACGCACAGCCCCACCACGGACTCCGGTCCCACGCCGCGCTGCCGCAGCGTGTGCGCCAGGGCCCGGGCCCGCGCGCGCAGTTCCCGGTACGTCAACCGGTGTTCCCCGGCGACGAGCGCCACGGCATCGGGCGTCCGGGCCACCTGCGCCGCGAAGCGTGAGGAGACGGTGGCGTCCGACGGGTATTCGACGTCGGGTCCACGAGACAGCGTGAGCAGGTGCTCCGACTCCACGGCCTCCAGCCACGGCAGCGCATCCACGCGGCGCGAAGGGTCCGCGACGGCGGCCTCCAGCAACACGCGCAGGTGGCCGGCGAGTCGGGCCACGGTGTCCGCGTCGAAGAGGCCGGTGGCGTACTCCAGCCAGCCCTCGAAGCCCCGGGGGGATTCGGAGAGCGAGAGCGTCAGGTCGAACATCGCCGTGCCCGGGTGCACGTCCACCAGCCGCGACTGGAGGCCCGGCAGCACCGGAGCGCCAACCTGCGCGCCCTGGAGGATGAACATCACCTGGAAGAGGGGCGTGTGCCCGCGCTCGCGCGTGGGTTGCAGCGCTTCCACCAGCTTCTCGAAGGGCACGTCCTGGTGCGCGTACGCGCCCATTGCCGTCGCACGCACGCGGCCCAGCAGCTCGCGGAAGGTGGGCGCACCGGAGAGCCGGGTGCGCATCACGAGCGTGTTGACGAAGAGGCCGACGAGCCCCTGGAGCTCCGCGCGGCCCCGGCCCGCGATGGCCGTGCCCACGCTGACGTCGTCCTGTCCCGCCCGGCGCGCGAGCACGGCCTGGAAGCCCGCCAGCAGCACCATGAAGGGCGTTACGCCTTCGCGCACCGCCAGCGTCCGCACAGCTTCGGCCAGGGGGGCATCCAGCAGCACCGGCACCCGGGCGCCCTGCGTCCCACGCTCGGCGGGACGCGGACGGTCCGTGGCCGGTTCCAGCAGCCGGGGCGCACCCGCGAGCTGCTGGCGCCAGTAGTCCAGTTGCGACGTCAGCGCGGCGCCGTCCAGCCACTCCCGCTGCCATTCCGCGTAGTCGGCGTACGCCAACGGCAGCACGGGCAGGGGAGACGGACGGCCTTCACGCAGCGCCGCGTAGAGGGCGGACATCTCGCGCACCAGCACCGCCATGGACGTGCCGTCCGACACGGTGTGGTGCATGACGAGCACCAGCACGTGCGTGCGTTCATCCAGCGTCAGCAACGTGGCGCGCACCAGTGGCCCTTGCGCCAGGACGAACGGGCGGCGGGCTTCTTCATGGGCCAGCCGGGACGCTTCGGGCTCGCGGGCTTCCAGCGGCAGGGCCTCCAGCGATACGCACACCAGCGGAAGTACCGCGTTCTTCGCGATGACCTGGAGCGGCCGTCCATGCGCTTCCCGGAATGACGTCCTCAGCGCATCGTGGCGCGCCACGAGCGCCTGGAGACTGGCCTCCAACGTGGCCACATCCAGCTCGCCCTCCAGCCGCACCGCCGCGGGCAGGTTGTACGCCACGTCACCCGGCGCATACCGGTCCAGGAACCACAGCCGCGCCTGGGCGAAGGACACCGCCCGGTCGCCCTCCACATCCCGGCGGCGCAGCGTGTTCGACGCGGGCTTCACCGCATCCCGAAGCGTGAGCAACTGCCGCGCAAGGGACGTGATGCTCGGTCCCTGGAGCAACCACTCCATGGGCACCGTCAGGCCCGTGCCCGTTCCCACTGCGTGCGCCAGCTCCACCGCGCCCAGTGAGTCCAACCCGTAGCGCGTGACCGGCGCTTCGATGTCGATGTCCTCCCGGCGCATGCGCATGTGCCGGGCCACCAGGTCGCGCAGCCACGCCGTCAGCGCCTCCGCATCGGGGCTCGCGGCCAGGGCCACTTCCTTCATGGGCCCAGACTCACTCGTGGCAACGCTGGGTGCGGAGGGCCGGGGAGCTTCGGGCGAAGAACCCGCTCCACCCGGCAGCTCCTCTCGCCACGCCATCACCTCCTGCAACGTCCCGGTCAGGAACGCCGTGCGGCACGCGTGCCGCTGCACCTTGCCGCTGGACGTCTTCGGCAGACTGCCCGGCTCGATGAGCACCACCGCGTGCGCCTGCACTTCGTGCGACTCCGCCAGCCGCTGACGGATGGCCCCCACCGCCGCGTCCG
>NZ_RAWE01000124.1 GCF_003611695.1 Corallococcus carmarthensis | reverse complement strand
CGGCTGGGTGGGGCGCACGTCGGGGGCGATGGTGCAGGCCTTGTAGGCGCGCAGCAGCTCGTAGAGGTGGAGGAAGCTCTCCACGCGGCCGACCTCCGTGACGGAGACGCCGTGCGCGGCGAAGCGCGCGCTGTTGGCGCCGCCGTAGGGGTCGTCCCGCAGCCAGTCCACGAAGCGCTGGCCCTGGAGGTCCTTCACGTCCAGGGAACGGCGGGAGGAATGGGCCTGGGCGAGCGTGGAGTCGGGGCCCGCGATGACCACGAAGGACATGCGCAGCAGGGATTCGGTGTCCACGCCCTCGTGCGGGGGCAGGGGGGTGAAGTCGAGCACCAGGTCCTGCTGCCGCGTCTGCACCTGCCGCATGAGCTCATGAGAGCCGCCGAAGCCGACCACCAGCTTGAGGTCGGTGGCGGCGGCGTCCTGCGCGATGCCGCCCAGCAGCGACATGGAGAGCGTGGGGTTGAGGCCCAGGCGCAGGGTGGGCTCCACGCGGGCCAGGTCCATCAGCCGCTTCACGTCCAGCTGGTGCAGCGGCGTCTGGGTGCCCGCGTAGAGGCGCTCCCCGCGCGCGGACAGTTGCAGGCGCCGGCCCGGCCCCCGCTCCAGCAGGGCGGCGCCGTCCGCGAGCACTTCCTCCAGGGCGCGGATGTGCTCGCTCACGACGGAGCGCGCGACGCCCAGGTGCTCCGCGGCGGCGTCGATGCTGCCGGCCTCCACGGCGGCGGTGAAGGACTCGAGCCAGACCAGGTGTCGCTGGAGCTTGCGCGGGGGCATGGGGCCGGAGGCCGGACGCGTTAGAGGAAGAAGTCGGGCAGCAGCTCCGCGCCCGGGACGGACTGGTACTTGTCCAGGTTGGTGACGCCGGCGGCGCGCAGCACTTCGTCGTCGATGCAGAAGTTGCCGGTGAAGGAGCGGCTGGGCTTCGTGAGGATGGTGTAGGCGGCGTCAGCCATGATCTCCGGCGTGCGGCTGCCCTTGATGGTGTCGTCGCCGCCCAGCAGGTTCTGCACGGCGGCGGTGGCGATGACGGTGCGGGGCCACAGCGTGTTGACGGCGATGCCGTCGTCCTTGAGCTCCTCCGCCATGCCCAGCGCGCACAGGCTCATGCCGTACTTCGCGATGGTGTAGGCCACGTGGGGGCCGAACCAGCGCGGCTCCATGTTGAGCGGCGGCGAGTTGTTGAGGATGTGCGGGTTGGAGGACTTCTTGAGGTACGGGATGCACGCCTGCGAGCACGCGAAGGTGCCGCGCGTGTTGATGCCGTGCATGAGGTCGAAGCGCTTGAGCGGCGTCTCCAGCGTGCCGGTGAGGCTGATGGCGCTGGCGTTGTTCACCAGGATGTCGATGCCGCCGAAGGTCTCCACGGCCTTGGCGACGGCGGCGTGGATCTGCGCCTCGTCGCGGATGTCCACCACGCAGGGGAGGGCCTTGCCGCCGGCCTCTTCAATCTCCTTCGCCGCCGTGTAGATGGTCCCGGGCAGCTTGGGGTGCGGGTCCGTCGTCTTGGCCGCGATGACGATGTTGGCGCCGTCGCGGGCCGCGCGCAGCGCGATGGCCTTGCCGATGCCGCGGCTGGCGCCGGTGATGAAGAGGGTCTTGCCTTGGAGGTTGGACATGGGGCGCATCCTCGCTCAATCGCGCGGCGCCGCAATGCCCGGAGCGGCCGGACCTGTGTGGATCCGGCCGCTCGTCGACAAAGCTTCAGCGGAACTTCAGGGCGTCGCGGGCGTGTAGACCAGAACGGCGCTGACGCTCATGGAGGTGCCAGGGTCCCAACCCCCGACGAAGAGCACCTTGCCGTTGGGCAGCACGGTGGTGGCCATCAGGTATCGGCTGGACGCCATGCTGGTGGAGAACGCCGAGGTGCCGGTCGCAAGGTCGAAGACCTCCGTCGTCAGGCCCACCGTGGAGCTTCCCCCCGCGAGCAGCAGCTTCCCGGACGTCAGCTGGACCAGGGAGGAGCTGGGGCGCTCGTAGGTGAAGGAGCCCAGCGTGGTCTGGACGTTGAGCACCGGGTCGTACGTCGCGACCAGCGTCCCGTCCACCAGGACCACCTTGCCGGAAGGCTGGAGGAAGGCGTCGGTGAACGTCCGCGTCGTCATGCCGGAGGCGCCGCTCCAGGTGTTGTTGGACGGGTCATAGAGCTCCGACGGCAGGCCGGCGCCCAGGATGAGCACCTTGCCCGAGGGCAGGAGCACCGCGCGGTGGTTCGACCGGGCGTAGACCAGGCTCGCCACTGGCACCCAGCTGTTCGTGGCGGGGTCGTAAAGCTCCACGACGCGGTTGGCGACGCTGTCACCCGTACTGACGCCGCCGACGACCAGGACCTTGCCGGAAGGCAGCAGCGTCGCGGTGTGGGCTCCGCGCGCGAACGCCATCTGCGGGCCGGCCGTCCAGGTGTTGGTCGCGGGGTCGTAGAAGTCCACGGCGCGCAGCGGGGTGGTGGCCGGGTACGTCGCGAAGCCACCCGTCACCATGACCTTGCCGGAGGGGAGCAGCGTCACCGCGGGGTTGTAGTGCGAGGTGCCCATCGTCCCGGCGGAGGACCAGGTGGCCGTGGCGGGGTCGTAGAGCTCCGCGGTGCCCAGGATGGGATTGGAGGACACCGACCCTCCGAAGACGAGGATCTTCCCGGAGGGCAGGGGGATGAGGCTCGCGCCGAAGCGGCGCTGCGTCAGGCTGGCCGTCAGGTCCCACCGCGCGACCGTCGTGGGCGGCGTGCACGCGGGCGCGTTCTGCACCGCCACGGTGAAGGCCGCGGGCGCGGAGAAGCCCTGGGCGTTGGTGACGGTGGCGTTGATGGTCGCGTTCCCGCCCGTGGGCGAGCAGGTGGGGGCCTTCCAGGAGACCTCGCTGGAGGTGAACCCGGACACGGGCGTCGCCAGCGTGCCGGTGCTCGCGGCCCAGTTGAAGGTGAGGGCGCCGCCGTTGCCGTCCTCGGCGAGGACGCGGAACGTCACGGTGTTGTCGCCCACCACGGACGCCGCGCTCTGGTGCGCCAGCACGATGCGCGGGGGGATGTTGGCGGTCGCGCCGTCGCCCACGCAGATGCGCAGGGTGCCCTGCGTCTGTCCGCCCTTGGGGTCCTTCACCGTGACGGTGAGCGCGCAGTTGCCGCACGCGTCGCCCGCGGGCAGGGCGGTCGGGGTGAAGGAAGCGATGTGGGAGGTGGCATCGGTCCAGGTGCCCGCGCAGGACGCGGCCCACTGGTAGGTCAGCGCGTCGCCGTCCGGATCCGTCACGTCGGCGGTCAGGGTGGTGCTCTGGCCCACGGGCACGGGGGACCGGGACGCGGTGACGCGGAGCACGGCGGGGGAGATGTTGAACGTCACGGACACCTCCGCGGTGCCGGCCGTCGTGCCGCCGTCCTTGGAGATGACGGTGATGTTGATGCGGATGGTCGCCGTGGCGCCGCGCGAGTCGGTGACCGTGAGCGTCAGCGCGTAGACGCCTGGAGTCGCGGGCGCGGTCCACGTCGTCGACGTGAGCGTGGGTGAGCCGAAGGTGCCATCCGCCGCCGTCCAGGCATACGTGAGGGTGTCGGACGCATCCGGGTCATGCGCCGTGGCCTGGAGGGACAGCGTTCCTCCCGGGAGGACGGTGCTGGACGAAGCCACCAGCGAATCGATGCACGGCGCCGAGTTGTCGAACGGGCCCGGGACGTTCAGAGCCTGGAGGGTGATGGCCACGACGGAGGTGGCGCCCGCGGTGATGGTGACGTCCGAGGCCACGCCTCGGTAGCGCAGGGCGCCGTCCGCGGCGAAGGCCTCCGCGGTGAAGGTGCGCTGGGTGCCGGCGGGCACCTGATACATGGTGCCGCTCCAGCCGTCCGTGCCCTTCGTGAGCACGGTGGTGGCCGTGGGCACACCCGAAGCAGTCAGCGTGACGGTCACGCGGGTGATCTCATCACCGGCGAGCGCCTGGGGTACCGCGCTGACAAACCGGACGTCCCCGGCCACCGGCTCCGGTTCGCTCCCCGTGTCGCAAGCCGTGACAGAAAAGACAGCGCTGATCAATGCGCAAAACAAAACCCGAGACAGTGTGCTCTGTCGATGCATTGCACCTTCCTGGCGAGTGAGAGGAAGGCGCGATCTATCAGGTCGGCAAAATAGACACAGACATGTTGTGGGATTTTGCGGTGTCTGTCTAAACCCGATCGGGGGTCTGTGAATACCCTGCGGAGGGGAGCCACATCGGCTCCCCTCGTGTGGGCCGAGGGGCTGCTACTGCGTGATGCAGGTGATGGTTTCGAGCATCGTCACGTTGGCGTTGCCGGTGGTGTTCCAGCTGCCCACGCCGTTCGTGCCGACGATGTACGTATACGCGGAGCCACGGATGGCGGTGGTGAAGCTGCGCGCATCGACGTGGTTGAGGTCCTGGCAGAAGCGGCGGGCCGTGTCCCCGGCCGTGCTGTAGTTGCCGGTGGGGTAAGTGGGCTGGATGGTGCCGACCTGGTAGCCGTTGACCTTCGGGGTTGCGTACGTGATGTCCGTCGAGGTGAAGCAGGTGATGGTCTCGAGCATCGTCACGTTGGCGTTGCCGGTGGTGTTCCAGGGGCCGACGCCGTTCGTGCCGACGACGTACGTGTACGCGGAGCCGCGGATGGCGGTGGTGAAGCTGCGAGCGCCGGTGAAGCCCAGGTCCTGGCAGAAGCGGCGGGCGGTGTCCGCCGGGGTGCTGTAGTTGCTGGTGGGGTAGTTCGGCTGGATGGTGCCGACCTGGTAGCCGTTGACCGTCGGCGTGGTGTACGTGACGTCCGAGGTGGAGGTGAAGCAGGTGACGGTTTCAATCATCGTCACGTTGGCGTTGCCCGTGGTGTTCCAGGCACCCACGCCGTTCGTGCCGGCGATGTACGTGTACGCGGACCCACGGATGGCGGTGGTGAAGCTTTGCGCGCCGCTGTGACCCTGGTCCTGACAGAAGCGGCGGGCCGTGTCGCCAGCGCTGCTGAAATTCCCGGTGGGCTGGTTGGGGAGGTAGGTCCCAATCTGATAGCCATTGACCTTGGGCGTCACATAGGTCTGGTAGGTGTCCGCGCTGGCGGACGACGCGAAGCCCACGACGAAAAGCAGGGACACGAAGAAGGAGGGAAGACCGCTGCTGCGACGAAACATGTTTTTCCTCGGTTTGTAGCTGATGCGGGGGGAACACGACCGTAGCGGCTCTCGGGTTTGAAAGCACTCATCGAGCCGACGCGTATCAGGATGTGGCCGGTCCACCAGCTGCCCTTCACCCTCCCTGAATTCATCGTGGGCGGGTGCGCCGGCGCGCTGATTGGCCGGGCGTGGTTCCGCTTGCGTACAGCCACGTGATCTTGGGCTCGCGGGAATCTGGAACGACTTCTAGTCTGCGGCCCCCATGCGACTGCTCCCACTCATTGCCCTGGTGGTGTTGACCGTCCGCTGTGCCCACGCACCGGAGGCCGCACCCCCTGCCTCCGCGCCGCCCGCCGTGTCGTGGCCGGAGGCCCTGCCTCCCGCGCTGCGGCTGCCGGACACCGTGCGGCCCGTGCACTACGCGCTGGACCTGAAGCTCGTGCCCACGGAGGACACGTACCCGGGCAGCGTCACCATCGACGTGGAGGTCCGCGAGCCGGTGCGCCAGGTGTGGCTGCACGCCCAGGACCTGGACGTGACGCGGGCTCGCGTCTCCGTGGGGGGCCGCACGTTCGACGCGAAGCCCGTCATGGCGAACGAGGGACGTCTGGGATTGCTGCTGCCAGAGGAACTGCCCGTCGGAAAGGCGCAGCTCCTGCTCGACTTCACCGGCAAGGTGGACCGCGAGCGCAGCCAGGGCCTCTACGGTGTGGCGGAGGGCGGCGAGTCCTACCTCTACACGTTCTTCGAGCCCATCGACGCGCGCCGCGCCTTCCCGTGCTTCGACGAGCCGACCTTCAAGGTGCCGTGGCGGCTGCGCTTCACCGTGAAGGCCGGACACGTGGCGCTGGCCAACCATCCCGTCGTGTCTCGCGAGCCGCTGGCGGACGGGCTGGAGCGCGTCACGTTCGCGGAAAGCAAGCCGATGCCCAGCTACCTCGTGGCCTTCATGGTGGGGCCGTTCGACGTGGTGGACGCCGGAACCGTGGGCCGCACGAACGTGCCACTGCGCTTCATCGTCCCCAAGGGCCGGGGCGCGGAGACGCGCTACGCCGCGAGCATCACGCCCCGCATCGTGAAGGGATTGGAGGACTTCTTCGACCAGCCGTATCCGTACGAGAAGCTGGATGTGGCGGTCGTGCCCCGGTACTGGGGCACCATGGAGCACCCGGGCATCGTCGCGCTCGGGCAGCCGCTCACGCTCATCCGGCCCGGCGAGGAGACGCTGGCCCGCCGCAAGTCCTACGCGGTCATCGCCAACCATGAGCTGGGCCACTACTGGTTCGGCGATGTCGTCACCTGCGCGTGGTGGAACGACATCTGGCTGAACGAGTCGTTCACCGCGTGGCTGGACCGGCAGACCGTGGACCGGCTGGAGCCGTCCTGGGACTTCCAGCAGGAGCGCGCCATGTCCGCGATGCGTTCCGCGCTGGACTCGGATGCGCTGGAGGTGGCGCTGCCCGTGCGCAAGCCGGTGGCCAGCAATGACGACATCGTGGGCTCGTTCGACAACGGGACGACGTATGACAAGGGCTCGTCCGTCATCGCCATGTACGAGGCCTGGCTGGGGCCGGAGCGCTTCCGTGACGTGCTCCGGGGCTATGTCCGCAAGCACGCCTGGAAGGTCGCGACGATGGAGGACTTCCTCGCGGACCTGTCCCAGGCCGCGGGCCCGGAGGTGGCGCAGTCCTTTGGCGGGTTCATCGTGCGGCCGGGGGCGCCGCGAATCACCGCGCAGCTGTCGTGCCCGGCGGGCGGCACTCCGTCGGTGAAGCTGTCGCAGGAGCGCTACCTGCCCGTGGGCTCCAAGGCGGACGCGCGGCAGGACTGGCAGGTGCCCGTGTGTCTGCGCGTGGGGACGGGCACGCAGTCGACGCGGGTATGCTCGATGGTGCAGGGCTCCACGGCGGAGGTGGCGCTGTCCACGAAGCAGTGCCCGTCGTGGGTGCTGCTCAACGCGGGCGGCACTGGCTACTACCGCGGTGGCTACACGCGCGAGCAATTGACGAAGCTGCTCGCGACCCCGGCCGCCGCCTTCACTCCGGCGGAGCAGGTGGCGCTCTGGGCGGACGTGGACGCGGCGGTGACTCGGGGAGACCTGCCGCTGGGCGAGGCCTTGAAGGCGGTGCCTGCCTCCGCCAGATCAACGAACCGGCTCGTGGTGCAGAGTGGCGCCTCGCTGCTCAAGTGGGTGCGCGTGGATCAGCTCACGCCGGAGGAGCGCACGCGCTTCCGCGCGTGGGTGGCATCGCTCTACTCCACACGCGCACGCGCCATGGGCTGGGGGCCGAAGCCGGGCGAGGATGACGCGGTGAAGGAATCGCGCTCGCTGTTCCTCCGGCTGGCCGGCGGGATGGGCGACGACCCACAGCTGGTGAAGGAGGCGCTGCCGCTGGTGCGTGCGTGGCTGGCGGACCGCAAGTCGGTGGACCCGGAGGCGTTCGGTAGCGCGCTGCCCCGGGCGGCGACGCACGGCGATGCGGCGCTGTTCGACGCGCTGCTGGAGGCGGCGAAGAAGGAGCAGGATCGCACCGAGCGTTCCCGGCTGCTGACGTCCCTGGCGTACTTCCGGAACCCGGAGCTGCTGTGGCGGGCTCTGGGGCTCGTGGTCTCGCCGGACTTCGACGTGCGGGACACCCAGGTCATCCTCAGGATGGCGTTGATGTCGCCGGAGTCCCAGTCGCAGGCGTGGAACTTCTACCAGACGCACTTCGACGCACTGACCCAGCGGCTGCGCTCGGATGAACTGGGCAGGCTGATTGGTGAGACGGGGAGCCTCTGCGACGATATCCACCTGGCGCAGGTGGACACGTTCCTCACGCCCCGCGTGGACAAGATTGAAGGCGGTCCGCGCGCGCTGGCCCGGGCGCTGGAGTCCATCCGCTTGTGCATCGAGTCCCAGAAGGTCCAGGCCCCGAGCGTCAAGGCGTTCCTCCGCACCCGGTGAGCCCGCGGGGCGGAAATATCAAGGGCCATAGGGACACAGGTTCAGCGTCGCCGCGATGGGCGGGCGGCAGAGCAGCACGAGCTCGGACTCGTCCAGGAACGAGGACGTCCGCGCCTTGAGGAAACAGGACGCGGGATCATCCGAGGGCAAGGCGTACTGGCAGAGCTGAAGCGCTTGCGGCTCCTCCAGGAACGCTGCCTCCTGGACCCGGTGGAAACATCGCGCCGGACTGTCGGACCGAGCACCCTGGCAGAGCTGGGCCGCGATGCTTTCGCTCACCGCGCCACCCGCGCGTGCCGCTTCGAAGCAGGAGTATTGCGGTGCGCCCTCGGGCGGACCTTCGAGTTGCCCCAACGCCGGAACCCCGAGCAGCGCGGCAGCCAGCCCCCAGGCTCCTCTCCAATGGCCTCGCATCATCGTGCACCCCCAGAAGAAGGTGGGGGAGTCATGGCCCGCATGGGAGGGACGGGCGGGAAGACAGCCGCCGTGCGCCGGCCGCTTCAGCCGTGCACGGTGCGACTGTCAGCGGGCACGGCCGCCCGGTCCTCCAGGCCGTAATCCCTCACGACGTGCGCCACGCGCAGGCGGTAGTCGTTGAACACGCCCTCCCGGCCTTCGCGCTGCGCCTCACGGTGGGCTTCCTGGCGCCGCCATTCCGCCACCGCCGCCTCGTCACGCCAGTAGGACAGGGACAGCAGCTTCCCTGGCTCGCCGAGGCTCTGGAACCGCTCGATGGAGATGAACCCGTCGATGCCTGCCAGCAGGGGCCGGAGCTCCGCAGCGAGGTCCAGGTACCGCTGCCGATGTTCTTCGTGTGACCAGACCTCGAAAATGACAGCAATCATCACAGGCCTCCCAGGACTCGGGTGTTGGTGGAAGCACGCCAGGTGACGGAGCCCGACAGCGGCGCCAGGTCCAGGCCGCTCGAGAGCACGCGCTCCGCCGCCGCCGTGGCCATCGCTGTCGCAAGCAGCGGTCCCGGACAGGCATGCGCGCCCAGGCCGAACGTGAAGGTCTGTCGACCTACGCGCCGTGGCAGGAACGCGTCCGGCTGGGGATTCTCCAGCGGATCGCGATTCGCGGCGGCGAGCACGACGACCACCGTCGAACCGGCTTCCAGCTCCTGGCCCGCGACGAGCGCACGCGCATGGGTGAACCGCCGCGTGTTCTGGACCGGGGACTCGTAGCGGACCGCTTCCTGGACCACGTCGTCGAGCGTGCACTCGCCCCGTGAGAGTTGTTCCCGCAGCGAGGGCCCGCGAGCGACGGCCCGCAGCGTCGCACCCAGCAGCCCGGCCGTCGCTTCGTACGCCTGGGTGAGCAGGCCCACGGCATTGGGAATGCGCAGGTCCTCCGCGCCGTGGCCTTCCATGAGGCGGGCCGTGAACGGGGTCCTGGGTGTTGCCTGGAAACAGGCCGCCACGCGCTCGTTCAGTTTCGCCGCGCCCTCGCTGTTCACCTTGGGGCCAGCGACCGAGCGGACATAGGCCTCCACGTCCCGCACGCTCGCCTCCAGCGTGTCTTCCGGAAAACCCAGCAGCGACCCCAGCACGAACACGGGAAGCTGAAGAGCGGCGTCCGGCAGCCGGGACAGGGAGGGCTTCGCGAACAGCCGTTCCGCCCAGCGTCGGCTCTCTGCTTCCACCTCTCGCAGCGCCTCCGGCAGCGCGCGCGACAGGGTCTGCTTCACGGCGGGGAAGGGGCCTCCGTCGTTCATCCGTACCAGCCGTCCAAAGAGTGCTCCGGCGGCGGTTCCCACCAGATGCGGAGGCACCGGCTCCGCCCGTGGCCGGACCTTGCAGTGCTCGTTCGTGAGCACTGCGCGGACGGTGGCCGCATCCGCCGCGATCCATGGCTCGAAGCCGGGGACGCGGTGCAGTCCACCGCGGGCGCGAAGCTCCGCGTAGTACGGGTAGGGGTCGGGGTGGGTGACGGCCTGATACGGGTCGGTGGGCGGTGTCATCGGTCCTCGCTCCCGGGCACTCTCCTCCCGTCGCCGTGTCCGTGTGCTAAGAAATGGTTCGCCATGGACCGAACGATGAATGCAGGCCCGGACCTCACGACCCTGGCTGGCGCCGTGGGGGATGCCACGCGGATCCGGATGCTGGAGCTGCTCATGGAGGGGCGTGCTCTCGTCGCCAAGGAGCTCGCGTTCGGTACGGGCGTCAGCCCCGCGACTGCGACCGCGCACCTCCAGCGGTTGGAGCAGGCCCGGCTGGTCCGCTCCACCCGGCAGGGACGCAACAAGGTGTTCCGCCTCGCCACGCCCACCGTGGCGCGGATGGTGGAGGCGCTGATGACCGTGGCGGTCCGGAGCCCCCGTGCGTCAGCGACCCCGGAACCCCTGCGGGCCGCGCGCTACTGCTACGACCACCTGGCGGGCCGGCTGGGCATGGGCATCACCGACGCGCTCCTTCGGGCCGGGCACCTGTCCCTCCGTCGTCGCGCTTTCGCGCTCACACCGAGCGGCGAGGCGTGGTTCCAGGACTTCGGCATCGACCTGGAGCCTGTGCGCGAACAGCGGCGCCACTTCGCCCACCGGTGCCTGGATTGGAGCGAGCGGCGCGATCACCTCGCGGGGGCGCTGGGGGCCGCGCTCGCCTCGCATGTGTTTTCGCTGGGGTGGGTGGAACGTCAGCCCGACTCTCGTGGCCTCATCGTCACGCCCGGAGGCCAGCGCGGGCTCAAGCGTCACTTCGGCGTGCTGTAGGCCACGGCGTTCGCGTCCGCGCGCTCCCTCGTGCGCTGGATGGCGACGGTTACCGCTTCACCCACGACTCGGGGGAGGCCATTGGCTTCCAACGCCTCCAGCCCCGCCATGGTGATGCCTCCTGGGGTCGCAATCTCCGCGATGAGGCGTGGGGTGGTGGCAGCTGGTTCGGCCAGCAGCTTCGCCGCGCCGATGAGCGTGCCCCGCGCGAGTTCCGCCGCTTCCGCCGCGTCCATCCCGTGCGCCATCGCGGCCTGGGCCAGGGCCTCCACGAACCGGAAGACGTACGCGGGGCCCGTGCAGGACACGCCCGTGCACACCGTGAGCGCCTCCTCGGACATCCATAACGGCTGACCCGTCGCCGCGAAGACGGATTCAGTAGCCCTCTTCGCGGCTTCCGTCACCCGTGTCCCAGCCGTCAGCGGCGTCACGCCCGAGCCCACGCGCACCGGCGTGTGAGGCATGGCGCGGAAGACGGAGACATGGGAGGGCAGCGCCGCTTCCAACTGTTCGAGCCGCACGTCGGCGGACAGCGACACCACGGTCTGCCCCGGCGCCAGGGCCGGTGAGATGACCGCCATCAGGTCCCGCAGCTGCGCCTGTCTCACCGCCAGCAGGACCACTCCAGCGCCCCGCACCGCCTGCGCGTTGTCCACGAGGACCTGCACGCCGTGCCGGGAGCGCAGCTCCTCGCCGCGTTCGGGCCGGCGCACGGTGACGCGAAGGTCCGACGGGCGCGCCTGCCCGGAGCGCAGCAGCCCCTGGATGAGGGCTTCGGCGATCTTGCCGCCTCCCAGGAGGACGACAGGCGCGGGGATGGGATGGGACGTCATGGCCGGAGTCTACCCCTGTGCCTTTGGACAAGAATCTCAGTCTCGATGGGTGAGAAGCGCGGACCCTCCCGGCCCCGCCGGCGGCGCACCGCACGAACCGGTCCGACAGTCGGACCAGTTGGGCCGCTCCGGGCGGGAGGGGGACACCCTGGGTTTCCAGGCGCCCTAGAACTTCACGCCCACGGTGGTTCGCAGCTGCGTGTCCAGCGGTGGCACCGTCGCGGGCGGCGCGCTGTCGTAGGTGAGGTTGAAGCCGATGCCCACCGTGACGCGGGGATTCGGTGTCACCGCGAGCAGCGTTTCGTTGAGCACGCGCAGGTCGGAGGGGCGGGTGACTCGCGGCTGGAAGTAGACCGTCTCCACGAGGTTGATGTTCTCCATCAGCTTCACCCGGGCCAGCAGGTAGCTGGACACGCGCGGATCCGTGTAGCGGTCCCCCGCGTCCGCTTCGCCGTCCTTGCGCAGCCGCTCGTGCTCCACCATCAGCGCCACGCCGAAGGTGAGCCCCATGCTGTCCTCGTTGAACAGGATGAAGCGGGGACCCGCGCCCAGCAGGGCCCGGAACTGGAGCCGGCGGAACTCGTTGTATTCGTGCTGTGCGAAGACCTCGCCCGCCACCTGGTCCGTGAACCTGCGCCGGTAGCGCACGTGCTCCAACACCTGGCTGACGATGCGCTCGCCGCTCGCGAACGAGTACTCGCCCCGGATGACGCCCAGCCAGACATCGCGCTCGGAGCGCAGCTGGCCCACCAGCGAGCCTCGGATGGCAAACAGCTCCGTGCTGCCCGTGCGCCAGTCACCGCCCAGCTCGATGGCCGCGGCTGGTCCCAGCTCCGCCTTCTCGTCGAAGAGCGCCTGCACGTTGACGATCTGTGCCGCCGCGCCACTCGCGTGGAGCAACACCCCCAGCACCACCCACCCACCTGTCTTCAGGAAACCCATGTGTCACCGCTGTGCCCGCTCGAGCGCTCCTGTTCAACCCCGTTGTTCGGCACCCCCGTGCGTCGGTCCATCGCTTGACGCCAGCGGAAGAGCGGAGCATGCCTGCGCCGTTTCCCTGGCCCTTCCCCTGTCCGGAGCCCGCCCATGCAGGTCCACATCATCGATGCCTTCACCCGCACCGCCGGTGCAGGAAACCGCGCGGGCGTGGTGCTCGACGCCACGGCGCTGGATGTCCCCACGATGCAGCGGACCGCCGCGGCCGTCAGTGCGTCGGAGACCGCCTTCCTCTTGTCCCGGCCCGGCGACGCCACCGTGCGCCTTCGCTACTTCACGCCCGTGGATGAGATTGCGTTCTGCGGCCACGCCACGGTGGCCACCTTCCATCTGCTCGCGGAGAAGGGGCTGCTGCGAAGCCCGGGGACCTACAAGCTGGAGTGCCCCGCCGGCACGCTCGACATCGAACTGGAGTCACAGGGCGCGCGGGGGACCCGGGTGTGGATCGCCACGCCCCAGCCGCCCGCGCAGCCCAACCCCGTGGAGATGGACGCGCTGATGGCCACGCTCGGTGGGAAGACGTCGCAGGTGGACCCGTCGCTGCCGGTGATCCGCCAGGGCCACCGGCTGGTGGTGCCGCTCCTGCGGCTCGCGGACCTGGAGGCCCTGACGCCGCGGGGCGCGGCGATGAACGCGCTGCTGATGTCGCACGGCGTGCGAGGCGTCTACCTCTTCACCCGTGAAGTGAAGGAGGAGGGGAGCGTGGCCCAGGCGCGCTACTTCGTCCCGGGTTTCGGCATCCTGGAGGACCCGGTGACAGGCTCCGCCGCGGGCCCACTGGCGGCCTACCTCGCCGAGCACGGGAGCCTGCGCCTGCCGGAGCATGGCGGCACGGCGTCCGGCCGCATCGAACAGGGCGACACGCTTGGCAAGCCGGGCCGCATCGACATCCAGGTCACCGGCCGGCCGGGCCATGTCGAGCGCGCCCGCGTCGGCGGGGTGGCCCTCACGGTGATGGACGCCACGCTGCTCGCGTAGCGAGGCTCCCACCAATGACAGACGCCTGGGCTCCTGTAGCCCTGGACCCTTGATGGCTCGCGGAGGCACCGCCAGTTTTGGGTTGGGATAATCCCATCCCCGCTCGAGTCACCGGGGCGGTCCGGCGGCCGGGCGCCAGCCGGGCTCCACCGGGGGAGGTCGTCATGGCAAACGCTAACAGGAACCCGGGGGAGCAGAGGGGGCCCTCCTCCTCGCCCGCCGTGAAGAACGCCAAGGCCGACGCGCAGGGCGGCACCTCGCAGGAGCAGGAGCCCAGGACGGGCGCTGGCATCACCCGCCGCGAGTCGCGCGCACCGGCCATTGGCCGGGAAGCCGTGCCCTTGAGCCCATTCGGACTGCTGCGCCGGATGCTGGAAGACATGGACCAGCTCTTCACCGGCATCGGAGGCCGGGGCCTCGCCGCCCGGAGTGGCGTGCTGGACGAGGGCCTCTGGTCACCGCAGGTGGACGTGCTGGAGCGGAACGGAAACCTCGTCGTGAAGGCCGACCTGCCAGGCGTGAAGCAGGAGGACATCCACGTCGAACTGCTGAAGGACCTGCTCGTGATCGAAGGTGAGCGCAGCTTCGAGGTGGAGGAGGAAGAGGAGCTCGAAGGGTTCTGGAGCATGGAGCGCAGCACCGGTTCGTTCCGCCGCGCCATCCCGCTTCCGGAAGGCATCGACACGGAGACGGTGCAGGCGAACTTCGAGAATGGCGTGCTGGAGATCTCCTTGAAGCTTCCGGAGTCGGAGGCCCAGGGCAAGCGCATCGAGGTGAAGGGGGGCTCGCGCGAGCAGGCCCGGTTGACGCGCGGAAAGCCCGTCCACTGAGGGGTGGGCGCGCACCTCAGTGCGTGTGCCGGCGGCCCTCGTCCTCCACGACGGCCGCCGCCACCTTCTCCGCCGAGTCGCGCAGCTCCTCCTGGAGGGGCCCGTGCCAGGACTCGAACGCGAACAGCTTCCGCATCAGCTTCCCGGCCTGATAGCCCGGCCGGAGCGCGATGGCGTCGAACATCCACGTCAGCGCCTGATCCGCGAAGGTGTACCAGGACTCCTCGCAGCCCGTGGCGTCCATGGTGAGGTTCATCGTGGTGACGATTCCATCCGCCAGCGCGAGCATCCGGATGTCCGTGTCCTCGGGGGCTGAAGGCAGGTCCCGCTCCAGCGCCTTGAAGTGGGCGCCCAGCTTGAACAGCCATTCTCGCGACTGCGCCAGCGCGTCGATGATGAGCTGGATGTTGTATTCCACGCTCATGTTCGGCGTGGGTTTGTGCCGGAAGAAGCGGTGACACCAGCAGTAGCCACCGAAGCTCTCATTGCCCAGATACAGGTGCGTCTCCGTGTACCAGGGCCCCAGGTTCTGGTTGAGCAGGCGCTGGACGTGTTTCACCATCGTGTCGTGCTGCTCGTCCGTGAGCTTGCGCGTCCCCGGCGGTACCCGTGGCGTCAGGTATTCGCGCAGCAGGCGGATGAGCTTGTCCGGGGCATACCCATCCAGGCTGTCGCGGATGATTGCCCATGAGCCCAGGGGCGTCCTGCTCATACGGCCCCCTCCGCCACCCTCGCCGCCGCGTCCCGGAGGGCTTCCGGAGGGGGCGCCACCCAGGACTCGAAGACGAAGGCGGTGTCCAGCAGCTCCTGTGTGGCGTCCGACAAGGGCAGTCCCATCGCCTCGATGCACCACGACATGGCGTCCTGCGCGACCTGGTACCAGGTCTCCTCACAGGACGTCGTCTCCGCCGTCAGGTCCACGGTCCGCACCAGCCCTTCCGCGAGCGCCTGCGCCCGGAGGGGCTTGTCGTTGGCCGCTGCCTCAAGCTGACGGCGCGCGGACTGATACACGCCGTCCAGCGCATACAGAAACGCCCGGATCCGCTCCAGCGACTCCAGCATGAGCTGGATGTTCTCATCCACGTCCACCGTGCGATGCGGCGGGTTCTGGTTGAAGAACGAGTGGCACCAGCAGTAGCCCCCCAGCACCTCGTTGCCCAGGGGCAGGCCGCTCGCGGTGTACCAGGCCCCCAGCTCGCTCTTGAGCAGGTCTTGGACGGCGTTCTTCGCCTGCTTGAGCCGGGCCTGATGGATCCCACCGGACCGCAACGGGGCCAGGACGTCCCGCAGCTGGGATGCCAGCGGCTCCGGCGCATAGGTATCCAGGCTGTCGCGGATGCGCCGCCACATGGAAGTCGAAGCCTCAACGCTCATGAAGACACCTCGTTGCGGCACGGGGCGTCCGGCCCCGCGATGCTCCGGGCCAGCAGCCTTGCCAGCCGCGTGTAGTTCACCGCATCTCCCGGGTGCTTGGGCCACAGCACCACGGGCGCCAGCGGCGGGGTGGGCAGCCGGCCCCGGCGCAGCATGTATTCCAACCACAGCCGCGCCGCGCGGGCGTTGCCGTCCGGGAAGGGATGGAAGAAACACAGGTCCAGGTACAACCGCGTGGCATGTGCCACGGGGTGGCGGTCTTCCCTGGCGTCCGACTCCACCTTGTCGCGAAAGGCCGCCTCCAGGCCGGGCGCGTGCGCGTAGCGGTGAGCGCCGCCCCACGCGAAGGCGTCCCCGGTGCGGAAGCCCGTGGGCCCGCCCAGGAGCTCCGACTGGACCTCCACCATCCGGGGGAAGGTCAGCGGCTCGCCCGCGTCCGCCAACTGCCGCACCCGGGCCAGGGCCCGCTCGAAGCGCCCCGTCCGCTCCTGCCCCTGGGATTCATGGGCCGCTGCGTCATGGCGGTGCAGGAAGTCCTCCTGGGCTCCCGTCTCCCGGAAGGGCTGACGTGCCGCCGCCTTCAGGTCCGCCCGGAGCGTGGGCAGTGCCCAGTCCAGAGTGCGCGTGGCCTCCCGGTGGGGTGCGAGCTGCTCGGTGGAGGAGGGGACTTTCACTCGGGGTCCGGGGCGAAAGGAGGGGTCAGAAGCCCAGCATGGACGGGTCCGGGTGACAAACACCCCGGGCTCCGGGGCTCTCATGTGGGTCATGGAGTGGAGCCACGGCCCACAATTGCGTAAACAAGCCGTTCTCGCAGCAGGGAGAAGGCACTGAATGAAGACGTTCCTCGTGGTCAACCCGCGCAGCGCCAACGGGCAGACGGGGAAGCGATGGGTGGAGATCTCCTCGCAGGTGGGCAAGGTGCTCGGTGAGTTCGGGCACGGCTTCACCAGCGGCGGCATGGATGCGGCGCGTCTGGCGCGGCAGGCCATCGACGATGGCTATGAGTGCATCGTCGCGGTGGGCGGTGACGGCACCCTCAACGAGGTCACCAACGGCTTCTTCCGAGATGGGCAGGTCATCAACCCGCAGGCCACGTTGGGCCTCCTGCCCCGGGGCACGGGCGGTGACTTCCGCCGCACCTTCGGGTGGGACCTGGAGCTGAACTCCGCGCTGGAGCGGCTGCGCACGGAGAAGACGGAGCCGTTCGACGTGGGTCGGCTGGAGTTCATCGACAACGACGGCAACCCGGCCACGCGCTTCTTCGCCAACATCGCCTCGTTCGGCGTGAGCGCGGTGGTGGCGCGCGAGGTGAACCAGGGCAGCAAGGCGCTGGGCGGCAACCTGAGCTTCATGTGGGGCACCGTGAAGGGCCTCCTGAAGTACCAGGAGCGGCAGGTGCGGCTCACGGTGGACGGCGGCGAGCCGGAGACGGTGAGCGTCACCGCGGTGGCCGTGGCCAACGGGCGCTACTTCGGCAGCGGCATGTTCGTGGCGCCCGACGCGGTGACGCACGACGGCCTCTTCGACGTCACCATCTGGTCCAACTACGGCCTGTCCGACTTCGTCCTCAAGTCCAAGGGCGTCTACAACGGCGACCACGTCACCTGGAAGGGCACGCGGAGGCTGCGCTGCCGCACGCTCCACGCGGAGTCGGAGACGGGCGACGTGTTCCTGGACGTGGACGGCGAGACGCCGGGCCGGCTGCCCTGCACCATGACGCTGCTGCCCGGCGCCATCCGCCTCAAGGTGTAGCGCCGGAGTGGGGCGGGCGCGGCGCGTCCGCCACGGGCGAGCCCGCGCTGGCGTTGGGAGACGCGGGCGCGGGGCGGTACCAGCTGGTCTGTCCAATCAGGTGCCGCGTGAAGCCGTCCTCCACCAGGGGCGAGGCCTCCGCGGCGCCCAGCACCAGGTAGCCATCCGCGTGGAGCATCCGCCGCACGCGGGCGAGCACCGCGCGCCGGGTGGGCACGTCCCAGTAGATCATCACGTTGCGAAGGAAGACGAGGTCCACGGGCGCTTCCAGTGGGAAGTCGTCCATCAGGTTGAGCGGCCGGCACTCCACGGGCCTGCGCACCTGTTCGATGAGCCGCCACCGGTCGCGGTCCTGGTGGAAGTAGCGCTGGCGCAGCTCGGGCGTCAGGCCCCGGTGGATCTCCTTCGCGTCGTAGCGAGCCTCGCTGGCGCGCACGAGCGCGCGGGTGGAGAAGTCCGTGGCGAGGATGCGCACCGTCCAGCCGGTGATCAGCAGCCCGGCCTCCGCCAGCGTCATCGCCACGCTGTAGGGCTCCTGGCCAAAGGCACACGCCGCGCACCAGATGCGCAGCGTTCGCGTGCGGACGCGCTTCGCCAGCAGGGCGGGCAGCACCGTGGTGCGCAGGGCGTCGAATACGGGCGCGTCGCGGAAGAAGGCGGTCTCGTGGTTGGCGAGCGCCTCCGCCATCCGCTGGTGGAGCGGGCTGCCCTCCGGCAGCGAGCGCAACCGTGAGACGAGGGCGGCGATGTCCGGCAGCCGCTCCTCGCGCACGAGCGACGTGAGCCGCGTCTCCACCAGCGCGTGCGTGTCGGACTCCAGCACGAGCCCGGAGCGGCGCAGCACGCGCTGCCGCAGATACGCGAAGTCATCGGGAAACAGCGGCATGCTCAGGTTCTCCGTCCGCGCGGATCCACGCGCCGCACCAGCTCCGGGGCCACTGCGTCCAGGGGCATCACCGCATCCGCGAGCCCCGCCTGCTCCACCGCGCCCGGCATGCTGCCGATGACACTGCTGGCCTGGTCCTGCACCACCACCTGCCCACCCGCCTCGTTCACCCGCCGGCAGCCGCGCAGCCCGTCCTGGCCCATGCCGGTGAGCACCACCGCCAGCACCCCCGCGCCGTACACCTCCGCCGCCGAGCGGAAGAGCAGGTCCACCGCCGGGCGGCACGCGTTCTCCGTGGGGCCCTGGTGCGTGAGCAGCCGCACGCCCGTCGCGTCCCGGCACACGGCCAGGTGGAAGTCCCCAGGGGCGACCCACACCGAGCCGGCCTGCACGGCCGAGCCCGTCACGGCCTCGCGCACGGTGAGCGCGCTCACGCCCTGCAACCGCTCCGCCAGCAGCCGGGTGAAGAGGGGCGGCATGTGCTGCACGATGAGCACCGGCACCGGCAGGTCCGCCGGCAGCGAGGACACCACGCGCACCAGCGCGCCCGGGCCTCCGGTGGACGCGCCGATGACGATGGCCTCCACCCGCGCGGGCGTCTGAGGCCGGGGCTGGGGCGCGCGCGTCACCGGGAACGGCGCCGCCGTGGCGGAGGGCGTGCGCACGTTGAGCGCCTTGAGCTTGCGCACCAGTTCGTCCCGCACGGCCTCCACGGTGATGTTCAGTCCGCCCGCGGAGGTGGGCTTCGTCACGTAGTCGCGTGCCCCCAGCGCGAGCGCCTCCAGGGTCAGCATGCCCGCGCGTTCGGTGAGCGCGCTGAACATCACCACCGGCAGCTCCGGGTCGCGCTGGCGCAGGAGCTTCAGCGTCTCCAGTCCGTCCAGCTCCGGCATCTCCAGATCCAACAGCACCACGTCCGGCTGGAATTGCGCCACCTTGGCAAGCGCGATGCGGCCGTTGGGCGCGGTGGCGACGACCTCCAGGCCGGGATCCGCGCCCAGGAGCAGCGACACCTGGCGCCGCACCACGGCCGCGTCGTCCACCACCAGGACCCGGATGGGATTCATGCGCACCCGCGTCACCGGACCGCGTGCTCGACCGGGCAGCGTCCCGCAGGGGCGCTGCTGACCGTCTCGCCATACACCTCGTGGCGCGGCCGGCCCGCGAGGATGGCGCTGGCGCCCCAATCCGTCACGCGGTGGAAGGCCTCGGACGCGACGAAGGCGTCGAAGCCCTCGCGGCTGTGCCACTCGGAGACGATGAGGTAGCGCCCCGGTGCCCCCACGCTCTTGAACAGCTCCGTATGCGCGTGCGCCGGCAGGGTGCGCATCGCCTCCAGCACGAGCGCGAACTTCCGCTCGAAGGCTTCCGCCTTGCCCTCACGCACTTCGTAGTTCATGCCGATGGTGACCATGCGTCACCTCCTTGTCTGGGTTTCACTCGAGCCAGACCCGGACGTGGCGGTCGCCCTCGTCCAGGTGGAACAACTCCGACGGCCGCAGCCCCGCCGCGACCGCCGCCTTGCCAATGGCCGCCGGATCCACGCCCCGCGCCGCGAGCCTCCGCGGCAGGTCCTCCGGCAGCAGGTCTTCCAGGTGCGCCGCCACGTCCGCGCGGAACGTCAGCGCGACGCGCGTCTGCCCGGCCTCCGTCACGCGGACCTTCAGGTAGCGCGCGGTGCCTTCCCCCCGCGCCTCGGGCAGCGACGGTGGAGGCGGGAGCGATGGGGCGCGCGCCTCGTCCAGCAGCGGCGCCCACGCGATGGGCGTATCGAGCACGTCCAGGTGCCGCACCAGCCCGTGGAATGCGCGCAGGACGAACAGGAGCGACGCGGGCCCGGCCGCGCGGAAGTTCCAGCGGTGCGGCCCCAGCGCCTCGGTGAGCCGCTCGCCCAGCCGCCAGCTTCGCGCGCGAAAGGGACGGTCGAGGAGAAAGGGCTCCAGCAGCACGCGACTGACGGCGGGCAGCGTCTCCGCCATGGGCTCCAGCAGCTCCGGCGTGAAGCCCATCATCACCCACGCGGACAGCACCTGCTCCGGGTGTGGCGGCGTGTTGGGACACCGGAGGAGGGAGATCAGCCGCCCCAGCCCCACGGCCAGCTCCGGCGGCAGCGGCTTCACGCAGCCGAAGTCGAGCACCCCCAGCACGGGCTTGCCGTCCGGCCCCCGGGACACGCGGTAGTTGCCCGGGTGCGGATCCGCGTGGAGCGCGCCCCACGTAAAGCACCCGTGGAGGAACAGCCGCACCAGCGTCGTGGACAGCGCGCGGCGGTCCGCTTCGCTCCAGCGCCATCCATCCGCGAGCGAAGCGCCCTCCACCCAGCTCATCACCAGCAGGTCTTCACGCGTGAGCGCGTCCACCGGCACGGGGACGACGACGCCCGGCACGTCCGTCATGCGCGCGCCCGCGTCCCGCAGGGCCTGGGCTTCGTGGTGGTAGTCCAGTTCGCCCTGGAGCATCCGGGCCAGCTCGTGGCGGTAGGAGGACATGTCCAGCTTCCCGCGCCAGCCACCCAGCGGCGCTGCCAGCCACCCCAGCGCGCGCAGATCATCCCGCACGGCCTCCGCGATGCCCGGGTGCCGCAGCTTCACCGCCACGGTGCGCCCGTCGTGCAGCACCCCTCGGTGCACCTGTCCCAGCGACGCGGCGATGCCCACGCCCTCCAGCGACGTGAACACCTCCCGCCAGGGACGGCCCAACCGGCGGGACACCTCCGCCAGCGCGGCCTCCGGCGCGAGCGGGGAGGGCGCCTCCGCGAGTGAACCGAACCCCGGCGTGTCCGCGCCCAGCTGCGCGAGCGTGAGCACCTGCCCCACCTTCTGGGGCAGTCCCCGCAGGCCCAGCAGCCGCTCGGTCAGTTCGCGCCGGGCGCGCTCCGCGTCCTGGGGACGGGACACCCGCCGCAGGCGCGTGGAGGCGCGGGCCACCTGACCCAGCTCCCACCACCGCTTCAATCCGGTCCGCACGTGCCGTGGCTCCAGGGCTTGATGCCGCCCGCGCTACTTCGTCCGGACCTGCTTGTCGGAGGTGTCCACCTGCACGACCAGCCGTTGCAGCGACTGCGCCATGTGGGCCAGCTCCCCCGCCGAGCGCTGCGTGCTGCCCGCGCCCTCGGTGGTGCTGCGCGCGGCCTCCGCCACGGCGGCCATGTTCTCGGAGATCTGCTGGCTGCCCTTGGCGGCCTCGCCCACGTTGCGGAGGATTTCGCCCGCGGTGGCCGTCTGCTCCTCCACGGAGGAGGCGATGGACGTCTGCAGCTCGTTGATGCGGCCGATGGTGGCGCCAATCTCCAGGATGGCGTTGACCACCTCCTCGGTGTCGCCCTGGATGCTGCCGATCTTCTGGCCGATGTCCTCCGTGGCGCGGGCCGTCTCGCGCGCCAGCTCCTTCACCTCGTTGGCCACCACCGCGAAGCCCCGTCCCGCCTCACCCGCGCGGGCCGCCTCGATGGTCGCGTTGAGCGCGAGCAGGTTCGTCTGCTGCGCGATGGAGGTGATGACCTTGATGACCTTGCCGATCTCCTGGCTGCTGGTCCCCAGTTTGCCGACGATGCTGGACGTGGAGTCCGCCAGCTTGACCGCGGACGACGCCACCTTGGCGGCGCTGCTCGCGTTGCGTGCCACCTCGCGGATGTTCGCGTTGACCTCCTCCATGCCGGACGCGACGCTCTGCACGTTGCGGCTGACCTGTTCGGCGCCGGCGGACACCTGGGTGGCCTGCGCCGCGGTCTCCTGCGCGTTGCTCACCATCTGCTGGCTGACGCTGGACAGCTCCTGCGACGACGCCGCGAGCGTCTGCGAGTGCTGCGTCACCTCCTGGAAGATGCCGCGCAGGGTGGAGTCCAGCTCCTTCTCACGCTGCTGCACGGCGAGCTTCTCCGTGATCAGCTCCCACGTCACCATGGGGCCCAGGTAGCGGCCCTGCCCGTCGTACACCGCGGTCACCAGCAGGTCCGCGACCTCCGGCCCGATGGGGATGTTCGCGCGCACGGGCAGGTTCTTGTCGTTGGACAGGATCTTCCGCTGGTACGACGAGTCGCGGTGGAAGACGTCGATGGTGGACCCCAGCACCCGGTCCGCCGTGATGGGCAGGTGCTTCTCCACGCGCTGCAGGAGCCGGCGCGAGGCGGGGTTCAGGTAGACGATCTTCAGGTCCACGTCGGCCACCATCACGCAGGTGGGCGCGTTCTCCAGCATTGCCCTGAGGCGAGCCATCTCCGTGTCCGCGCGCTGCTGATCCGTGATGTCCGTCCACGTCACCACGTAGCCGGTGATCGCTCCGCCCCGGCCCGCGATGCCGTCGATGCGCGCCTTGAGCAGCGTGGGGCCCACCGCGAAGTGGGTTTCGTGCGGCAGCGCGGAGGGGTCGTTCAACCGGTCCTCGTCCAGGCGCAGCTGGTGCTCGAAGTGGGCCAGGAAGTCGCTGCCCGCGTCCCCCGCACCGTTGCTGATGCGCTCGATGGCCTCCGTGGCGGACGCGTTCGTGAAGACGATGTTCAGGTCCGCGTCCAGGACGAACAGGCTGACCCGCGCCGCGTCCAGCAACGCCTCGCTCAGGGCGCCTTCGAGCGGCGTGGCCGCGCGGCGGCGGGAGGACCGGGCGGCGGGAGCGGACGCCGCGGCGACCCGGCGTCCCGCCGTGCGGGAGGCACGCGCCGGGGCGCGCTTCGCGACGGGCCGGGAGGCGGACTTCGGCGCGGGCTTGATGACGATGTCGTCCTGCAACGTGCCCACCGCCGCGAGCACCTCGCGGGCGACGGGGCCCGGCACGTCCAGCTCATCCATCACGGTGGCCAGGTGTTCGGCGACGCGCTCGAAGTGGTGGGGCTTCAGCTCCATGCGCGCGTGCACGTCGCGCATCGACGGGCCGCGATAGACGGCCGGACCGCCCAGGTGCTGGGTGAGGAAGGCGACCATCTGGCGCTGGAGCTGGATCAGGTCCGCGCGGCGGAAGAAGGGCTTGAGCAGCGCGTCCGTCATCACCCGCGCGTAGAGCTTCTGCACGGCGGCCGTCAGCGGGACCTTGCCGCCCAGGCGCTGGAAGAGGGTGGTTTTCACGGCGGGCGCGGTCGGGCGGGCCATCAGCGGGACTCCTGGGAAATCACGGGGAAGGAAGGGGAGGCGGAGGCGCTGGACGTGGGCGCGAGCCCGTCCACCACCGCATCCGCGGACAACACGAGCAGCAGCCGATCCGGCAGCGCATGGACACCCAGCAGCAGCGAGCGCAGCGGCCCGCGCAGGTTGTCCGGCAGCGGCGCCAGGTCCGACTGCTCGAAGGGAATGATGTCGCCAATGGCATCCACGCGGAGGCTCACCGCGCCGTCGTCGCCGCGCAGGACGACGTGGGGCGCGTCCGCGGGGGCGGTGCCGTCAGGCAGGTCCAGGCGGCGGCGCAGGTCGATGGCGGGGACGATCTGCCCGCGCAGGTTGAGCAGCCCCGCCACTTCCGGGGGCGCGCCGGGCACGCGCGTGAGCGGAGGCGGCAGGAGGATCTCCTGCACGCGTTCGATGTCCAGGCCGAACAGGTGGTCGCCCACGCGGAAGGAGCACAGCTGGCGGAAGGCGCTCATGGCGCACCGCCCGTCAAGAGTTGCGGGTGCACGGCGCGCACGGTGCCCTCCACGTCCAGGAACTCGGTGGCACGGGCCTGCACCACCATGGAGCCCAGCACACCCGGGCGGCGCGTCTCACGCTGGAGCGCGAGCTCCACCTCCGCGACGTCGAGGATGGCGTCCACCACCAGCCCCACGCGCGTGTCCGCGTGCGTGGTGACGACGACGGACAGCGACTCGCCCATCGCGACCTGGAGGTTCTGGGTGATCCGCTCCGTCGCGCCGGGCCTCGCCTCCAGCACGGAGGCCACGCGCACCAGCGGCAACAGCTGCCCGTGGTAGCGCGCCATCTCCATGCCTCCGCTCAGCCGCTCCACGTCCGACGCGGGCAACTCCTCCAGCCGCGCCACGCGCGACAGCGGGATGGCCACGCGGCCCTCCGCGCCGGTGCGGCACAGGAGCACCCGCTCGCGCGCGTCCTCGGGTCGTGGCGCTTCCGTAACGGCTTCTGGAATGACGACCTGGGCCTGCGCCTCGGCCACGGTGCCCACGCGGCGGCCCAGGCCCATGGCGTCCAGGATGAGCGCCACGCGCCCGTCGCCCAGCACCGTCGCGCCCGCGTAGCAGGCCAGCCCCTTCAGGTGCTTCCACAGCGGCTTGACGACGATCTCCTCCGTGTCGCGGATGGCGTCCACCCACAGCCCGAAGGTGCGCTCGCCGGCCTGCAACACGACGAGGGTGGCGCCCGCGTCCAGGTCCGGCGCCGCGGGCCCCACGCCCAGCTCGGCCGCCAGCACCACCAGCGGCAGCAGCTCACCTCGCAGGCGCAGGACGCACGCCCCCTGGATGCGGGTGATGTCCCTGCGGGCCTGGGCCGGCTCCAGCCACACCACCTCCCGCAGGGAGGCCTGCGGCAGTGCGTAGCGGTCACCCCGGCACGTCACGAGCAGCGCCGGGATGATGGCCAGCGTGAGGGGAATCTTGAGCGTGAACGTGGTGCCCTGGCCGGGCCGGCTGTGCACCTCCACGGTTCCGCCAATGCGCTCCACCTGCGTGCGCACCACGTCCATGCCCACGCCCCGTCCGGACAATGACGTGACGCGCTCCGCGGTGCTGAAGCCCGGCATGAAGATGAGCATCAGCGCGTCCGCGTCCGGAAGCCGCGCCGCCTGGTCGGCCGTGAGCAGGCCCCGCTGCACCGCGACCTGCCGCACGCGCTGCACGTCGATGCCCGCGCCGTCGTCGGACATGCCCAGGTGCACGAGCCCGCCTTCGTGCGACGCGCTCAGCGTCAGGCACCCCACGGGCGGCTTGCCCGCTTCCCGGCGCTGCCCGGGCGTCTCCACGCCGTGGTCCACGGCGTTGCGCAAGAGGTGGGTGAGCGGATCATGCAGCGCCTCCACCAGCGTCTTGTCCAGCTCCGTGTCCGCGCCCTGGAGTTGCAGCCGCACCTGCTTGCCGCACCCGTGCGCCAGCTCGCGCACGAGCCGAGGGAAGCGGTTCCACACCTGGCCCACCGGCTGGAGCCGCGTCTTCATCACCACCTGCTGCACCTGCGTGGTGACGACATCCAGCCGCTGCGACGCGGTCATCAGCTCCGCGCCCGGCGTGGGGGACGCCGCGCACTGGAGGATGCGGTTGCGCGCCAGCACCAGCTCGCCCATCAGGTTCATCAGGCGGTCCAGCAGCGCCACGTCCACGCGCAGCTTGGAATCCACGCCGGTGGCGGCGCCGCGCCAGGGGATGGCGCCCGGAGGCGTCAGGGGCTCCAACACCTCCATGGGAGCGGAGGCCGCCGCCGCGCCCGCCATACGAGCGAGCAGCGCGGAATGATCCACCGCGGGCTCCAGCCCCGTCGCCTCGATGTGCTCCAGCGCCGCGCGCGCCGCGTCCGCCGCCGCCAGCAGCGTGGACACGCGCTCGCGGTCCAGCACCAGCCGCCGGTCGCGCGCCAAGCCGAGCATCTCCTCGGCGGCGTGCATCAGCGCTTCCAGGCGGGTGAAGCCCAGGAAGCCGCAGGTGCCCTTCACGGTGTGCAGGCTGCGGAACAGCTGCGCCAGCAACGCCTGCGAACCCGGCTGCGCCTCCAGCTCCAGCACCGTCGCCTCGATGCTCTGCACGTGTTCGCGGGACTCGAGGAGGAACTCCCGCATCACGTCATCCCAGCCCGGAGTTTCACCCACGGACAGGATGTCCTTTGACGGAAGTCCACTTGGACTGTATGTGTTTGATGATACGGATTTGACTGGCGCTGCCCATGGGCAACGGCCCCCCCGACCCACAAGACTCCGGAGTCGAAGGGCCAGCATCCTCCAACGTCAACGGCGTGAAAGCTGTCCCGGAGGGAAGGTGCCCTGGTCAGAAGAACAGGCGAAGCAGGTCATACCGCGTCTCCGCCCCCAGCTTCCGGAGCAGGTTCGCCTGGTGGAATTTGACCGTACGCTCGGTAATCCCTAACACGGTCGAGATGTCGGTGGGCGAGCGGCCGAGCGCGAGATATTTCAAGACATCGCCTTCCCGCTCGGACAGCCGCGCGGCGTTCGCCAGGCGCCGCACCTTCGCCTCGAAGAGGCCGCTGAGCGTGGCGTCACCGATGGTGTGCACGCTGACGCGCGCGGTGCCGGCGCCCGTGGGCGTCGCGGTGACGACCTCGTAGCCCTGGGCCTCCGCCGCGGCCTGCCGCACGATGGTGTGGGGCCAGGACGCGGGAGCCGCCGCCGTGAGCGGACAGTCCTGGCAGGGCGCGTCGCGCTGGGCGAAGGCGCCGAAGCACGGCCGGCCCACCATCTCCTCCTGCTGTGACTGCCCGGAGGTCCACACCGCCTTGATCGTCCCGAACGACGACAGCTCGGTGGAGATTTCGTAGCTCATGTCCTGGTGCGGTCCGGGAGCCCGGGAGGCCTCCATGGCCGCGGTGTGCTCGGGGACGGAGAGGAGCGCCGCCGCGCGCGTGATGATGGCCACCAGCCGCAGCGGCGGCTGGCCCACGGCCGCCACGTCCATCTCCACCGACAGGCGCTCGCCGTCGCGCGTGAGCACCTCCGTCTCCAGCCGGTGCTCGGCGCTGGTGAAGATGGCCCGCAGCGCCCGTCCCACCTCACGTCCGTGCTCATGCGGCGTGCAGATATCCGTCCAGCGGCGCCCCAGCAACTCCTCACGGGGCCGGCCCAGCAACGACGTGAATGCACTGTTGGCCAGCTCGATACGGCCGCGCCGATCCATCACGACGATGGGTCGCGTGTCCCGCTCCGCGAGCAGGGATGCGGTCAACGACCAGTCCATGTTGCCCCCCAGCCGTTGCAACCACGGTCAAGCTTTACAGAGGTAATGCCGAATTGCTCGGTTTAAATATCTTACAGCGACGCGACTGGGTTTGCAGTTGGACAAAGGTTCAATCACAGACCGTCGCGTTGGGAGGATGACAGCCCGTGCGTGCCCGTCCACCTGGTGGGCGTGCTGGAAACCTGGAACGTCGCGCGGAATCCGGGCAACCTGCTGCATCGCCTGGGCTCCGGGATTACTCCCTGGGTTCCACCGCCGTCCCCCTCTGGGAGAGGAGCTGAACGCATGAGCGCACCACGACGACCCGCGCAGTTCGACCTCTTCACCGGGGCGGTGGAGGAGCCGCCGGTGTCGTCCCGCCGCCGGACCCAGCCGGTCGGCCCGGCCGAGCCGTCCGAGAGCCTGCGCGTGCTGGGCGAGCAGCTTCCCCGGGGTGTCTACCTGGGCACGTCGTCGTGGACCTTCCCGGGCTGGAACGGGCTCGTCTATGACCATGAGGCCAGCACGACCCAGCTGGCGCGCGAGGGCCTGGCTGCCTATGCGCACCACCCGGTGCTGCGCACGGTGGGCATCGACCGGACGTTCTACGCGCCGGTGCCCGCCACCACCTTCGCCGAGTACGCCCAGCAGGTGCCGGACGGCTTTCGCTTCCTGGTGAAGGCCCACGAGGCCTGCACGCTGGCGCGCTTCCCCGTGCACGAGCGCTACGGCGCGCACCGGGGGCAGGTGAATGATCGGTTCCTCCAGGCGGCCTACGCGGTGGACCACGTGGTGGCGCCGTTCCTGGAAGGGTTGGGCGACAAGGCGGGTCCGCTCGTCTTCCAGTTCCCGCCGCAGGACCCCGCGGCGCTGGGTGGAGTGGGGCGCTTCGTGGAGCGGCTGCACGCGTTCTTCTCCGCGCTGCCCAAGGGCCCGCTCTACGCGGTGGAGGTCCGCAACGAGGAGCTGCTCACGGAGGGCTTCGCGCAGGCGCTGGCGGACACGGGCGTGAGCCCGGTGCTCGCGGTGTGGGCCCACATGCCGCCCGTCGCGCGGCAGGCGAAGCTCACGCGCGCCTTCGAGGCCCGCGCGGTGGTGGTGCGCTGGATGCTGCCGCCGAACCTGGGCTACGAGGAGGCCTACGCCCGCTACGCGCCGTTCAACCGGCTGGTGGACGAGGACGTGGGCACCCGCGACGTCCTGGCCCGGGTGTGCATGGCGGCGGTGCGGCGCGAGCGGCCCGTCTTCGTGACCATCAACAACAAGGCGGAAGGGAGCGCTCCGCTGTCCGCTGTCCGGCTGGCGGAACGCGTCGTGTCACACAAGGAAGAGGGCGGCCAACGAAGCGCCGCTCACGCAACATGACTTGCGCGCGAGCACGGCGCTTGCTTACGTGAAAGTCCATGAAGGCGATGACCCTGGCTGCCCTGCTGATGCAGATGACCTCCGCCGGTGGTGCCGGCTCGGAGGGCAAGCGGGCAGGCCACCCCGTGGACGAGGCGGGCACCAGCCACCCGGGCGCGGTGAAGGAGGACATCTCCTCGCTCAAGGGTGAGATCACCAGCCTCAAGGAACAGTTCCGGCTCGCGCGCGAGCGCCAGCGTCTGGCGGCCGAGGAGAAGCAGCGCCAGGAGGAGGCCCGCTACGGTGTCACGCCGAAAGCCACCCCCGCCCCTGCCGCCGGAGGGTCCGGAGCC
>NZ_RAWE01000123.1 GCF_003611695.1 Corallococcus carmarthensis | reverse complement strand
CCGCGGGGGCGGGCGTGGCCGGAGCGTCGGACTCCAGCGACCGGCTCACGGAGCGCGCGGCGATGGCCACGAGCGCGTTGAGCAGGCACGCGGACCAGAGCGTGGAGCGGTTGCCCAGCACCTCCAGCAGCAGGAACGTGGACGCCACGGCGCCCGTCACGGCGCCCAGGGTGTTGACGCCGTAGAGCAGGGCGAGGTCGCGGCGCTGCGGATCCGCGTCGGAGAGCACCGCGCGCGCGGCGGCGGGGAGCGTGCCGCCCATGAGCACCGTGGGCACCGCGAGCACCAGCAGCGACAGCACCAGCCGCACGACGGTGCCCAGGCCCAGGCCCATCACCGGCGTGCCGCCCAGGGCGATGTACACGGCGCGCACCGCCTCCACGAGGAAGGGGCTGAGCGCGGCGCTCGCGGCGATGAGCAGCTCCAGGTTCGCGTAGAAGGCCAGCGGCCGGGCCTGCCGGTCCGCCCTGGCGCCCAGCAGCGCGCTGCCCAGCCCCAGCCCCGCCATGAAGATGGCCAGCACCGCGGCCGACGCGGCGGTCGAGGCCCCGAAGATGAGGCGGAACTCCCGCAGCCACACCGTCTGGTAGACCAGTGCGCAAAGCCCCGAACCGAAGAGGAGGGGAGCCACCCTCCCGACGCGTGCGTTCATCAAACCCTCGAGGAGCCCGCGCCCGTCCAGCCCGTGGCGGGTCGCGTCTCCCTCTCGGGCCGCAGTATCCCGTGAAGCGTGTCCTGGGGAAATCAGTGAAGCGGGCCTGCCTGCTCTTACGGCGCCGGTTTCGCGCGCTCGGCGGCCTGCCGCTCCTCGCGGCACCAGGACAGCTGCTCCTGGATGGTGGCCAGGGGCACCGCCAGCTCCATCTTGAAGGACGTGCCGTCCGGCCGGACCTTCGCGAAGTCCAGCAGCTGCGCCAGGTCCTCCTTGCCGTCCGCCTGCGCCTTCATGCGCGCCATGGACAGCGCGCCGCCCAGGGACTTGCCCAGGTCCGTCATCTTCTCCGCGTCCAGGCCGCTCACGTTGGCCACCATGGCCACGTCGCCGCTGGTGTCCAGGTGCAGCTCCACGTTCTGGGCCACGTCCGTCAGCCGCCGCGCCAGCTCCGCCTGATCCGGCCCCAACAGCCGCGCCAACTGCTCCACCGCCAGCACGCCGTACATCTCCCCGTAGGTGCTGTTCTCATCCAGCAGCGGCGGCCCGTCCTCCACGCCGCGTCCGTCCATGCGGTCCAGCACCGTCTTCACCGAATCCGGCGACTTGCCGAACACCAGCATCTGGTTGTTCCAGGTGCCCACCGCGTTGTCCATCCGGCCGCGCTGCGTGCCGCCGTCCGGCAGGGTGAAGGTCGTGTCCCCCGGCTCGTACACGCGCGCGCCCGGGCCGTGGTCGGACGACACGCGCTCGCCCAGCAGCTCCTGGTAGCGCGCCTTGCTGAAGTCGCCGGAGAGGATGATGCCCTCGTCGGTGACGACCAGGCGGTCCAGGTCCTGGAGCGGATCCACGCCGCTCAGCGCCTTGAACTGCTCCAGGTTCTTGCCGCCGTCGCGCAAGAGGCAGTCCATCAGCAGCTCGCCCACGGGCGAGTGGCGAAGCGCGTTCGCCTCGATGACCACCGCCGTGCGGCCCGGCCCCCGGGGCAGCGCCGCGAGCAGGGGGTCGCGCGGCTTCACGGGCGCGGCCACGCCCGCGTCCACCACCGCGGGCATCACCCAGGTGCGCCGCTTCTCCGCGCGCTCCAGGTCCGTGCCGCGCATGCGCCGGGGGAAGTCCACGTCCGGCTCCGGAGCCGGCGGCTTGTCGCCCTGGCCCGTGAACATCAGGAACGCGCCCACGGCGAACAACAGCACGGCCCCCACCAGCCACACCCTCCTGCGCCCGCGCGATTCCATCTTCAGCAATCCTTTCCTTCGAAGTGCCAGACGCCCACGGAGAGCGCTCCCAACCCGAATACCAGCACGCCGCCCAGCAGCATGCCCAACGAACCCTTCTCCAGCGGCGTGGAGCTGGCCAGGTCCGCCGCGCGCGACGCCAGCGCGGACAACCGGGGCAGCACCAGCGTCACCGCGTCGAACGCCGTGCGGCCGAAGCCCGCCTCCAGGTAGCGCGACACGTCCGCGCGGAAGCCCGCGAGGATGCCGCCCACCAGCAGCACGAAGCCCGCCGCGGAGCACAGCGCCGCGCTCCTCACCAGCGTCGCCGTGGTGAGCATCACCGCGTACACCGCCGCGAACCCCACGCACGCCAGGCCCCCGGCGATGAGCGGCCCCGCCGTCCAGTACCCCGCCTTCACCCCGAAGATGAGCGTCAGCCCGCCCGCGGCGTACACCGTGCCGCCCAGGGCCAGCGTCATCACGCCCAGGAACGTGCCGGCCAGCAGGTGCCAGCGCTGGAGGGGCAGGGCGAGCAGGTGTTCGATGCGGCCGGGCGACAAGAGCCCCGGCGCGAAGTCCGAGCACGCCACGATGCCGAAGAGGATGCCGCCGTAGAACACCAGGTACGCCGCCGCGCGGTAGATGGGCCGCAGCGCCACGTCCACGGACACGATGTTCGAGCGCACCACCTCGCCGAACAGCCGCGTCGCCGCGAGCGCCCCGTCCACGACCTCCAGCTTGAGGCTGAGCGCCACGGTGGCCAGCACCAGCGTGAGCCCCACCATGAAGGCCAGGATGAACTTGCGTGACGCCGCCTCGCGCAGCACGTAGCCCGCGATGACGAAGACCGGGCTCTTCATGCCGCCACCCCCGGCCCGCCGACAGCCCCCACGAGCACCGCCTCCAGGTCCGCGCCCTCGCGCTTGAGCTCCGTGAGCAGCGCGCCCCGGGCCCTTGCCCTGTCCAGCGCCGCGTTGAGCACCGTTACGTCCGCCGCGTCCACCGTGTACACGCCTTCCTCCCGGACACCACCGGCCTGCACGAAGCCCTCGGACGTCAGGGCCGCCGCGTCCGCGCCGGGTGCGAAGCGCACGCGCCAGCGGGCCCCCGCCTTCGCCAGCTCCTCCAGCCTTCCTTCGCGCAGCACGCGCCCGTCCGCGAGGATGGCCACGTGGTCGCACACGCGTTCGGTCTCCGCCAGCAGGTGCGAGTTGAGGAAGAGCGTCACGCCCTTCTGGACCTCCTCCTGGAGGATGCGGCGCACCTCCAGCCGGCCCATGGGGTCGATGCCATCCGTGGGCTCGTCCAGCACGAGCAGCGCGGGGTCTCCCAGCAGCGCCGCCGCCAGCCCCAGCCGCTGCCGCATGCCCTTGGAGTAGCCGCCAATGCGCCGGTCCACCGCGTCCGAAAGGCCCACGCGCTCCAGCAGCCGCGCGTGCGCGCCCGCGTCCGGCTTCAGTCCCTTGAGCCGCGCCACGGTGGCCAGGAACGCGGGCGACTTCCACGTGCCGGGCAGGTGCAGCCGCTCCGGCAGGTAGCCGATGCGCGCGCGGATGGCGGGATCCTCTGGCGACCCGCCCAGCACGCGCACCGTGCCCGCGGTGGGGCGCACGATGCCGAGCACGCTCTTGATGAAGGTCGTCTTGCCCGCGCCATTGGGGCCAATCAGCCCGAACGCGCTGCCCGCCGGGACGTGGAGGTCCATGCCCTTGAGGGCTTCATGGCCGCCGCGTCCGAACGCTCGGCGATACGTTTTTCGCAGGCCCTGGACTTCGAGGGCGGGGGGTGGGGTCGTCACGGTTACGACTGTAGACGACCCGGCGGGACGACGATTGCACCCGCATCGAACCTGGGGGAGGGACGGGCGGCCCTGCATGCGGGTTTCCCAGCGCGTTCCCCCGTTCGCGCCGCTGGGAAAGGCTTTGCGCACCCGGAGCGCATGTGGCGCGACGCGACACCCCGTCATTCCCGGACATTGCACTGCTGGGGGTTCCAACGGTGCCCCTGGTCCAGGCCCTGCAATGCCTGTCCATGACCCGCGGGACCTGGATGCCACCCCCCGCGGACACACCACACAGGAGACATGGGCATGACGTGGGCAAACGGGACCGAGCAGCAGCTTCAGGACGCGCGCCGTGAGCTGGAGGCCGCCGAGCGGGAGCTGGACACCGGGACCGAGGCGGCGCGGGTGCGCTACGCCCGGGCGCTGTACGAGGCGGACCTGGCCGGGCGGCGGGCCGACCGCATGGCGCGCGATTCCCGCCGCCATCAGGTGACCTGGCGCCCCGTCGCTGGCTGAGCAGGCGGATTGAGGACGCGGAAGGGGTGAAGCGCGGGGCCGGGCGGTTTATACCGGCGACCCATGGCCCACCCCGTCCACCGTCCCCGCAGGCTGCGCCGCTCCGCGGCCCTCCGTGACATGGTGAGAGAGACGCGCCTCTCGCCCACGGACTTCATCTACCCGCTGTTCGTCGTGGAAGGCCGGGACGTGCGCCGTCCCATCTCCTCCATGCCGGGCATCTTCAACCTCTCGTTGGAGCACGCGGTGAAGGAGGCGAAGCTCGCGAAGTCGCTGGGCGTGCCGTCCGTCATCCTCTTCGGCATCCCGGACCACAAGGACGCGCGCGGCACCCAGGCGTACGCGACGGACGGCATCGTCCAGCGCGCCATCCGGGAGATCAAGGCCGCGGAGCCGGACCTCCAGGTCATCGCGGACGTGTGCCTCTGCGAATACACCGACCACGGCCACTGCGGCGTGCTGGACGGCAACCACGTGGCCAACGACGCCACGCTGCCGCTGCTGGCCCAGATGGCCGTCACGTGCGCGCAGGCGGGCGCGGACATCATCGCCCCGTCGGACATGATGGACGGCCGCATCGGCGCCATCCGCAAGGCGCTGGATGAAGTGAAGCACCAGGACACGCCCATCATGGCGTACTCGGCGAAGTACGCCTCCGGCTTCTACGGTCCCTTCCGTGAGGCCGCGCAGAGCACGCCGCAGTTCGGCGACCGCCGCGGCTACCAGATGGACCCCGGCAACGTGCGCGAGGCCATCCGCGAGACGGCGCTGGACGTGGACGAGGGCGCGGACTTCATCATGGTGAAGCCGGCGCTGTCGTACCTGGACGTCATCCGCGCGCTGCGGGAGAACTTCGACCTGCCGCTCGCCGCGTACAACGTCTCCGGCGAGTACGCGATGCTCAAGGCCGCCGGGCAGAACGGGTGGGTGGACTACGAGCGCGTGATGATGGAGGTCCTCACCTCCATCAAGCGTGCCGGCGCCGACCTGGTCATCACCTACCACGCCCTGGAAGCGGCCAAGCTCCTGTAGGCGACACCCCGGGCGCCCGTCCGTGGCGGAAGGCTTGATCGCTTCCGCCGCTTGCGCCCAAATGGTCCCCACAACGATGCCCACCCAGAAGAAGCGGCCCGGACGCAGAACCGAGAAGCCTCCGCCCCGACGTGGCGCCGCGGCGTCCCCAGCCCGCCAGGCTCGGACGACCCGGAAGTCCCGGAAGGGTTCGGTCCAGCGCCCCGGGAAGGGCCGCGCTCCGGTGGTCCGTGAGCCGGGGCCGTTGCAGTACAAAGTGGTGGAGCTGTCCACGGTGGACGAGGGCGCGCTGGAGCGCACCTTGAACGAGTGGACGGGCAAGGGCTGGAACCTGGACGGCGTGCAGTTCGCGATGCGCGAGTCCTCCAAGCGCCCGGCCATGGCCTTCGTCTTCTTCACCCGCGAAGGCGAGGCCGCGCGGCACGACGAGGACGACGCCCGGCAGAAGCTCCTGCGCATGTCGGAAGGCGGCAGTCCCACGGCCCAGCTCGCGGCGGAGTACACCGGCGAGCACGCGCAGACGGTGGTGCCCTTCGTCCACCCGCTGTCCGCGCACGAGCGGCTGGCGAAGCTTGCCGGGCTGGACGAACCGGAGCCCACCGAAGAGGGCCTCACGCTGGAGCCCGAGGAGTGAGCGCCGCCCCTGAACGCAGCCTCATGTCGACCGGGCGGGGCGCGGGCCGCGTGCTGCGGCTGGTGCAGGAGGACGCGGAGCCGGATTCGCCCTACCCGAAGGCGTCGCTGCTCCTGCGGCTGGGCGCGCGGGTCATCGACTGCGCGGTGGCCTGGGGCCTGTACGTGGTGTGCGGCGCGGCGGGCGCGGTGGTGGCGCTGCTGTTCCTGCTGCTCGCGGACGGGATGCTCCAGGGGCAGAGCGTGGGCAAGCGCATCTGCGGCGTGAAGGTGATGCACCTGCCCACGCGCTCGGCCGCGCGGCACCGTGACAGCACGCTTCGCAACGCGCCGCTCGCGCTGGTGGTGCTCTTGGGGATGATGCCCGCGCCGCACGGCGTGGTGGCCGCCCTGGCGGGCTTCGTGGTGATTGGCGGCGTGGAGGCGTGGCGCGTGCTGAGAGATCCGCTGGGCCTGCGGCTGGGGGACACCTGGGCGCAGACGCAGGTGGTGGACGGGAAGGTTGTCGCGGGCGCGACGGTTGCAGCCCGCACGCCGGTGGGCGCCACGCGCGCTCCCGGACGGTTGATGTCCGCGGCGAAGGTGTGCCGTGGCAAGGCATTCAGGAAAGGGAGACGGGGTAAGCCATGCGCATCGCGCTGACCTACAACCTGCGGCTTTCGGACTCGGAAGAAGAGGCGGAGTTCGACACGCAGGAGACGGTGAACACGCTGGCGGGAGCCATCGAGCGGCTGGGCCACCGCCTGGAGCGCTTCGAGGTGAGCGGCCCCGCGTCGCGCACCGTCGCCCGCCTGGAGGCGTACAGCCCGGACCTCATCTTCAACACGGCGGAGGGCCGCCGCGGCCGCTTCCGTGAGGCCTTCTACCCGGCGCTCTTCGACGAGCTGGGCTTCGCGTACACGGGCTCTGACGCGTACGCGCTGGCGCTCACGCTGGACAAGCAGCTCACCAAGCTCATCCTCTCCAAGCACGGCATCCGCACGCCGGGCTGGCAGTACGTGGAGAAGCTCAGCGAGCTGACGGCGGAGAACCTGCGCTTCCCCGTCATCGTGAAGCCCAACTTCGAGGGCTCCTCCAAGGGCATCACCCAGGACTCCGTCGCGGAGACGCTGGAGCAGGTGCGCGAGAAGGTGGCGAAGGCGCTGGAGAAGTACCCGGCGGGCGTGCTGGTGGAGGAGTACATCAGCGGGCGCGACCTCACGGTGCCGTTCCTGGCCGCGGTGGACAACGACTTCGACGGCGTGCTCGCGCCGGTGGAGTACGTCATCGACCCGGAGGCCGCGCAGGGCCGCAAGTACGCCATCTACGACTACGAATTGAAGACGCGCCGGGAGAAGGCCGTGTCCGTGCGCGCGCCCGCGAACATCCCGGCGAAGATGTCCGAGGACGTCCGCAAGATGGCGCAGAAGATCCTCCAGGTGCTGGACTGCCGCGACCTGGGCCGGCTGGACTTCCGCGTGTCCGACGCGGGCGTGCCGTACTTCCTGGAGATCAACGCGCTGCCCAGCCTGGAGCCGGGCGCGGGCATCTACGCCGCGGCGGAACTCGAAGGGCTGCACCTGGACGGGGTCATCAACTCCATCATCCAGAGCGCGGGCAAGCGCCACAAGATCCGCGACTCCAAGAGCCGCCAGGGCAGGCCCGCGCGCAAGTCCGGTCCGCTGCGCGTGGGCTTCAGCTTCAACGTGAAGCGCGTGAAGCCCAGCGCCACGGCGGAGACGGTGCAGGAGGACAGCGAGGCCGAGTACGACTCGCCCAACACCCTCCAGGCCATCCGCGAGGCCATCGCCTCCTGGGGCCACGAGGTCATCGACCTGGAGGCCACGGCGGAGCTGCCGACGGTGCTCTCCAGCACGCCGTTGGACATCGTCTTCAACATCGCGGAGGGCTTCAAGGGCCGCAACCGCGAGAGCCAGGTGCCCGCGATGCTGGAGCTCCTGGACATCCCGTACACGGGCAGCGACCCCGCGACGCTGTCGCTCGCGTTGGACAAGGCGCTGGCGAAGAAGATCGTCCGTCAGGCGGGCATCCTCACGCCCAACTTCCAGCTGATGGTCACGGGCAAGGAGCGCCTCAACAAGGAGTTCACCTCCTTCCCGCTCATCGTGAAGCCGGTGGCGGAGGGCAGCTCCAAGGGCGTCGTCACCAAGAGCGTCTGCTACTCGGAGACCGAGCTGCGCGACGTGGTGAAGGAGATCGCCGGCAAGTACCAGCAGCCCGCGCTGATTGAAGAGTACATCGGCGGCCGTGAGTTCACGGTGGGCCTCTTGGGCGAGCGGCGTCCGCGCGTGCTGCCGCCCATGGAGATCGTCTTCCTGGACAAGGCGGAGAAGAACCCGGTCTACAGCTTCCAGCACAAGCTGGATTGGACGGACCGCATCCGTTACGACGCGCCCGCGAAGATCGAACCGGCGCTGCTGGAGAAGCTGCGCACGGCGGCGCGCAACTCGTTCATGGCGCTGGGGTGCCGCGACGTGGCGCGCATCGACTTCCGCATGGACGACAAGGGGCGCATCTACTTCATCGAGTGCAACCCGCTGCCCGGCCTCACGCCCGGCTGGAGCGACCTGGTGCTCATCGCCCAGGGCGCCGGAATGGACTACCGGACGCTGATTGGGGAGATCATGGCCCCCGCGATCCGCCGCTACAAGGAGCGCGAGGCGCGCCGGGCCCAGACGGAGAACCCGGCCGGCGCCGCCGCGCCGCCGCTCAACAAGGTCGTGCAGCGGATTGAAGAGCAGTCCGCGCAGGCCGCCGCGTCGGGCCCCGCGGAGAACACGCCCGCGCCGCGTCCGGAGCTCAAGTCCTGAGCCACCGCTGAAGCGCGGGCAGGGAAGGGGACGGTGCCGGAAAGGCGCCGTCCCCTCTTTCATGTCAGCCGTCGCTGAGGGCCTGGGCCCAGCCCTTCTCGAAGTTGTCGTGGTACGCCTGCCACAGCGTGTCCGAGTAGAACTTCACCAGGTTCTCGTCGTTGTAGCGCAGCGAGTTCTTGGACAGGTTGTGCGAGCCCGTCAGCACCATCTTGCGCACCGTCCCGTTGAAGTTCCCCGAGTAGACGAAGTGCTTGCTGTGCGTGAGGACCGTGCGCGGCTCGCCGCTGCTGTCCTTCACGTTGTTGGCGGACGAATCCTCCAACTGGCGGATCGTGATGTTCTTCGCGCCAGTGAGCTTCGTGCGGATGCCCGCGTCCATGTCCGTGTAGAGCACGCGCACCCGGCAGCCCAGCTTGCCGATGCGCACCAGCTCCGTGGCGACGATTTCACGGCTGTCGTTGAAGTGGTTCTGGTTCACGTCCAGCGTGCAGCCGGACACGAACGTCTTGATGTAGTCCGTGAAGTTGTTCGTCACGGTGTCGGAAGACAGCTCGTTGTCGTTGCCCGTGCGCGGGAAGAAGTACGCGGTCCACGGCGCGTTGGGCGAGGCGTAGTACCCCTGGCCCGACGTGGGGTTGTAGTAGTCCGTCGTCTTCGTGCCGGCGCGCAGGTCGTTGTGGTAGCCGACCCAGTAGTCGTACCAGTCCCAGTCCTCGTAGCTGACGACCATGTCGTTCCAGTAGTTGTTCTGGGAGTAGGTGTTGTTCCACGAGCCCTGCACCACGACGCGCTGGATGCGGTTGCCCTGCGGATCCGTGGTGGTGGAGAAGGTGAAGATCTTGTCGTGCATGATGGTGCCCTCGCGGTCGAAGCCCGCGATGCACGCACTGCCCGCGCCCGTCCCATTGCATCGCGTGAGCTCCAGCCGCAGGCCATCCGGACATGTCGCCGCCGGGGGCACGTAGCTGCTGATGTCGTGGATGACGCCGCCGGAGGCGAACTCCGAAGCGGCGCCGCCGTTCTGCTCGTCCACCACCAGCCGGACGATGACGCCCCGGCACAGCGCCGCCTTGATGGCCGCGTTCAGGTGGTCCGTCGTCCACAGGAACATCGCGATGCGGATGTATGAACCCTTGGGGCTGTTCTCGATGAGCCGGACCACCTCGTCCTTGATGCGGTAGTCCCGCGTGCCCGTGTTGTCCGGCTGGTTGAAGACGACGTAGAGCCCCGGCACGTTCGTCGCGCCCTGGGCCTGCGCCACCAGGTTCGGATCCGTCTGCGCTTCCGGCTGACACCCGGCCAGCGCCGCCACCAGTCCTGCCACCGCCAGCAACCGCTTCATGACCTGCCTCCTGTTCTCCGTCCCCCAACCATTTAAGCCGAAATGGTTGGGAAAGCGGAGAAAGCAGGAGCCAGTGTCACCTGCCCCCGGGAAGGTTCAGGGGATGAACCCGGGGAGCAGGAGCTGCGTGGGCGCCGCGGGCGGCCTGGGGCCTGCGCGCTGACCTACGCGGGGGAGAACTCCGTCATCAGGCCGCTCCCCGCATAGAAGCGACGGTATGGCGAGGGCATGACGAAGCCCGTCCCACCGCCAAGGCTGAAGCTTGAGTCGAGGGCAGGATTGGAGCGAAGCACGTAGGGGTTGTTGGCGGCTCTTTGCCGGATGAGGTTCCTTTGCGCGCCACGGAAATACAGACTCTTTGCGAGGAATGACCCCGCAGAGGCCGCGCCCAGTGTCGCGAAGAATGAACCGTCGATGGTGACTGTCCCCGTCGTGGCGAGTTGCGAAGTCACATTGACACCGGCGCCTTCGAGGAGGCCTGTCAGGGCCGTGGCCGTGTGCCTGGCGGCGAACTTGACGGTTTCGCTCCCCAGGAAGCTGTTGCTGGAGGCCAGCTTCGTGAGCCCCTGGCCGGCGGCCTTGAATGCGGAGCCGACGCCACCGCCGATAGCTCCACCCGCGGTTCCGATGAGCACGTTCAGGGCCGTGTCACGGCTGAAGAAGTTGTCCGAGAAGCTCCCATTGCCTTGCGCGGACTGGTCAATGGCGTTGAACACACTCCCGGTGAGGCTGCCCGCGAATCCCGCGGTGGCCCCAATCGCAATGGCTCCGGCAAGCCCAACGCTCCCGACGACGAGCCCCGCGATCCCCACGGTGGCGACGGCGGCGACGACACTCGCCACGAGGCCAAACCATCCCCAGAACCCCCACGCATGCCCGGTGGGGTCGGACAGCATGACCGGGTTGCCGTTGGCGTACTCGTAGCGGTTGAAGAGGGGCACGCTGTCGAGGGTCATGAAGCGCATGAGCCCCGGGTCGTAGTAGCGCGCCCTCATGTAGATGAGGCCAGACTCGGCGTCCCGGTACTCCCCCTTGAAGCCGAAGGGATTGGCCTTGAGATCGAAGGCATCCTGGACCGCTCCCGAGGACCCGTCCCGCTCGCCATAGGCGCTGAAGCGGTTGCCGTCGAACTGGACGCCCCCCAGGATGTCGCCGGTATAGGTGCGTTGCGCGATGACGTGGCCCTGGTCGTGGAGGAGGAGCTGCCGGACTTGAAGGAGCTTGGGGTCCCTGCGGGCGACGCGCATGGAGCCCACCATGGCGCCGCTGAGATGGGTGTCGGCCTCGAACGTCTGGGCGGCGCTCATCTTGCCTCGGGCCTCGTGGACGAGGTTGGGCACTTCATCCGCGTCGTAGTAGTAGCGCAGGGCCGTTCCGTCCGCGCGGTACTTGCTCTTCCTCAAGCCATCCGGGTGGTAGTCATAGGCGAAGCTCTTGCCTTCGGTGTCAACGAACCCCGTGAGCTGGTTCAGGAGGTTGTAGCTGAACTTCCGGCCGGCGCCGTCTTCGGTGAGATTGCCGCGGCCATCGTGGACGGGGATCCGCTGAGTGCCGCTCGGATCCTTGATGGACACGAGCTGGTTGTCCTCGTCGTATTCGAACTGGGTTGTTTCGACCTTGCCGGCGCGGGTCAGGATCCGTTTCACCACGTTCCCCGCGACGTCGTAGGCATAAGCCCGGCGGGTCAGCAGCGCGCCCGAGGCGTTCTTCTCCTCCTCCTGGGTCAGTTGCCCCAGCCCGTTGTACTGGGAGTCCACCTGGCGGTTGAGCGCGGCGTTTTGCGGCTGACTCGGGGACGCGTAGGCCACGCGGATGAGATTTCCGGTGATGTCGTCGTAGGTATAGGTGATGGACAGGAGCGCTGGCGCGATGATGTCCAGGGGCAGCGGTTTGGTGATGGCTTGATGAACGCGCCCGAAGCCGTCGTAGGTGAAGGCGGTGAAGGCAGTCAGCGTGTGGCTCAGGGTCTTAAGCTTGCCACTGTGCGCCGCGCTCTCCGCCTTCGAATAGTAGTCGAAGGTGATGGAGCCGACGAAGGTGCCCGGGAGGGGAAGGGGGAGGCCGGGCAGCGGGTTCACCGTTTTGGTCTTGAGTTGCCCTTGGGGCGTATAGGTGAGCTGGAAGCGGGTGCCCGTGGAGTCGGTGAAGCGGACAAGCTGGTTGTTCTGGGAGGAGTGCTCCCATTTCAGCGTTCTCCCGTCGGGCTTGTATTGGAGGGATGTGATCAATCCGTCCGCGGTATAGGTGTACTCGATCTTGTCGGATGACTTGCCGCCCTCCAGGTGCTCCAGGGACAGCAGGCGCTGGGTCTGGGGATCGTAGGTCCGGACGAACTCGCGTTTCACCGCCCCTTCGGTGAAGTCCATCCGGGTGAGTGCATTCCGGGCGTCATACTCCTGGTTGAAGAGAGGGCCGCCCCCCAGGATGTGCCAGGTCGTTGGATTGCCGTGGGCGTCGTTGAAGAACGATTCCATCCTGCCCTTGGGCAGGAGGATGTAATCGAGGCGGTTGATTGAGTCGTAAGAGAAGGTATTGCCCCTGGCGGACGTCGTTTCGTTCCCCTTCCGGAGCGTCCGTTGGGTGCGGACGACGTTGCCGAACAGGTCCCGGCCCTCCTCATGGATGACCTGGGTGCCATCGCTCGTCTGGACCTCGGTCGTCAGCGCGTTGCCCTCGACGTCCCGGGTGATGCGATGCGTGAGGAAGTCCGGTTGGGTCTTGCTGCCCTGCTTCTTGAGGACGACCTGCCCAAAGCCGTCATGGCCGGTGGAGGTGACCTGGGAGACCCCCTGGGTGGAGGGGATGATTTCCTCCACGGTGACCTGCTGCCTGTCATTGAAGGTGCGCTTGTGGCTCAGGATGCCATTGAACGACTCGGATTGGGTTCGGGCGACCTCGTCATAGGTAAAGGTGCGCTCGTTGCCCAGCGCGTCCCGGACCTTGGAGAGGCGTCCCCGGTCGTCATATTCATGGGTCACCTTGGAGTTGTCTCCCAGGATGCCGGACTCACTGAGGAGACGGCCGTGCTCGTCGTAGGTTCGGGTGGCGAGGGTGCGCTTGCCTTTGTTCGGCCCGGCATTGTCGGATTGACGGATCACCAGGCCAAGGCTGTTGCATTCCGTGACGGTCTGGTACCCATTCGCCTTCACTTCCGTGACGGTCCGCTGGGTGTCGTCATAAATCCACTTCGTGGTCGTATTCAGTGGATCCACCGTGGAGGTCTTGCGTCCCAGGCCGTCATAGGTATGGGTGGCGACGCTGTTCCGCGTATCGGTCTCGGAAACAACGAGGCCGAGGGTGGTGTCGCTTTCCTGGAGGGTGGTGAAGCCGTAGTCATCCTTCGACGTGAGGGTGAGGCGGTGCTTCGCCGGATCGTAACTGTAGGAAAGCTCCTGGGATGCGAGCAGGCCGTCGTTGCGCGTAAGGTCTTTCGACTCCTGCCAGATGATCCGCCCCTGGAGGTCATGGTCGAAGGTCGAGTGCCGTGCGGGCTTGAACTCATCCGCCTTGACGAACCCCACCTCACTCTCTTCAACGAGGCTTCCCTCCAGGTTCAACGTCCGCGCGGTCCGGGTGACGACTGGCGTGGCCGTGAGCTCTCCCGCAGCACGGTAGTCGTGGACTTCGTGTCGCGTCACCAGCCCGAAACGGGGGTCGTAGTCGAACGTCTCTACCTTCTCCGTCTGGAAGGTCTTGCCGTCCACCGCGACGGACTCCTCCGTGCGCGTGAGCTGCCCCTGGTCATTGTAGTCGAGGGTCTTCTTCTGGGAGCGACATGACTCAGCGTTATCGGATTGGTAGGTCCGGGTCTCCACCTGGATGGGGATCTGATAATCCGGAAACTCCGCAATGAGCTCTCGGAGTGGGGGGAAGAACCCGTTTTCATCTTGGCCTGGATACCGGAAGAGTGTCTTGGAGATCAGCTCGCCAGGGCCGGCGCTCGCGTACACCTCGGTTTGCATCTCCAGGTGGAAATGGTTGTAGATGTGGCGGGTGTACGTGATTCCGTCGTCCACGGTGGTGACGTAGCGGAAGCGGTTTCTTCTCCTCTCCATCAGGAGGTCCCGCAGATTCGGGTTGAAGAAGCGGGCGGGGTAGCCGGTGTAGTTGCGGCGGTCGCCATCCCTGACGAATTCGTAGCGCGTGATGTGAGAGGTGTCTTGGGAGGTCCGGACGACTCTGCCGACCACATCAAGCAGCTCTTCTTCCCGGGCCCGCCGCGCCGGGAGCCAGGCATAGGCGAACTCGGTGACGAGTCCGCTGGGGGACTGAATGCTGGCGAGCAGGCCCTTGGTCGTCCTGCCATCCGTGTGGCTGAACAGGGTTTCCCGTCCCGTGGGGCCCACGTACCGCTTCATCCGGAGGACCTCGCTCGTTTTGTAGAACTCGAAGCGGATGCTCCGCGCCGTGCCTTCCGCATGGGGGAAGGTGATCTGGGTTGCCATCTCCTCATGGGTGAAGGTGAAGGTCTGCCCGTAGGTGTCGACGACGCGGTGGAGCGTGGACTGCAGGACGGAGGTGTCGTCGGCTTCGTTGTAATAGTAGAGGATGTGATTGCCGTGGACGTCCTCGCTGGCGATGAGCCGTCCCGACTTGTCGAAGTACTGCTTCGCGCCGTTCTGGAAGGAGAGGACGTTGCGGTACGTGCGATGGCTGTCTGGTGGGTCGAAGGGAAGCTCCGGAAGGAAGTCGAACGTCTCCAGATGCATGTTCTTCACGGAGCTGTACCGGAGGCCCTGGGGCCACGTCGGATCCACGGTGTAGGTGGCGCCGCCGTTGACGATCAATTGACCGCCCACGATGTAGCTCAGCCGGTAGCGCCACGGCGCGGGGAGTCCGAGGATGCGATGGTCCGTTCCCGGCAGGGGCTGCGAGTATTCAAGGCCCAGGTCCACGTCGAGGCCCGCGATGCCCGGGACCACCGGCACGGCCAGGGAGAGGTGGACTCGCCCGGTGCGCAGGTTGACGTCGCCGGTGAGCGGGTCGTGGAAGTTGTGTGCGTTTGAGAGCTCACCGTCTTGCGCGAGATCGGCTGAGGCCATGGCGTGTGTCCTTTGGCGGTCGGGAGCCAAAGATTGACAGACGCGAATTCGCGCGGTGAAGCGCCCGGAAGGGCAGGTCTCATCCGTGCGAGGGATTGCCACGGCTGGCGGCGGATCACGTTCTTCGCGTCATTCCCTCTGACAAACGGGATGACGCGGTCAGGCGTGATCCACCGCGGGAGGTAGGCATTGCCTTCGTGCGCTTAGCGTTCAGTCGCGAACCCGCCGTGGAACGTGGGCGGCAGGGCGTGGTCGAAGTGGCAACGCGCCACGGGGCCGTCCTCCAGCCGGCGCGCGTCCAGCACGGCGACGTGGGACGCGTCCGCCTTCTCGTCGTAGACCTGGGTGAGCACCCAGCCGTCGTCCTCGGCCGTGGCGCCGGGGCGGGGGACGAAGATGGGCTCGGAGGGGTAGGTGCCCTCGCCCAGGTCCGCCGTCGTCATGCGGCCCGTGGCCATGTCCACGCGCGCCACGCCGTTGAAGAGTCCACGCCGCGCCTCGTTGCTCCGGTGCACGCCCATGTAGAGCGTCTGGTGCGCGCGGCCCACGACGCCGGGGGCCACGCGGGGGAACTCGCAGCTCACGTCCAGCCGCTGCTCGGAGCGGAAGGTGCCTGCCTTCACGTCCACCACCGCCCGGTGCAGCATGCCCTGCGCGTCGGAGGAGGTGGTGCCGTGCACCAGCTCACCCAGCCACTGGTTCGTCGTGAAGTCGGGGTAGCGCACGTAGTCCACCACCAGCGTGTCGCCCTCTTCGTATGCGTTGGCGAAGTGCCACGTGTAGAAGGCGTCCGTGGGGATGCGCACCGGGTGCGCCACGTCGTCGATGGGCACCACCAGCACGTCCGTCCCCGCCTCCGGCCGCCACCGCAGGTTCTCCGAGTACGAACCCACCCGCAGCAGCGCGCGGAAGAGGTTCAAGCGCAGCGGTGACAGGAAGAAGACGAGGTAGCGGTCCGTGGCGATGAAGTCGTGCACCATGGTCGCGCCCGGCAGCTTCACCGTGCCCAGCCGCTGGGCCTTGCCGCCGTCCGGCAGCGCGAAGATGTCCGCCACCGTCTCCCGGCCATAGCGGATGCCGAAGTTGTAGGACGCCTTGCGCGACGGCACGCGGTGCGGGTGCGCGGAGAACGTCTCCACCACCGTGCCGTCGAAGTCCGTCTCGCCCAGCGTGGACAGGTCCTCCGGGGACACCTCCACCGGCACGCTGCCCTCGAAGAGGGCGTACAGCTTGCCGTTCCACGCCATCACGGACGTGTTCGCGGAGTTCTTGCGCACGTTGCGCAGCTTGTGCAGCAGCGGCGTGGGCGTGCCGTAGGCGCCGTAGCGCTGGGAGGGCGCCTCGCGCTCCGCGACCATGGTGGGCGTGTCCAACAGGCGTGACGCGCCCTTCACCCCGTCCGCGCCGAAGCGCACGCCCAGCATCCCGCCGTCCCCGTCGAACCAGTGCTGGTACGGCCGGCCGTGCACGTCGAACGTCCACGGCCCCACCCGGTACAGCGAACCCCGCAGCCCTTCCGGCACCTGGCCCTCCACCCGCAGCGGTTCGAAGCCGTGCTGCCGGGGAAGCGTGCGGAACGCCCGCTGCCAGCCGGGCGCGGAGGAGGACATCGTCTGCTTGAACGCGGTCGTCATGACGGCTCCCTTTCCAGTGCAACGTAGGGCGCGGGAGAACCCCGCGCCGCTCATCTTGTAGACACTGTAAACATCGCATGTTGTCAGTGTCAACATAGATGTTGACGCTGGTAACTTTGGCCCGTGGATGGTCAAGTCGCGCAGGCGACAGTTGGCGCGCATGAGGAGGCACGGACGGTGGCGACCCGGGGCAGGCGGAAGCAGGCGGCGGAAGCACCGGCGGACAAGGACAAGGGCCGCTACCACCACGGGGACTTGCGCCAGGCGCTGGTGGACGCGGCGGTGGCGCTCATCGCCGAGGAGGGCTTCGGCGCGCTGACGCTGCGGGAGGTGGCCCGGCGGGCGGGCGTCACCCACGCGGCGCCGTACCGGCACTTCGCGGACAAGGAGGCACTGCTGGAGGCGGTGGCGCACGAGGGCTTCCGCGCCATGGCGCGCGAGATGCGCGAGCGCATGGCCCCGGAGACGGGCCCCCTGGAGCGGCTGTACGCGGCGGGCGTGGCCTACGTGATGTTCGCGGTGCGCCACCCGCCGCACTTCCGGGTGATGTTCGGCCCGCACTTCACCCGGCCCATCTCGGCGCCGCCGGAGCCGGAGGGAGAGGAGGGGGCCTTCTCGTTACTGGTGAACACCATCAAGGCCGGACAGGCGGCGGGGCTCCTGCGCGCGGGCGAGTCCCAACCCCTCACGCTCACCGCGTGGTCGCTCGTGCACGGGCTCGCTTCGCTGATCGTGGACGGGCAGCTCGGTGAAGCCCTCCAGGGCGCGGCGGACGCGGAGGCGCTCGCCCGCGTGCAGACGCGGCTGCTCGTCGAAGGACTGAAGCGGCCCGCACACGGCTGAACACGCGCGACAGTCGGTAGGGAAGCGGGTTGACCGTCGGTGATTGTCGGGTACGGTCGGCGCCATGGTGCGGATACCGGAAGAGAATGGGCCGAGGGTCCGGGCGCGGGAGCTGGGGCTTCCGCTGGGGCGCTTCAAGACTGGGAAGTACAACGCCATCACCGACGTGGAAGGCGTGCTGGTGGGCCACACCACCATCATCCAAGGCTCGGGCCCCCTACGCCCCGGCTACGGTCCGGTGCGCACGGGCGTCACGGCCATCCTGCCCAACCTGGGCAACATCTTCATGGAACGCATGAGCGGAGGCGGCTTCGTGCTCAACGGCGCGGGCGAGGTCTCCGGCATGACGCAGCTCATGGAGTGGGGCCTCATCGAAACGCCCATCCTCCTCACCAACACCATGGCCGTGGGCGCCGTGTCCGACGGCGTGGCCAACTACCTCGTCCAACGCTACCCGGGCATCGGTGACGAGCACGACGTCATCATCCCCGTGGTGGGCGAGTGCGACGACTCGTGGCTCAACGACATCTCCGGGCGCCACGTGCGCCAGGAGCACGTCTTCGCCGCCATCAACGCCGCGAAGTCCGGCCCGGTGCAGGAGGGCAACGTCGGCGGCGGCACCGGCATGGTGACGTGCGACTTCAAGGGCGGCATCGGCACGTCGTCGCGCAAGCTGCCGGAGGTGCTGGGCGGCTACACGCTGGGCGTGCTCGTCATGTCCAACTTCGGGAAGATGCACAACCTGCGCGTGGGCGGCCTGCCGGTGGGCGAGGTGCTGGTGGAGAAGTTCAAGAACACCCCCCACCGCGGCAAGTCCTACGGCTCCATCATCGCGGTGGTCGCCACGGACGCGCCGCTCCTGAGCCATCAGATCAACCGCCTCTGCAAGCGCGTGGGCCTGGGCATCGGCCGGGTGGGCAGCTACGCGGCGCACGGCTCCGGTGAAATCGTGGTGGGCTTCTCCACCGCGAACATCATCCCCAGGCGCACCCAGAAGATGGTCTACAAGATGAAGATCCTCCTGGATCAGCGTCTGGACCCCCTCTACGAGGCCGTGATGGAGGCCACGGAGGAGGCCATCCTCAACGCCATGTGCATGGCGGAGCCCATGACGGGGGTGAATGACAACTATTCGCCAGCGCTGCCCCTGGACGAGGTCCGCCGCTTCGTGGACGCCTGCCGCCCCATCTTCGCCTCGGTGAAGAAGCGCCCCCACCAGACGAGCGTGCCGGCCTCCCGGGAGCGCCCCAGCGACGAGGACCGGGAGGGGGATGTGACCCTGGGCTCGGCCCTGCCCACCCAGGTGCGCAGCGCGGAGGGCATTCCCTTCCCGACCCGGCCCGCCCCCAACGAACCCCCCGCGGACGGGGCGCCAGGGCCCGCGCCGGAGGCTGGCGGGCCTCCCACCTCAGAAGACCCCGAGGGTTCCTCTTCCGGGAGCCCGTAGGCTTCTGATAGGTAAGCCCCCCTTTGCTCCATTCCGGAGACCAGGAGCCACCCACATGGCCAACAGCAAGAGCAAGCACCGCCGCGTGCAGATGAAGATCCGTCAGCACTGGAAGAAGCGGATCAAGAAGCAGAAGGAAGCCGCCAAGACCGCCGCCGCCGAAGGCAAGAAGAAGTAGTTCCCGCCCTGGCGCCGCTCCCGGCGGCCCTGGCTTTACTGCCGGGTCGCCGTGAAGGGGCGCGTCACGGAGCATCTGAGGGAGCTGGTCCCCTGGGTGCGCGAGTAGCTGCCGGTGAAGGTCCCGGCCAGGCTGACCACGCCGCCGTCCCCGGTGTCCCGGGCGACGGTCCCGGTGAGGCTGAGGAAGGTGTTCACCCCTCCGTCGCGGCTGGACGGCGGCGCGCCGGACAGGCTCAGGGCGCCCGACGCGTACACCTGGCCCGTCAGCGGCACCCCCGTCAGCGTGCCCGTGAGGGTTCCGCCGTCGCGTTGGAGGGTCAGCGGCTCGCCGTCCGCCAGGGCCTGCACGTTCAGGTTCACGCACTCGGCGGGCAGTCCCGCGTCATCCCGGAACGCCAGGGGGTAGCGGCCCTCCACGGGGGGGCACGTGTCGCCGCAGTCCGTCGTCCCTCCCTCGTCGCAGGCGGGTGTGAGCAGCAGGAAGGTGCTGGACACCACTGCGACAGCCGCCAGGGGAGCGAAACGTCCAGAAGTCATGGATGGCCTCTTGGGTGAAGGAGGGACGGGCTTCCTGCTGGGAATGTCCGTTCCTACGTTGCGTGCAGCAGGTCTGGGGGACGGGGTGGGGCGGTGACGGCGGGCGACTCGAAGCGGTATTCCAATTTCATCTTCGCGGGGCTCTTCGCCGTCGCGTTGATTCTTTTTTCACGCATCTTGCTGCCGTTCCTGATGCCGGTGCTGCTGGGCGGCTTCCTGGTCGTCCTGTTCATGCCCATCCAGGACTCCTTGGACCGGCGGCTCCGGGGCCGCAAGTCCCTGACGGCGGGACTGTCCACCCTCGCGGTGTTCCTGCTCATCCTGGCCCCGCTGGCGCTGGTGGGTTGGATGGTGGCCCGCGAGGTGCTCCAGTTCGTGGGCCAGGCGCAGGACCTGTTGGATCAGGTGGACCTGCGCCACCACTTCCTCAACAGCCTGCCCCGGGGCGTCGCCCGCTACGTGCACTTCGATCCGGAGAGCTCGGAGACGGAGCGCCTGCTGATGACGGCGGTGTCGGGTGGCGCGGGGCTGCTCGCGGACCTCGTCGGCGCCGGCACGGAGCTCATCGTCAACATGTTCCTGATGACGGTCGCCATGTACTACTTCTTCCTGGACGGCCGTCGGCTGGTGAACGAGGTGGCCCGGCTGATCCCGCTGGAGCGCCGCTACTTCGACGCCTTCTCCCACGAGTTCACGGACGTCGCGTACGCCATCATCTACGGCAACACCGTCACCGCGCTGGTGCAGGGCGCGGTGGGCTTCGTGGGGCTGCTCATCGCGGGTGTGCCGCACGCCGGGGTGTGGGGCGCGGCCATGGTGCTGGTGGCGCTGGTTCCGGTGGGCGGCACCGCGCTCGTGTGGGGGCCCATCGGCGTCATCCTCATCGCCGCGAACCGGGTGAGCGAGGGCGTGTTCCTCCTCGCGTGGGGCACGTTCCTGGTGGGCAGCATCGACAACGTCATCCGCCCGCGCCTGTGCGGCTCGCGCATGGCGCTGCACCCGCTGCTCGTCTTCCTGTCCATGTTCGGCGGGCTGGCGGTGTTCGGGATGATGGGCCTCCTGGTGGGGCCGCTCATCGCGTCCATCTTCATGGCCATGGTGCGCATCTACCGGCGCGACTTCCTCGGGCGTACGCAGGAATCGCAGCCGGCCCCCATGGTGTCCGAGGATTCCTCGCCTTCGCACGTCACGCAGCCCTCGCCAGTGCCCTCCGCGGCGAGCGTGGGTCACGTGATGAACGCCTGAGTTCCGAGCCTGGACTTCGCCCCGGCGCTGGGTGAACCTGCCCGGAGCATGACGACCACCCGAAGCGCGAGGGTCCCCTCGGGACTGCTGCGGACCCTGGCCCTCGCTGGAGCCCTGGCGGCTCCGGCCGCGGCGGCCTCTGACGCCCTGACGCCGCCGGCCTTCCACGGCACCCGGGAGTCCCCCGCGTGGCTGTCGCTGCGGCTGGGCAGCGCGACGGCGGGGAAATCGAAAGAGGAGCCGGAGGTGGGCGCGCCCACCTGGGTGCGGCTCAACCTGTCCCTCACCGCGACGTGGCGGCGCTACTGCGCGCGGCCCGGCGTGGACAGCTGTGGCGCGTACGACCGGCTTCCGGAAGAGGATCAGCTGGGGGACACGTCCGACTTCTCCTCGTCGCATCCGTACCTGGGGCTGGCGCTGGAGGCGGAGGTGCTGCCCCTGGCGCGCGGGCAGTCGTCGGTGCTGCGCGGGCTGGGCTTCAAGCTGGGGGCACAGCGGGCCTTCTCCAGCTCCGACGTGACGCTCACCGGGGACGGCGGCCAGACGCCGGTGCGCGAGGTGTCCGCGACGGACACGGCCTTCACCGCGCAGGCGCTGTACCGCTTCTACTTCCGCTTCGGCACGACGCGGCCGCAGCAGGGCTACGTGGGCGCGCGAGCCGGTCTGCAGACGCGCGCGTTCGACGTGGAGGCGTCCACGGACACCCCGCTGTCCGGCACGCACCGCGTGTTCCCGGCGGTGGCGTTGGACCTGTCCGTGCCGCTGTTCAGCTCGGTGCGGCTGGACGCGTCGGGCGGGCTCCTGCTGTCGCCCAAGCCGGGGCGTTCGCCGGACGCGGACGGGGGACGGCGCGCGCAGGAGGTCAGCGACTTCGGCACGTCCGTGTCCAGCTTCGGCTGGGGCGCGGAGCTGGGGGTGACCGGGGACATCTGGGGGCCGTTCGGCTACGACGTGGCCTGGCGGCTGGCGCACTTCCGGGACCGCTTCTCCGGAGCCGGGACGCTCACCGGCTGGGACGACGGCGGAGCGACCGAGGAGACGTACTCCAGCCTGCACGTCGGGCTGATCGCGACGTACTGACACTGGGGCTGTCCGGCGCGCGACATCGCCCGGAAGCCCAGGTGCCTGGACCCAGGCGGGATGCCTACCCCTTGCCCCCACGGCCTGATGCAGGCCGTGACCCAAGGGGGACGCGTCTCGGTGCGAGCAAGGCAATGGTGGAAGCGGGGACTGGCGGGCCTGACGTGCCTCGCCCTGGTGGCGTGTGGCGGCGGGGATGACTCCCAGGCGCCCACGCCCGGCACGCCTTCCGGCACGGCCACCGACGACGCGGGCACGGAGACTCGGCCCGACGCGGGCACGGTGGATGGGGGCGCGCAGCCCTCGTCCGACGCGGGCACGGGCTCGCCGTCCGACGGGGGCACTGGAACGCCGGATGCGGGCACCGCGCCGCTGACGTGCGCGCCCACGGCGGGTGACACGCGCTGGGTGCTGGAGGGCGAGGCCTTCACCGCGCAGGTGACGTGCGCGACGGGGCACACGGCGGCCGGCCTGCGCTTCGGGGTGAGGAACCTGCCCGCGGGCGCCACGTTCGATGAGGCCACCGCCACGCTGCGCTGGACGCCCGCGCTCAACCAGGGCGCGGTGTGGATGCTCACGCTGGAGGAGCGGACCACGGGCGAGACGGGCACGCTCAAGGTGGGCGTGGCCAACAACGACAACGCGCCGGGCAAGGCGGACATCGTCGACCCCGTGGCCTACACGGAGGAGTACGGGCTGCCCGTGGTGCACCTGTTCTACGACCCGGACGTGGGCCTGACGGCGGGCGGCTACCGGCCCGCGGCGGTGGTGTACCGGGGCCACCGCTACACCATCGAGGCGAAGTACCGGGGGGCCACCTCCAGCGTGTTCCCCAAGCGCAGCCTGACGTTCAAGTTCGCGGAGGACGACCTGTTCTCCGAACCCGTCTTTGGCGACGGCTTCAAGGACCGCAAGCGCGTGGTGTTGATCACCACGTTCAATGACAACTCATACCTGCGCTCGCGGCTGGCGTTCGACGTGTGGAACCGGCTGTCCCCGAGCGCCGTGCGCATCCGCACCTTCAGCGTGGTGGTGTACGCGAACAACAGGTTCCGCGGGCTCTACACGGCGGCGGACCACGTGGACAAGCGGCTGATGGAGTGGAACGGCATCGACGACGACTCGGACCTCTTCAAGGCGGTGGACGCGGACGCCAACTTCTCCCGGCTCAAGCGCAACGGGCAGACGAAGGAGCACCTGCACGTCGGCTTCGAAAAGGACGAGGGCACGCCGGAGCAGAACCAGCCGCACGCCTTCGACACGCTGGACGCCTTCGTCGCGTGGGTGGCGGACTCCAGCGCGGACGGCTTCCGCCAGGAATTCGGCACGAAGCTGAAGGCGCGGGACTACGAGGACTGGTGGATCTTCAATACGCTGATCCAGGGCAATGACTCGCAGGGGAAGAACGCCTATCACGCGTATGACCCCAAGGCGGGCGGCCCGTGGCGCTTCATCCCGTGGGACCTGGACGCGAGCTTCGGACAGAACTTCGACACCACGCGCACCAGCGCCACGGCGCGGCCCACCTACGCGTCCGACAACCTGCTCTTCCAGCGGATGCTGGCGGAGCCGGTCATCGCGGGCCCCATGCGTGAACGCTACCGCCAGGCCCTGAAGAACGAGCTGAGCGAGGCCACGGTGCAGGCGCTCATCGACGGCTACGTGCAGGAGCTGGGGCCCAATGCACAGCGGGACGAGGCGCGGTGGGCGGAGGAGTACCGCAACTTCGCCAAGCCGGGCGCGGAAGGGGATGGCAACTTCCCGGACTGGCATCTGCGCCAGGACTTCAAGACCCACGCGGAGGAGGTGGAGTACATCCGGCAGTGGGTGCACACGCGCTGGTCGGCATTCCAGTCGCAGCTGCCGTGAGGTTGGTGGCGCGGCGGGGGGAGGACCTCGCCGCGCCCACCGGGACTACCACTGCGCAGGGTCGGCGTCGGCGAACGTCGTGCCGGCGGCGATTTCGTCGAACCAGATGCTGCGGTTGGGCTGGCTGCCCTGCATGTAGCCGTTGTCGTACCAGCCGTTGGCGTAGAGGCCCACGCGGAACTGGAAATAGCGGTCGTCAGCGACGGTGGTGGCCAGGTTGTACTGCTCCAGGACCTTCACGCCGTCGAACCAGAGCTTGATGTAGCCGGTGCTGTCGCTGGCCCACTTCACCTGCATGATGACCTTGTGCCATTCCCCCGCGCTGACCGTGGCCAGGCTGGGGAAGGTGACGGTCTTCTGGGCGCAGACGGTGCCTTGCTTGACGCGTGTGTAGAGCTGATTGCCGGAAAGCCACACCATGGTGGACGGCATGTAGTCGTCGCAGCCGGTGTTGGAGAAGTCCGCGATGAACTGCGCGATGTTGTAGGACTGGGGTTGGAACTGCCAGTCCTGCTGCAGGCGGAACGCGAAGCCGTAGAAGCCCGTGTCGCCCCGGCGGTACACGTTGTTCTTCACGACCTCCGAGTGGTAGCGGCCGGTGTAGTTCGGGTCGTAGATCTGCGTGACCTTGATGGCGGTGGGGCCCTCGTAGGTGAGGTTCGTCACCTCGTTCACGGACCCGTTGTGCTCCCGGTTGATGGAGTTCCAGCCGGTTGTCGTTCCGGTGTTGCGGAAGATCTCCGCTGCCTCCGCGACCAGCCCGAACGCGAACAGCGACACGCCAGCGGCCACGGCGAAATGCTTGGCTTGCACTGGAAGCTCCTTTCCCGAGTTGCTGATTACGCCAGTCTATTAGGAAATTCTGGGATAATCCGCAACTGCATGATCAGGCGCTGGCTGTTGGGTGTGGTGCTGCTGTCCCTGGGGTGTGCCTCCGTGCCACCCGTGCAGCGACCAAGAAGGGAGCTGCATCAGGGCTCGCGGGTGGGCGCGGGCTTCAGGTGGCAGGGACGGTCGGAAGGAAGGGACACGGCGCCTCACGTTGAGCAGGGCGCGGTTCGGGATGCCATCGACGAGGTGACGGACTCGGTGGACGGCATCGCCCGAGGGCTCGCTCGACTTGAGGACCGGGATGAGGGCATCGGCGGACACGGTGGTGTCTTTACCCGCTACCTCGACCATGGCTCGGGACAGGTGGAGCGGCTTCGTGGGCTGCTCAGGGATGCCACGCTGCTCGCGGAAGCTTCGGATGCGGTGACGGACGCGGAGCTGGCGCAAGCGCTCCTCCGGATGTCAGGCCAGCGAATCGAAGGCGCGCTGGCCAGCGCGATGTTGCTGGCCGCGTGGCTCGACTTCCTCCAACTCGCGGACGCCGTGCTCGAGCAGTGCCCCTTCTACAGCGTGGAGCAGGTGTTCGTGGACCTGGCCCGCGTGCAGGGGCGGATCGATCCAAGCCTGGCCCGGCTCCAGTCGCTGGAGCCGGAGCAGGTGGAGGCCGCATCCGTCGCGATGCCAGGGCTGATGGGCGCCCTCACGCGCGAGTTCCAGTCCATCCGCGAAGGCGTTCGTGCTTCGGCGGAGCTGGGCGGGAAGGTCGTGGCGGCGGCCCGCTTCCTGGAGATGATCACGCTGGTCTCGTCGCTGAAGGCGTCACTGCCACGGCTGCCGCCCTCGGGACCCGCGACGGTCGGCGTGGGGCTCGTGATGGGCTCGGGTGGCGTGATGATGGGCTCCCGCATCGTCGTCTCCGCGGAGTGGGTGGAGCGGATGCGTGCGCTCGTCCAGGCGGGCGTCATCACCGCGCCGGTCGTCAGCGCGGCGGTCCGCGTCCACGCGGGCCAGGTGCTGATGGCGCAGGGGAGTCAGGACCTGCCGAAGGGCGTCCGCGAAGCGCTCGGCGAGGGCCCTGAGGTCCGTGGCATGCACGAGACTGGCAGGGCAGGGGCCGGAATGGCGGATGCACCGAGGCACCACGTGATGCCGCGTGAGCACCGGGAGTGGTTCGAGAAGCGCGGCTTCAAAGGCGCGATGGATATCGACCAGTTCTGCGTCCGCCTGGATCGCGCGAACCATGAGGCCATTCATGGTGGTGGAGACTGGCGGCTCGGGCGCACCTGGCCCGGTGAATGGAATCAGCTGGTCATGAAGGCGCTTCGTGAAGCCGAACTCGAAGCTGGCTCGAAGTTGACCCGAAATGAGGTCCTGGCCATCGTGGCGAAGCGCATGAAGTTCTACGACATTCCCATGAACTTCGTTCGAGGGAGCAGGCGATGACCGACGGACGTTCCTGGAACGGCAACTGGAAGGTCCGCATCCATGAGCGGCTCCATGAGCGCGGTTTCAAGTCACTCACGGCGTTCGCCGAGTCGCGACCCGCCGTGCCGTTCGTGGAACTGGCGGAGGAGCTTGGGAAGGACGATGTCGCGGGCGTCCAGGTTCTGCGCGGACTGCTCGCCGAGGCAGAGCAGCGCAAACAGGTCACGCGATTCGTGCGCGATGTGCTGGTGCGCCATCTTGCCGAAAGCCTCCCAGATGGGTGGCCCGCCGAGATGGACAGGAGGAACCGGTTCCTGGTTGCCACGGCGCTGGCGTATTGGTCCACCGACACGCCTGACACCCACCAGGCGCGGATCGATCGGGCAAGGGCCGCCCTTCGCGCCAATCCACCCCCGCCGGGCTGGCGTCCCCTCGGTCCCGACGACGAGCTCCTCCTGTCATTGCTGCCAGACGAGGAAGCCTGAGCGGCATCCCCAAAAAGGGGGCAGGTCCCGGCCATCGTGGTGGAGCTCATGAAGCACTACGACATCCCCATGTACTTCGTTCAAGGGAGCGGGCGATGACCGACGGACGTTCCTGGCAGGGCAACTGGAAGGTCCGCATCCAAGAGCGGCTTCAGGAGCGCGGCTTCAAGTCACTCACCGCGTTCGCCGAGTCGCGGCCCGCGGTGCCGTTCGTGCAATTGGCGGAGGAGCTTGGGAAGGAGGATGTCGCGGGGGTGCAGGTCCTCCGCGGATTGCTCGCTGAGGCGGAGCGACGCAAGCAGGTCACGCGGTTCGTGCGGGATGTCTTCGTGCGCCACCTGGCCTTCAGCCTCCCGAATGGGTGGCCAGCCGTGATGGACGATCGTTCCCGGTTCCATGTCGCGAAGGCGATTGCCTACTGGTCCACGGACGCACCTGAAACCCATCAGGAACGGATCGATCGGGCAAGGGCCGCCCTTCGCGCCAATCCACCCCCGCCGGGCTGGCGCCCCCTCGGTCCCGACGACGAGCTCCTCCTCACGTTGCTGCCGGACGAGGAGGCCTGAGCGCCGGCCCGCAAAGGAATACCGCACGGCCCTTGGCGCGGTTATCCTCCGTGAGCGTGCGGAAGCCCCGGGGTGGGGCTTCCGAGCCCGGACGAGGTGCGCCGTACCCGGTCACGACAAGACGACGCCTGAACGGGAGTCGTGCGTCATGACGTCGTCGTGGATCATCCTCATCTTCGCCGGGCTGCTGGAAGTGGCCTGGACCCTGGGCCTCAAGTACACGCAGGGCTTCACCCGGCCGATCCCCAGCGTGCTCACCGCGGCAGCCATCGTCGCGAGCATGGGGTTGCTGGGCATCGCGGTGAAGCAGTTGCCCATCGGCACGGCCTACGCGGTCTGGGTTTGCATTGGCGCGTTCGGTGCGGCGGTCGCGGGCATGGTGCTCTTCCACGAACCCGCCACGCCCGCGCGCCTGTTCTTCCTGGGCCTGATGATCGTCGCCATCGTGGGGCTGAAGTTCACCAGCGGGACACACTGAACGAACTGGTCCCCCGCGGGGACGTTCATCCCTCCCGCGAGGGACAGCGAGCAAACAGAAGTCCGCGCCGGACCGTGGGGGAGTGAACCCTCCCCGCGGATGGGTTTCCGGGATGCGCATCCCGCAGGCACAGGATGCGCCCCCGGTTCCCCATCACGCGAGGTCACGGCGATGAGCGACGCGAAGTTCGAGCTGTACTACTGGCCCGGCATCCCCGGCCGGGGCGAGTTCGTGCGGTTGGTGCTGGAAGAGGCAGGCGCGGATTGGGTGGACGTGGGCCTGCAACCGGAGGGCACCAAGGCCGTCATGGCCATGCTCGGCAAGGGCCCCGTGCCCGCGTACGCGCCGCCCGTGCTCAAGGTGGGTGACCTCGTCATCTCCCAGGCGCCCAACATCTGCGCCTACCTGGGCGAACGCTTCGGCCTCGTGCCCTCGGACGAGGCGTCGCGGCTGCACGCCCGTCAATTCCAGCTCACCGTCGCGGACGGGGTGTCGGAGGCGCATGACTCGCACCATCCCATCGCCGCGATGAAGTACTACGACGAGCAGAAGGACGCCGCGAAGCATCGCGCCGAGGACTTCCGCACCCAGCGCATCCCGAAGTTCCTGGGCTACTTCGAGCGCGTGCTGAAGGCGAACCCCCAGGGCGGCGGGAAGTACCTGCTGGGCCGCGACTTCACCTATCCAGAGCTGGGGTTGTTCCAACTGGTGGACGGCCTGCTGTATGCCTTTCCCAACGCCATGCGCCGCATCGCCCCGGAGGTGCCCGCCGTGATGGCCTTGCATCAGCGCATCCGCGAGCGTCCTCGCATCGCGGCGTACAAGCAGTCCCCACGCGCGCAGCCCTTCAACCAGAAGGGCATCTTCCGCCACTACCCGGAGCTGGACGACCCGAACGCGACGAAGTGACCCTCGGGCACGTCGACGATCTCCCGGGCGAAGAACAGGTCCTCGCCCACGCCGGCCACGCGCACCTGGATGAGCGGGTCCGCCGGGTACTGCGTGGGCGGGTCGTCGAACACCAGCGCCACGACGATGCCCACGCGGCCCAGGAACCGCTCCGACACGGCGTCGTCCGGTTCGGTGCGGACCACCATCACCGTCGCGCCAATGCGCACCGGCGCGCCGTCCACGTCTTCCGTCAAGATGAGCGAGGGATCGTGCTTCATGGTGCGTAGGTCCGGGGTTTGAGTCGTTTCGACAACGCCCAGGTCGTGAGCGTCAACAGCGCCCATGCCCCCAGGTGATAGGTGGCCACGTGTCCGGGGCCCTGCTCACACGCCAGCTCGCCCACGAACGCCCCCAC
>NZ_RAWE01000122.1 GCF_003611695.1 Corallococcus carmarthensis | reverse complement strand
GGACAGCAGGGCCTGCAGGCGCGCGTAAAGGGACATGGGGCGAAATGCTACCGAGCCGCCCGCACGGAGACTGTGAAGCGCTTCACAGGGAAGGGGAGGGCGGCCTGAAAGACAGCCGGGCAGGCAGGAGGCCTCCTTGAGCAGGGATTGACGGCCTCCGCCACGTCTGTGTTTTGGCCTCCTGACGCGGGGCGCCGAGGCGCTCGGGGATGGCGTGGGCGGACCGGGACGCCCTACAGTCCCGGGCCCATGGGAGACACGCTGGACGTCGTGGTGGACCTGGGGGACGTGGGGGAGACGGCCGCGGATGCCGTGCTGCTGAAGTACGCGCAGGGCTTCCACGGGGCGGACGGCGCGGTGGCGCGCCGGCTGGAGTCGGCGGGCGTCGCCATGGACGCCTTCGACCTGCTCCCCGGGGACCACCGCTTCATCGACACGCGCCGGAGCCTGGGCGCCCCCCTGGTGCTCTTCCTGGGCACGGTGCGGCTGCGGCAGTTCGGCTACCACGAGATCCGCCAGTTCTCCGTCCGCGCGCTCCAACTGCTGGAGCCCCGGCACGAGGTGCGGCACCTCGCGTGCACCGTGCACGGCCCCAACTACGGGCTGGACGAGGACGAGGCCGTGCTGGCCCTGGTGGGTGGCTTCGTGGACGCGTTCCAGCGGGGCAGCGGTCCGCGCGACCTGACGCGCATCACGGTGGTGGAGCTGAACCCCAAGCGCGTGGAGCGGCTGCGCAAGGCCATGGCGCTGGGATTGGGGCTGACGCCGGGCGTGGAGCCGCTGATGGGGGCCACGGGCTTCCGCGTGCGGCGGACGTCCCGCTTCGTCCAGGCGCCGCCCATGGCGTCCGCGGGCGCGAACTCGAACGAGAAGCCCCACGCCTTCGTGGCGATGCCCTTCGCGCCGGAGCTGGAGGACACCTACCACTACGGCATCCTGAACCCCGTGAAGGCAGCCGGGCTCCTGTGCGAGCGCGTCGACCAGGCCGTCTTCGACGGGCCCATCATCCAGCGCATCCGGGACCGCATCGACACCGCGAAGGTCGTCATCGCGGACCTGTCATTGGCGAACCCCAATGTCTATCTGGAGGTGGGCTATGCCTGGGGACGCGGCAAGCCCACCCTGATGCTGGTGCGGGACGTGCGGGAGCTGCGCTTCGATGTGTCCAGCTACCGGTGCCTCGTCTACCGGAACATCCGGCACCTGGAGGAGATGCTGACGCAGGAGCTGCAGCGCATCGTCTGACGCCGTGGCTCACCAGCCGCGCGCGGCGACCTCCCACGTCGCCACGCCCGTGTCCCCGCGCACGACATACAGCCGGGGATGCTGTGGGACGGAAACACAGACATGGTTGGGCACCACGCGCACACGCTCACCGATGCGCGGGCGCCACGTCGTACCGGACACGTCCAGCAGGCCGTGCTCCTCCGACAGGTTCTTCACAACGACCTCCGGCCGGTCCAGCAGGACGCCATACCCCGGTGCCAGCCCTTCCTCCTTCACCAGCGCCTTGGCTCCCGCGTCGATGACCACCTGTCCCGGCACGGCGGTGCTCACGACCGTGGCCAGCACCGAATAGGCGCACTCCGTCCAATCACACGCGCCGATAACCGCCGCGTTGTGGTCGTTCAGCACGTTGAGGCCGGGGCGGATCTCCGTGAGGCCCTTCACGGTATGGGATTGCCAGAGGGTCGGCGTGGAGCCGCCGCTGACCACTTCCGGCGGCAGGCCCGCGCTGTTCAGGGCGCCCACGAACGTCGCCAGCGCTTCGGATTGGGCATGCATCGCGGCGGGCAGCTCCGCCTGGGGGACGCGGATGTGGCCCGCGTAGAACGTCACTCCGCGAAAGGCCACGCCCTCCGTGGACGCGGCCTTGCGCGCCAGGGCCACGGCTTCCTCCGGCGTGCGAAGCCCCACGCGGCGCATGCCCAGGTCCACCTCCACCAGCACGCCCACGGTGCGTCCCGCGTCCCGGGCCGCGCGCGCCAGGCCCTCCAGCACTTCCTGGGAATCGAGCGCCACGGTGAGCCGCACGCGCGAGGGCAGGGCCATCAGCCGCGCCAGCTTGTGCGCGCCCACCGGCGGGTACGCGAGCAGCACGTCGTCGGACACGGACGCCATGACCTCGGCTTCCAGGACGGTGGCCACCGTGACGCCGGAGGCTCCCGCCGCGACCTGCATCGCGCCCAGCTCCACCGTCTTGTGGGTCTTCGTATGGGGGCGAAGGCGCAGCCCGTGCTCGCGGGCGTAGGCCGCGACGCGCTGGAGGTTCCGTTCGACGCGGTCCAGGTCCACGATGGGCGCGGGCGTGTCGAGGGTGTCGAGGAAGGTCGAGGACATGCGGTCCTTCTAACAGCCCCTCCGGGTGGAGCCATCGCCTGGATTCAGGCTCAGCGCTCGCTGTCGAGCAGCTTCATCTGCTGTTCGGGGTAGCGGCTGCCGGCAATCGCCTCCTTCGGGAGGAGCGCCTCGACAGCGGCCACATCGCTGGACGACAGGGGCTTCTCGAGTGCGCCGAGCACGTCGAGCAATTGCTTGCGCGTGCGCGCGCCGACCACAGGGACGAACGCCGGTTGCTTCGCCAGCACCCACGCCACGGAGAGCTGCGCAGGCGTCATCCCACGCTCCGCGGCGTACGCGTGGAAGCGCGCGACGGCCGCTGCGTTGCGCTGGCCCGCCTCTCCACTGAAGCGAGGGTAGTGCAGGCGGGCACCTTCAACCTTCGCTCCCGTCAACAGTCCGCGGGAGAGCACGCCGTACAGGGTCGCGCTCATGCCGAGCTCGGCGAGGGTGGGGAAGAGGGTCTTCTCCGGCTCGCGCGTGATGAGGGAGTACTCGATCTGCAGGTCGCTCAAGGGGTGCACCTTCGCCGCGCGGCGGATCGTCTCGGCGCCCACCTCCGAGAGCCCGATGTTCCGCACGTAGCCGCCCTTCACCAGTTCGGCGATCGCGCCCACCGTGTCTTCAATCGGCACATGGGGGTCCAGCCGGGCGGGGCGGTAGACGTCGATGTGGTCAACGCCGAGCCGCTGCAAGCTGTACGTGACGAAGTTCTTCACCGCCGCGGGGCGCCCGTCGAAACCCACGGGGACGCCGTCTGGTCCACGCATGGCCCCGAACTTCACCGAGAGCCGCACCTTGTCGCGTTGGCCTTCGATCGCGCGGCGAATGAGCAGCTCGTTGTGTCCGCTGGCGTAGAAGTCGGCGGTATCGATCAGCGTCACGCCGCGATCGATGGCCTCGCGGAGGGTCGCGATGCTCTCGCTCTCGTCAGACGGTCCGTACGCTCCGGACATGCTCATACAACCCAGGGCAATGGGAAACACCCGCGGGCCCGTCCTGCCGAGTTGCGTCGTGCGGTTCGCGGCGGTCATGGCTTCCTCTCTTCCAATCGCTGGGGTATACGGAACACTGTTCCGGTACTGACCCGTATATGCGGAACGATGTTCCGTTTGTCAAGGCGATGAAGAAAACCAACAGAGCGGATGCCCAGCGCAACCTCGACTCACTGCTTGAGGCGGCGAAGGCCGTGTTCGCCGAGTCCGGGGTCGACGCGCCGGTACGCGAGATCGCGAGTCGCGCGGGCGTCGGCATCGCGACGGTGTACCGGCACTTTCCACAGCGGTCCGAACTGATCGCCGCCGTGTACCGGCGCGAGATCGACGCCTGCGCCGCCTCGGCCCAGGAGCTGGCACGCGAGCATGAGGCGTTCGAGGCGCTGACGCGGTGGCTCCATCGGTTCACGAGCCTGATCGCCACCAAGCGTGGGCTCGCCGCGTCGCTCAATGCCCAGGATCCGGCGTATCAGGCGCTGCCCGCGTATTTCCGGCAGCACCTCGAGCCGGCGCTCCAGTCGCTGCTCGCCGCTGCTGCGGCGGCGGGGCGGGTTCGCGACGACGTCGACGCGTACGAGCTCCTGCGGGGCGTGGGGAACCTTTGCGTTCCCGTCGCGGAGGTCGGCCCCGGCTACCCTCGGAGAATGGTCGACCTGCTCATCGACGGGCTGCGCTACGGCGCGCCAGCGCCCTCGGGCTCTGGTCCCCGTCGTCGCTGAAGAAGGCGTGACGCTGGAGGCCCCTCCGGGCGGACTCCCAGACTACGTCGCGGGATTTCCCGCCGCAGGCTCGAAGGCCACCGTGGGCCGCTGCCAGCTCCAGCCGCCGGACTTCAAGGCCTCCGTCGCCTGCGCATCCAGCACGCGCAGCGCGGCGAGCACCTCCGCCGGAGGACGGGGCGCTCCCGGTGCGCTCTCCACTTCGAAGCGCGGGGGAATGGCGCTGGCATCCTGGCCGCCCATCACCACGCGGACGCGGCAGTTCTGCGGCGACAGCTCCGTCTCCCCGGACCACGACACGTCCTGGACGAAAAGGTCCACCGCGCCCAGCACCTTCTGTCCCTTCAGCCGCGTCACCACCGCGTCCAGCGAGCCCTTCGCGCGCTCATTCCGCTTCCGTCCAATGCGGGTGAGCGTCCACCAGGCCAGGCCGCCCGCGACGAGGGGCGAAAGGATGAAGTAGGGGATGAGCGGGCTCATGGGGCGGCAGGCTGCCACGAAACTCAAAAGAAGAAACGCCCGTCTCCAGGCCTCGGGGCTCGGGAGACGGGCGTGAACAGAAGCACGGCTACTGCGGCGCGGGCGCGGCGACCTTCTTCGTCGCGTTGGGCTTGTACGTCATGCCCAGCTCGTTGAAGACGAAGGAGTAGACGTCCACCTCCTCCTCGATGCGCGCGGACAGCGGCGTGCCCATGCCGTGGCCCGTCTCCGCGTTGGCGCGCAGCAGGATGGGCTTGGGAGACGCCGTCGCCGCCTGCATCCGGGCCACCATCTTGCGCGAGTGGAACGGATCCACGCGGGGGTCATTGGCGCCGGACGTGAAGAGCACCGACGGGTACTTCGTCCCGTCCTTCACGCGGTGCACCGGCGAATAGCCATACAGCGCCTTGAACTGCTCCGGGTCCTTCACGGAGCCGTACTCGGTCACGTTGAACTGGCCGTTGGGCGTCAGCTCCGTGCGCAGCATGTCGTAGATGCCCACGCGCGCCACGACGGTGCCGTACTGCTCCGGGTGCTGCGTCACGGCCGCGCCCATCAGCAGGCCGCCGTTGCTGCCGCCCTGGATGGCCAGCTTCTTCGGCTGCGTGTACTTCTGGTCCACCAGCAGCTTCGCGCACGCATAGAAGTCATCGAACACGTTCTGCTTGTTCGTGAGCGAGCCGGCCTTGTGCCACTCCTCGCCGAACTCCGAACCGCCGCGCAGGTTCGCCACCGCGAACACGCCGCCCTGCTCCAGCCACATGCCCGTCAGCGGGCTGTAGCCCGGGTTGATGGACACGTTGAAGCCGCCGTAGCCGGTGAGCCACGTGGGGTTGTTCCCGTTCAGCTTCGTGCCCTTCTTCTTCAGGATGGTGAGCGGCACCTTGGTGCCGTCCTTCGACGTGGCCTCCGTGCGCACCACCTCCACGTCGCTCATGTCGATGGGCGCCGTGCGCGCCAGCGCCGTCTTCGTCACCTTGTTGTCCGCCGCCGTGTAGCGGAACCACGCGGCTGGCTGGGTGAAGCTGCCGCTGGCGAAGAGCACGTCGTCCGCGCCCTGGCGCACCACGCCACCCACGAACGACACCGGCAGCGTGGGCACCAGCCCCAGCGCCTTGCCCGTCAGGTCCACCATGCGCAGCTGCGACGGACCGCCCAGCTGCTCCATCAGGTACAGGCGGCTCTTCGTCGGCACCACGGCCTGCACCGTCGCCTCGCCCTCGGGGACGACCACGGTCGCCTTGTCCAGGGTGGGCGTGGCCAGCGGCAGGCGCAGCACCTTGCCCTTGGGCGCGTCCTTGCGGCTGAGCAGGTACGCCGCGCCGTCCCCGCCGAAGCGCGCCGACACCACCTTGTCCGCGTACTTCGCCACCTGCGTCCACGTGCCCTTGGGGCCGTGCAGGTAGATGTCGAACTCGCCGCCGTCGCCGTTGGCCACGCGCGCGACGGTGTACTGGCCGTCGTCGCTGGACTCCAGGTCCGTCATCGCGATGCGCGGGAAGTCCTTGCCCAGCGCGTACGTGTCCTTCTCCGTGGGCGTGCCCAGCGTGTGGAAGTACACCTGCTGGTACACCTCGCGGTCCACGGGCGGCCGCTCCTCGCCGCGCGGATAGCGCGTGTAGAAGAAGCCCGTGCCCTGCGCGTTCCACGCGAGGCTGCCGCCCGCCGTGCCGCCGTTGACGCGGGGCACGAGCTCGTTGGGCATCGCCTTCGCCGTGGCCACGTCCCACACGGACACGTCACCGCTCTCCGTGCCGCCCTTGGACAGGGAGACGGCGACCTTCTTGCCGTCGTGCGACAGCTGGAACCAGTCGATGGTCGTCTTGCCGGAGGTGTCCACCTGCGTGGGGTCCACCAGCACGCGCTCCTTCGACGTGTCGTCCACCGAGCCCACCACGATGAGCGAGGGCTGCTGCTTGGGCGGCTGGAACTTCAGCCCCAGCAGCGTGCCGCCCTGTTCATCCAGGCCGCCGTAGGCGGGCGACTTCCAGGACAAGAGCTCCGTGATGCGCTGGCGCAGGGGCTCGCGGCCCGGGAGCTTGTCCAGGTACGTGCGCGTGTAGGCGTTCTGCGAGTCGGTCCACTGCTGCACCTTCGGATCCGTCGCGGACTCCATCCACTGGTACGGATCCGCCACGGTGGTGCCGTGGTAGGTGGTCTCCACGGGCTGCTTCTCCGCGGCGGCGGGCTTCGCGGGCGCCTTGCCCGCGGCTCCGGCCACGAGTGGCAACAGCAGCGCGGCGGTCGTCACTGCGATACGGGACTTCATGGTTCACCTCGCATGCGGGTGGACCCCTACGGGACGCTCATCGCAGGGGCAACTCCACCAGGGCGGTGGAGAAGGTGTCGAAGGTCTCGTTGGCGTTGGGCTTCGTGCCCTCGTCCATGTTGCCGAGCATCAGCGCGAACACCACGCGCGGGTGCTCCAGGTCGTTCGGCCGTTCGGCCACGCCCACGAAGCACTTCTGGCCCGTGAGCGTTCCCGTCTTCGCGCGGATGCGGCCCGCGGTGGACTGCGTCGTCTTGCGGCCCGCCAACGTTCCGTCCACGCCCAGCACCGGCAGGCTGTCCACCAGCGCGGCGCCGTAGGGCTCCTGGATGCTGGTGAGCAGCACCCGCGCCATGCCCCGGGGCGAGGCCAGGTTGTAGCGGGACAGGCCGCTGCCATCCACGGGACGCAGGTCCTTGGTGGGCACTCCCCGGCGCGCCAGCTCCGCGACCAGGGCCGTGCGCAGCGCGACGTAGCCTTCCTGGCCGGTGCGCTCGCGCGCGAAGCGCATGCCCAGCCGCTCCGCGTACAGGTTGAGGCTCTCCTTGTTCGTCGCGCGCACCAGCTCCGACAGGGGCGGGCTGGTCAGTTCCACCAGTGGTACCGGCACGGGTGGCATGGGCGGAGTGGGGGCCTCCAGTGAGAGGGGCAGCCGCGTCACCCCGTGCCGCGCCAGCGCGTCGTCCACGCACGCGGCGAAGAGTGCCTCCGGCGCGTCCACGGACAGCTTCACCGCGGCGGACTGGGGGCACGGTCCACCGGTGGGCGAGCGCCACGTGCAGCGCACGCCGCCGCCGCCACGCACGCAGGCCAGGTTCGAGCGCTCGGCGTTGACGTCCACGTTCACCACCGCGGACAGGGTGGCGAAGGTGGGCGTCCACTGGACGGAGGGCGCGTCCGCGCAGGTGGAGCCCGGGGCGCGCGCCAGCGCCAGGTCCACCACGTTCTCGCGGAAGACGAAGGGCGTGGGCGCCGCGCTGTAGGCATAGGCCGCGTCGTCCCAGGCCCAGCCGGGGCCCATGCCGCCGTCCATGCCGTCCGTGCCGGAGATGCGCACGTTGCCGCGCCACTGGTGGATGCCGCGCGCCTGGAAGGCCTCCGCGATGCGGTCGCACGCGAGCGCCGTCTCCGGGAAGCGCCACGAACCCAGCGACGGGTCCCCGGACGCCTGCGCCACCACGTCGCCCAGGAACAGGCCTCCCGCCTGCGAGCCCTCCAGGAACACCGGCGTCACGAAGCGGAAGTCCGCCCCCAGCGCGGACAGCGCGGCGGAGGTGGACACCACCTTCATCGTGGACGCGGGCAACAGCCGCACGTTCTCGCGGTGGGTGAAGAGGGGCTCGCCGGTGCGCGCGTCCACCACGTACGCGCCCGTGAGCGCGCCGTCCGCCTCCAGGGTCTCCAGCAGGGCCTTCGTCACCCCGGGCAGGGTGTCGCGCGGGGCGCCTTCCGGCGTGGCGGGCGCGTGGGTGCAGGCGGACAGGAAAAGGGCAACGACGCTGGCGGCAGGGAGGGCGCGGCGCATGGCGGCGGCCACCGTATGTCGCGTGCCTGGGAGTGTCATGGATTCCCGCCAGCGGGGTGGGGCGGAGACGTGCACGGCTGGACGGCGCACGGGCAAACGGTCCTGCCCGCGGGCTATTCCCGGGCCCTCGCCGTCCAGCCACGCCGAGTGCCTTGACGCGGCGCCACGCGCCCCCCATCCTGCCGCGCCCCATGCCTGTCCTACGTGGTGCCGTGACCTTTTCGCGCTTCCGGACCGAGCCGGCCAAGGATGCGCCGTCCGACGTCAAGCGCTGGCTGACCAAGGGACTCAAGTCCCATGCGTTCGAGCCCATCGACCGCCGTTCCGAGGAGGAGCGCGCCGCCGGTTTCGTGGAGTTGGAGAACCCGGAGGCCTCCGACTTCGCCACCGGAAACCTCTTCTATGGCGAGTACGCCCTGTTCGCCTTCCGCATCGACACGCTCAAGGTGCCCGCGTCGATGATGAAGTCGGAGCTGGACAAGTGGTCCGCCGCCTTCGCCAACGAGAACGGCCGCCCGCCCGCCCGCGCGGAGAAGAACAAGCAGCGCGCGGAGCTCAAGCAGCTGTTGCGTCAGCGCGCGGTGCCGCGCACCAGCACGCTGGACGTGACGTGGAACCTGAAGACGCAGCAGGTGCAGATCTGGGCTGCGTCGCGCAAGACGGTGGATGAGATCGCCGTGGCGCTGGAAGGCGCCCTGGCGGTGAAGGTGATTGGCATCACGCCCGCGTCCATGGCGCAGCGCGCGGGCATCGACGAGAAGGCCCTGGGCCCCACGGCGGAGCTCATTGGCCTGGACCTGCCGGCGACGGCTTCGGTGGAGGCGACCCATGGCGAAGCGTGAGCAGGCGAGGGAAGAGGCGGCGTTCGCCCGGGGCGACGTGGGCGTGGACGGCGCCTCCACCGAGGAGGAGAAGGACGAAGCCGAAGTCGAAAAGGGCAAGGCGCGCGAACAGCTCTTGCGCGGCCGGGCCTACCTGGGGCGCGAGTTCCTGACGTGGCTCTTGTGGCGCTCGGAGTCGGGCGACGCCCTGGTGGAGTTCGACAAGGCGGGTGTCGTCGTCCTCTTCCTGGGCAAGGTGGTGCTGCGCGGCGTGGCCGGCGACGTCACGGAGATGAGCGCCAAGGGCACGCTGGCGCCGTATTCGGAGAACGTCCGCCACTCGCTGGACCGGGGCCTGCTGGTGTCCCAGGCGCGCCTGCGCGTGTCGCACGGCGAGCGCGAATACGAAGTCACCCTGGATGCCGAGTTCCTGGACATCCGCGCCGCCAAGCTGCCCGCGCTCCTGACGGAGGAAGAGGATGATCAGCTCTCCGAACGGCTGGAGCTCACCGAGCAGCTCTCGTCGCTCGTGGATGCGCTGGTGCAGGAGTTCCTCACCGTGCGTTCCGGCCGCGCCTGGAGCAAGCAGGTGGTGCCCGCCATGAAGGCGTGGATGAAGGGCGAGGAGAAGGGGAGCGACCTGCTCTCCAAGGCCGCCCGCGCCCGGGGCCGCGACGCCCGGGCCGCCCGGGGCTGAGCCGCGGAGCGGCAAGAACATCTGTCCGTGCTGGAGTCAGGACGGACAGATGTTCGGGTTCAGGCTTCCTTGAGAGCGAAGCAGGCCCATTCACTGACACGTGTTCTGCTGGGTGCACGACGTCCCTGGTGCACACACACCGCAGCTCGCAACGACTCGCCGGACACCACAGTTGTCCGCGGACACCGCGGTCCCGCAGGCGAAGGCATTCCGAGAACAGAAGGCTCCATCCGATTCCGGAACGCACGAAGACTTCTGCAAGCTCACCTGCGCTGTCAATGACTGCCCAAACCCATCGTTGGCGATGGTGAAGGTCCCCGCGAACGAACTGCCACTCAGCGTACCGGAAACGGAGTCACCGTCACTTGTCCACTGAGCCGTGTTCCCGGTGCGGGTTCCCGACAACGTCCCTGTCCTGATGAACTGAGAGCTGCTGGGCTCTTTGTCGAAAGCCACTCCTGAAAGCTGGCCATTGTTGTCCGTGATTTCGAAGCGGACGTCCGTGGACTGTGCGCCACTCATTGAGAGGGTGCCGACCCATGTCCCCGACAAGTCCTGTAGGAGCGCTGCACGTGATGCCGCGCCCGGAGGAGGTGCGGAGGGCTCTGCTGGGCGGTCGGAACATGCCGCTGAGAAAGCAACCGCAAGCAGTAAACCCACATATGTCCTGGCAGTGTTTTTCATTGTCGTTTGCCCAGTTTCAGGTTCTCTTCGTAGCTGCAGCCAGGGTCAGGGACAACAAATGCACGCTGCCTTCTGGGCGTTGTCGTACGCGGTACCCCCTCCAGCTATCACCGAGACAGCGTAGACAGCGGCGACCTTCAAGCAGCGGGACCTCTGAATGGCCATGGAGGAGTTGCTGTAGGCACTCTTGCAGGACGCCTCCAGTGCGCTGTGCATGCCTGTGTCACAAATGAGCTTGTTGTTGTTGCAGGTCCCGTAGCAGGCGTCGTGCGCGTTGCAGCCGGGTCGGAAGTCAGCCGCTCCGTAGGAGTCGGGAACCGGGAGTTTCGACCCTGATGGGCCACAGGCATTGAGGTTGCTGGGATCATTGGGATCCCAGCCGGGCCTGGCAGTGCGATGGGGACACTTGGACAGATCCGCTATCTGGAGCTTTGACAAGACCTCCTGGCTTTCACAGCACTGGGTTGCCGGGTCATACGGGGCGCCTCCACAGCGCGGCTTGCAGGTCTCATTGGAGCAGATTTGATCGGGTCCGCAGCACGTACTACCACATGCCTGGCTTGAAGGCGGCGCAACGCATTCGACAGGAGGGGTGCTCTGACTGCCGGAGGGTGGCGTGAATACGCAAGTGCCATTGCACCCGGACGAGGTCACGCATGCTTGGCCGGGCTGGCACGGCCACTGGGGGCAAGTTGTCCAACTCGATGGAGCGCCTGTTCCGGTGGTCAGGCAAGTGCTGAGGATGCTGTTACATGTCGGTCCCATCTCTGAACCGTAGGGAGAGAGGTTCATGGAGGAGCCATCGCATGTGCACTGGTGAATCGTGCCGTAGGGGGCAGTCGGCTTCGATGGACCACAAACGTAGTAGCAAGTGGAGCCGCTGTTCGAATAGCAGAACGACTGCGCATGCGCGGGGCTGGGGAGGCTGGAAATCAAAGCGATGACCATTGCAATGAAGGTCATCGGGTTCCGATGAGGTCTCTCAGGGGTTTTCATGGTCGTGCAAGTCGATATCGCAGCGGTTTGTGTTGCTGGATTTCTTGAACCAGCTTCACCACTCAAGCCTTGTGGGGCAGAGCGGGCGCCGTCATGGCCCCCCGCGTGTCTTTCTGGTCTGAATACGGAAGACCCCCGCTGCGCTGGTTGTTCGAATGCGTTCCAGGCTGGAACATCGCCCGCGCTGGAATGGAGCGAGGGGCCGCTCCAGTCCGGCGCGGCATCGTGCCGCCCGGGGCTGGGGCCGCTGAAATATCTGGGACAAAACAAGTAAAAATAGAAAATCATGGGAAAGCTCCGAGAGCTGTGACACGCTGCGTAGCGACGTGTGTCTCCCCCCTCGGAGTCTCCCACCATGAAGTCAGCCTCCCTGTTGTTCGCGGCCCTGGTGGCCGTGCTGCTCCCGCTGCACGCGAACGCGCAGAGCGCCATCGTCGCGTTCGGTGACAGCCTCAGTGACAACGGCAACAACGGCACCGCCACCAGCGGTCCGACGACGAACCCCTCCAGCCAGATCTCCGGCACCTGGGTGAAGCAGCTGGCCACGCAGCTGGGCCTGCCGCTGACGGCCTCCGACAACGGCGGCACGAACTACGCGCGCGGCGGCGCCGTCACCAGCGGCATGACGTCGCAGGTGAACAGCTACCTGTCCGCCCACCCCGTGGCGTCCTCCACCGCGCTCTATGTGCTCTGGGGCGGCGGCAATGACATCAACTACAAGGCGCAGGCGAACCCGTTGGACTCGGCGGCCATCAAGGCGGCGGCCACGACGGCGGTGTCCAACATCGACGGGCAGATCCGCAAGCTGGTGGCCGCGGGCGCGAAGCGCGTCCTGTGGGTGAACATGCCGCCCTTGAACAAGACGCCCGCGGCGCTGAGCGTGCCGTTCGGTCTGGGCAACACGGTGCTCGCGCCGCCCACCGCCGAGTTCAACACCCGCTGGACGGCGGCGCTGACGAAGCTGCGCACGGACTTCCCGACGGTGAAGTTCATCGGGATGAACGCCTACAACCAGTTCAACGCCATCATCGCGTCGCCGTCCGCGTACGGCCTGACGAACGTCACCGGCACGAGCAAGGGCAAGGCGGTCAACCCGGACAAGTACCTGTTCTGGGACGACATCCACCCCACGAGCTACGCCCACGGCATCTTCGCGGACTACGGCTACGACCTCGTCTCGGCGGCCTTTGGCTTCAGCGCGGGGTTCACCGCCGACGAGTGGACCGCGGACGCGTGGGCCGTTGAGGCAGGGGGCGTGCTCCCGTGAAGTCCTCACTCCTGGGACTGGCGGCGGCGCTCGTGGCCCTGGTGCCGCTGCACGCGGGCGCGCAGAGCAGCGTCATCGCGTTTGGCGACAGCCTGAGTGACAACGGCACGTACAGCACCGCCACCAGCGGGCCGAACACGTACCCCTCCAGCCAGATCTCCGGGCCGTGGGTGGAGCAGCTCGCGGAGCAGTTGGGCCTGACGCTCGTGGCCTCCGACGAGGGCGGGACGAACTACGCCCAGGGTGGTTCCGAGACCAGCGACATGACGGGCCAGGTGAACGCCTACCTGCAGGCCCACCCCGTGGCGTCCCCCACGGCGCTCTACGTCCTTTGGGGCGGTGGCAATGACATCAACCACAAGGCCCAGGCGAACCCGTTCGACTCCGCGGCCATCAAGGCCTCCGCCACGAAGGCCGCGTCCAACATCGACGGGCAGATCCGCAAGCTGGTGGCCGCCGGCGCGAAGTATGTCCTCTGGGTGAACATGCCGCCGCTGCACAAGACGCCCGTGGCCCTGGCCATTCCGTTCGGGCTGGGTTCGACCGTGCTCTCGCCGCCCACCACCGAGTTCAACTCGCGCTGGTCGGCGGCGCTGACGAAGCTGCGCACGGACTTCCCGGCCGTGAAGTTCATCGGGATGAATGCCTTCAACCAGTTCAACGCCATCATCGCGTCACCGTCCGCGTATGGCCTGACGAACGTCACCGGCACCTGCAAGGGCAAGAACGTCAACCCGGACAAGTACCTGTTCTGGGATGAGCTCCACCCGACCAGCTACAGCCACCGCATCTTCGCGGACTATGGCTACGACCTGGTCTCGGCGGCCTACGGCTTCAGCGCGGGGCTGAGCGCCGACGAGTGGACCGCTGACATGTTCGAGGCGCGGTAGCGGCCCGCCGGCCGTGCCAGTCTGGTGCGCTGTGCACCGGGCTGGCGCGGCCGGGTTTCTTGGGGCCTTCAACCTCGGCTCACGCCGAGGCTCTTGCGACTCTCCATGCCTTGCGTGGTCGCCAGCTTCACGATGAGGTCCGAAAGACTGTCGAGCGAGACGTCATGCCCCTTGAATGGCTCGCCCTTCTGCGTGAGTTCGTATCGGACCTCGCGATCGTGCGTGAACCATCCGGGGCGCAGAAGGGTGTAGTCGAGGTCCGAGGCCTCGATGACTGCCGCCGAGTCGCGATAAGGGTCGAGTACGCTTTGATACCGCTCCCCCGGAACCTCGCCGTAGATGCCCATCGAGCTGATGAAGATGAGGCGCCGCACGTTCGATGCGCGCATCGCGGACACGATGAACTCGGCCTGCGCCTTCATCGCGCCGGCCAGGTTCGCGTACACGACGTCCTGACCTTTCATGGCGGCTTCGAGGGCCGCGCGCTCAAGCACGTCGCCCTCGACGATGCGGACGCGGCCGGGGTCGGGGTTCCGCAAGCGGCTCGCGCGGCGCAGATAGAGCGTCAGCTTCGCGTCAGTGTCGCGCAAGAAGACACGCGTCGTGTTGCGCGCGAGTTGTCCGTTGGCGCCCAGGATGAGCACATTGACCATGCTTCGCTCGCTCAACTGATGCCCTTCACTTCACTGAGCCTCTTGACCATCACCGGATCGCGATGGTCGAAGAAGCTGCTCGTGTTCGTGTCGAGCGTGGCGATCTCCACCATGTCATCGGCGCTCAGCTCGAAGTCGAACACCGCGAAGTTCTCGGCGATCCGTTCCCGGCGGACAGACTTCGGAATCGCGACAACGCCGCGTTGAAGGAGCCACCGCAGGATGACCTGCGCCACGGTCTTCCCGTGCCTGGCGCCAATGGAGCGCAAGAGCGCGTTCTGGAAGATGTCGTGCTTCCCCTCCGCGAAGGGGCCCCACGACTCGATCTGCACACCGTTGTCGCGCAGGAACTTCTGCGTCTCGAGCTGCTGGCAGAACGGGTGCGTCTCGATCTGGTTCACGGCCGGCGCGATCTCGTTGTGGACGATGAGGTCCATCACACGGTCGGGGTGGAAGTTGCTGACGCCAATCGCGCGGGCACGCCCCGCGCGCTGCAGCTCCTGCATCGCGCGCCAGGACCCGTGCACGTCGCCGTAGGGCTGGTGGATGAGGTACAGGTCGATGACGTCGAGCTGAAGGCGCCGCAGCGCTCGTTCGAAGGCCTTCTGGGTCTTCTCGTAGCCTGCGTCTTCGATCCAGAGCTTCGTCGTGACGAAGATCTCGTCGCGCGGGACACCACTGCGCCGGATCGCGTTCCCGACCGCTTCCTCGTTCTGGTACGCGGCGGCCGTGTCGATGAGGCGGTAGCCGACACGGAGTGCTTCTTCCACGCTGCGCTCGCACTCCGCGAGATCGCGCACCTGATAGACGCCGAAGCCGAGGAGCGGCATCTTCACGCCGTTGTTCAGCACGGTGTCCGGCACAATCGCTTTCGTCGTCATGCTTCGACCCTCACGTTCAGGCGGCCCATCCGAATGGCCGGAATGACGCCGCCATCGATGAGGAGATCGCTCCCCGTCACGAAGCCGGCATCGGGGCCGAGCAGGTACGCGGCGGCGGACGCGACCTCCTCGGGGGTACCCACTCGCCTGGCCGCCGATGCCGCGATCATCGCGCGGTAACCCGCACCGCTCGGTGAGGACATCTCCTTCTGCGCCAACGGAGTGAGAATGATGCCCGGGCTGATCGAGTTCAACCGTGCGCCGCGTTCAGCCCAACGCAGGCACTCGGCCTGGATGCGGAGGTGGTTGGCGCGCTTCGAGATGGCGTACGCGCTGCCCGAATCCGGGACGGCCGACGGCTGGAGTGACGGAAGTTTCAACAGTTCGTCGGCGGGCGTGTTCGCGAGCGCCAGGTCGACCTCTGGCGGCAGGGGCGGAAGCATGTACCCGGCCATGCTCGAGATCACGACACCCGACCCACCTGGGGCGACAATGTTCCCGAACTCCTCGAGCACGAGTGCGGTACCGAGCAGGTCGACCGCGAGGATCTTGTCGGGCGGCGCCATGTTCGGAGACACGCCCGCCGTGTGGACGACCTCGGTCACTGCTCCAATCGCGCTGGCCTCCTTCACGACCTCGTGGATGGACGCGCGCGATGTCACGTCCACACGCCTGACCGTGACCGCGTAGCCCGTCGCCTCCAGCCCCTTGGCAGCGGCGTCCAGTGTCTGCTCGTCGAAGTCCGCGAGCAGCACCGCCTTGCCCGCGCCCTGCCGGCGGGCAATCGCTTGCCCGATCCCTCCGACGCCAATCACAACCAGTACGTTCTTGTTCGCCATGTTGTAGTCCTTGAATGGGTGTCCAGCATTGCTCGCGATTCGCTGCGGCGACGCCCTTACGGTCTCGGCAGCGAGGCCATGTCGATGACGAAGCGGTACCGGACGTCTGCTCGCGCGAGCCGTTCGAAGGCCTCGTTCACCTGGTCGATGCGAAGGACCTCGCCGCGAGGGCGTGGCTCATTCCCATGGAGCCGAGACTTCAGGCCCTCTCGCGCCCAGACGCCGCTGCTGCTTCATCCTCGTCGTTGTCATGCGCGAAGATATACGCGCGACGGAACCACCGCGAAACCGCCAGATCCGGGACGGAGGCTTTAGGAAAGCTTAACGACTGCTGGCGAGTTCCCGGGCGACCGTCACGAAGGCGCGCAGCGCGGGAGAGACCTGAGCGCGGTTGGGGAAGTAGAGGAACAGGCCCGGCACCGTCGGGGCGTACTGGGGCAGTACCACCCGCAGGCGGCCGCTGCGGAGATCCTCGGACATCGTCGGCTCAAGACCGTAGGTCAAGCCGACACCCGCGATGGCGAGCGTGCGGCGCAGTTCGTTGTCGCTGAGCACGACCGGTCCACGCACGGGAATGCGGACCGTCTTCTTCCCGCGTTCAAGCTCCCACGCCCAGAGCGCGTCGCCGGGTCCCAGGCGAAACACAAGGCAGTCGTGGTGGAGCAGATCGGCGGGCTTCTGCGGGGTACCTCGTTTATCGAGGTACGAAGGCGCGCCGGCGACGACGACGCGACAAGGGCCCGTGAGCCGGATGTGCACCATGTCCCGGTGGATCGCCTCGACGAGCCGGATGCCAGCGTCGAACCCTTCGGCGACAGGGTCGACGAGTCGATTGTCGACGCTCACCTCCAGTTCGACCTTCGGGTGTCGTTCGACGAACCGGGGGATCAACCGATCGAGCACCAGCGAGCTCGCGGCCGTCGGAACGGTGAGGCGAACACGTCCGGTCACCTCGCCACGCCTGGCCTTCACCGTCTGCAGGGCCTCCAGCGCCTGTTCCACCGCGGGCCCTGCATGGTCAAGGAGCCGCTGGCCCGCCTCCGTGAGGGCGACGCTGCGCGACGTGCGTGTCAGCAGTGGTGTCTCCAGGCGCTCCTCAAGCTGGCGGACCGACTGGCTGAGCGCGGACGTCGACACGCCGAGCTCCCGTGCGGCCACGGCGAAGCTCCGCTTCCGTGCTACGGCGATGAAGGCGTTGAGAGCATTGAGCGGTGTGAAAGCCATCGTGAAGGTCCTCTACGCCTGCTCATCAAGTTGGACTCGGAGGCTCATTCGGAGCTGAGCATTCAACGTGCCGCGCGGCCGCCGATCTCCGGAAAGCGCTCGTAGGTCCGCTTGAGCGCATCCAGGTGGGCGGGGTTGTCGTAGTCGAGGGGGGCATCCGTGAGCTGCACGACCCACCCGCCTGACGGAGTGCGACGTGCTCGCGTGAACAGTTCGGTATCGCGAGCAGGATCCGGAAACCCGATGACCTCCGCGGCAGCCGCGGACCAATAGTTCAGCCACCCAAGGAAATAGGGAGTCTCAACCCTGGGGCTTTTCTCAGGAAGGTTGAGCATGGGAAGCCCACGGGGTGAACGCTCGGGTCCGTCCGGCGAGCGGCGGAACTGCTGCGCGACCTCCGAGCCGTAACCATACGGTGACGCGTGCCCCCAGAACGAACGTGCCCCCTCCGCCATGGCCTCAAGCAGAGCCGCCGCTGCCGCGACCACGGGTTCGTCCAGTGGCAGCTTGGCATGAACTTCAAACTGGGACTGACCGCCGGGACTGAAAAGTCCGGACCTGTCCCTCCCATTGACCGTCACGGGATAACTCTCGTCCCCATTGCATATGAGAGGGAATCCTCCGTCCTCAATATTCGCTACAAGCCATGCGTCGCGCTGTGGCAATGCAATAAGGCGCCCGCCTTCGCCTACTTCCCACTCCATTCGTAAGCCGGGGAATGCCTTTTCCATCCCATGGACGATGGCGACCGTACGGCTGTCGTCAACCGTGAGGGCAGGCGCGTAGACAATGAGAGTGAGTCTTTTTTGCGTAGTCATCGTTGACACCCTGTGACGACGATAATGAGCGTGGGATCAACTGCCTCCAGCGCCGCTTTGTGCGCCCCGGTGCTCACCCCAATGATGAAGCCATATCCACAGGCATCCGCGACTCTTCGCTCCCTGTCTATTTGTATCAATTCCTTCTCAATCTCCCTGTCCTGGATGAAGTCATTGTACGAATCGAATTGATGGGTCTTGATCTCCCACAGTTTGCGTACGCCGACTTGCAACGCATCGAAGAGCACACCGCCCACGAGCACGTCCATCCCGGGATGACGGTTGGGTGGGAACTTGTCGGCGCACTCGTTATGCAGGCGATCCTTACCCGCGTGAGGCACGGGAACAGGCTCGCAGCTGGCGCGGCCCGTCCGATCCACGGGCGCGGGTGGTACCGGGGGCTGCCTGCCCTGGCCCGCTGGCTCCGGTTCCAGCTTGGGCTTTGGCTTCGCTCCAGCTTCTCGGGACGCGACCTTCGTTCCTCGTGCGGCCCCTGCCTCCTCGGGGTAGAGGTGGCGGAGTTCATATGCGTCCCATTCTTCCTGGATGGCGACGGCGACCACCACCACGCCCACGACGATGACGGCTCCCACCACGATCTCAGGAGCCGCCAGCACGCAGAACCCGACGCCCACGGCAGCGGCACCAGCGGAGGCGACCGCACATCTTCCCTCGGTGTCGTGGAACTCGAGCCGGTCATGGTCGAGCGCCTGATAGCACCGCTCCACCAGGACGGGCCAAGGCTGGGACGCTTCGCGGACAACGCACCGCCCACCGTCCCTCCATGGGAGTTCCGCCGCTCGCTGGAGGTTGGAAATCCGCGTGCCGCGGGCCGCTGGCTTTTTGGGGAGGGGCTCCGTCGTGGCGCAGGCCGAGAAAACGAGCAGAAGCAAGAGGGCGCTGCCCGTCCGGAAACGCATGGCCCCATCCTCGCAACAGGCGCTCCAGTTTGGAACACCGTCCGCGCCGGAATGGAGCGAGTGTCCGCGCCAGTCCGGCGCGGTGCACGGCCGCTCCAGGGCGGAACGGAGAGGCACGGGGCTCGCAATGACTCGCGGCCAATCCCTCCCGCCCGAGCAGGTGTCCCATGCCGTCCGTCCCCAACACCGAAGCCATCCAGCGCATCTCCCTGAAGAACCGCGAGTACGCATACATCGAGGACGCCAACCGGGGTGTCGTGCTGATGGAGGTGGGCCCGCGCGTGCTGACCCTGGAGGCGCACCTGACGCTCGTCGCGAAGGAGCGGATGGTGGAGGTGGGCGCCGGCAGCTGGTGCGTGGTGCGCAACCCCGTGGTGCGCGTGGACGGTCAGGTGGCGCTGGATGACTTCGGCCAGGCCCGCGTCGCGGTGGGTGACCGCGAGGTCCGCGTGGGCCCGAAGGTGTTTCCCCTGTACCCCGGTGAAGAGCTGGAGGGCGACATCGTCCCGGAATACGTCCTGGGCGTGTCGGAGGCGCTGCGGCTGCGCGCGCTCACCGCCTTCATGGACGCCAGCGTTCCGGACGCGCCCCGCCGCCGCGAGGCCGGTGACGAGTGGCTGGTGCGTGGCCCCGGACGCTACGTGCCGGGCGAGACCGTCACCGTCGTGTCGCTGGAGAAGGCCCGCGTCCTCAAGGAGACCGAGTACTGCGTCATCCTCAATCCGGTGGACCGCGCCACCGGCCGCGTCCAGGAAGGCCGCCGCAAGGTCGTCTCCGGCCCGGACGTCTTCTTCCTGGAGCCCGGCGAAGCGCTGGAAGGCGACGTGCGCCGCAAGCACGTCCTGTCGGAGCTGCAGGGGCTGAAGCTCCAGGCGCTGGACGACCTCTCCGAGAACGAAGGTGGCGAGCCGCGCGCGCGCAAGGCCGGTGACACGTGGATCGTCCGGGGCCCGCGCACCTACGTGCCCAGCGAGAAGGTCCTCATCCACCGCGAGATTGCCGCGCTGTCATTGGGGCAGGGGGAAGGCCTGTACGTGCGCGACCTGCGCTCGGGCAAGGTGTCGCTCGTCCAGGGGCCGTGCCAGTTCATGCCGGAGGCGCACCAGGAGCTGCACGAGAAGCGCCTGTCCCCGGACGCGGAGGCCCTGCTGGGCCTCACGCCGTCGCCGCCCCCGGCGGAAGCGAAGGACGCCCGCGCACCGCGTCCCACGATTGCAACGGAGAAGGGGGACCGCACGCGCGCCATCGTGCTGCGCATCGAGGACAACACGGCGGTCCTCATCAACGACTTCGAAACCAATCACGCGCGCGTGGAGTTCGGCCCCGCGAAGGTGATGCTGCGCCCATACGAGGACGTCACTGTCCTGGATTTGTCCGGCAGCACGCCCAAGCGCCCGCGGCAGCTCAAGGTGCTGATGCTGCGGCTGGGCCCGGACTTCGCCACGGACCTGTTCGAGGTGGCCACGCGCGACCACGCGCGGCTGCGCATCAAGCTCTCCTACAAGTGGCAGTTCGACGTGCAGGGCGACCCGGAGAAGGACAAGGCCATCTTCCGGGTGAACGACTTCATCGGGTACGTGTGTGAGAACCTCGCGTCGCGCATCCGCCAGGTCGCCGCGGAGAACGAGTTCGAGACCTTCCACAAGAACGCCAGCGTGCTCATCCGCCGCACCATCTTCGGCATGGACGACGCGGGCCGCGCGCGCAAGGACCGCCTCTTCTCCGAGAACCAGCTGCGCATCATCGACATCGACATCAAGGACATCGCCCCCGTCGACGAGAAGACGGCCCTGAAGCTGCGCGAGGCCATCGACACCAACATCCAGATCCAACTGGACGCCTCGCGCCAGGAGGCCCAGGCCGCCGCGGAGCTGAAGCGCATCCGCAGCGAGGAGGAGAAGCAGCTCGCGGACATCGCCAGCCACCGCAAGTCGGAGGCGGAGCGCCAGTCCCTCATCGAACTGCAGAACCGCAACCACCAGCTGGAGACGCTCAGCCGCGCCAAGGTGGAGGCGGAGGCCCAGCTGGAGCGCGCCCGCGTGGAGAGCGAGGAGGCCCTGGCCCGCGCCGAGTCCGACGCCCGCGCCTCGCGCATCCGCTCCGAGGCGGAGCTGGAGCGCGAACGGCTCACCACCCAGGTGGCCCTGGATCGCCAGCAGCGCCTCAACGACCTGGAGGTGGAGCGCCAGTCCCGCCTCGCGGAAGTCGAGGCCACCCAGTTCCGCCAGCGCGTGGAGTCCCTGGGAGGCGGGGAGAACTTCGTGAAGGCCGTGGCCGCGCAGGCCCAGGCCGCCGTCGTCGGAGGCCTGGACAAGGTCGTCTTCCTCCCCAGCGGCTCCAACCTGAACCTCTTCGACGCCATGCAGGGCCTGCTGGGCCCCGGAGGCCAGCCCCGCCTGTCCGCCCACAACGCCCCGAAACCGCCCGGTGACACTTCCGCCTGAAGTTGGGAGAACGATATTGAAAATGAGAATCGTTATCGAATAGAGATCGTCCCTTTCGAACGACGGCGGGACTCCGCATCGAAAGGTGAAGACGATGAGCAACCCTGGAGGGGTGGTCCGGAAGAGCGGCGCGCGGTGGTACGGCATGGGGGTCCTGGCGGCCCTCGCGCTGGCCGCGGTGGTGCCGGGATGCAACGGCGACGAGTGCGTGGACGCATTCGACTGCCGCGATCTGGGCGCGGCCCCCACGGGCAAGGCGTACGTCTGCACCGCCGACAACACGTGCGAGCTGCGCACCCTGACGCCGCCCGAGGAGCCCGAGAACGACGCGGGCACCGGCGGCGAGACGGATGCGGGGACGGGCACCGACGCGGGCACGCAGACGGACGCGGGGACGGGCACCGACGCGGGCACGCAGACGGACGCGGGCACGCAGACGGACGCCGGGACGGAGACCGACGCGGGCACTCCCACGGACGGCGGCGCGGAGCTGTGCCGCAACACCGTGGCCTGCACGGAGCAGAGCATCGACCGGCTCAGGCTCCGCACCGTCGTCGCCAGCGGTGGCGTGACCGAGGAGGGCACGACGCAGGGCGAGTTCCTCACGTTCCTGGACGGCCGCGCGGGTGGCACGAGCGTGCCGGAGTCGTACACCTACGCGCGCTTCACGGCGACGGGGCTCCAGAAGGTGGCCATCGATGACCAGGCCGCGCTGAGCTCGACGGCGTGGGACGTCGCGGTGCGCCGGTACGTCGTCCGCTTCAACAGCGGCGTCTCCGGCCCGTCGTGCGTGGCGGTGGCGCAGACGCCGGACGGCACGACGTTCGAATCGGTGACGTCCGTGCCCGTGGATGCGCAGTTCAAGACGGAGAACTACTACACCCCCGACACCTGCACGTTCAGCGGGGACGAGTATGGCCTGGGCAGCCCGGCGACCCAGACCCTCTCGTTCTGGACCTACGCCAGCTGCCTCCAGATGACGAACAAGGTCTACATCCTCCAGTTGGCGGACGGCCGTCACGCGAAGCTGCAGGTCAAGGCGTACTACGAGCCCACGGTGCAGGCGCAGTGCGACACGACGGGCTCGGTGAGCTCGTCGACCAGCGCGGGGTCGATCCGCCTGCGGTGGGCCTACCTGCCGTGATGACGCTCGGGGTTCCCACGCTGCTGCTGCTGCTGACTGGCGCGGGGACCCCGCGCGGCCTCCCGCACGAGCGGGAGGCCGTGGCAGGGTTGGCCGCCGAATCCAGCCGGCCCACCTCGCCCACCTCGCCCGAGCCGCGCTACCTGCCCGAGGACACGGTGGAGTCCGCGCTGTCGCCGGGCGGGCGCTTCCGCATCCACTTCACCCGTCAGGGCAAGCACGCCGTGCCCGCGGCGGACGCGGATGGCAGCGGCGTGCCCGACTTCGTGGAGCTCGTCGGGCGCACCTACGAACGCGTGGCGACGTTCTACGCGGGCCTGGGCTTCCGTCTGCCGCCCGACGACACGAATCCGGCCGGGGACGACGGCGGCGATGGCCGCTTCGACGTGTACCTGGTGGACTTCGCGGGGATTGGTGACGGCGCCTTCCGCCAGGAGACCTGCCTGGACGGCACCACGCGCTGCACGGGCTTCATGCTTCAGGAGAACGACTTCGCGGGCTACAGCTACCCGTCCGACTCCGAGGCCGTGGAGATCCTCTCCAGCCACGAGTTCTTCCACGCGGTCCAGGCCGCCTACCGGCCCGGCCTGGGCGGCATCGCCTCGGAAGGCACCGCCGTCTGGGCCACCGAGCGCTTCGAGCCCGCGCTCGATGACCTGGAGAACTTCACCCGCGGCTACATGATCAGCCCGGACAGCACCCTGACGCTGGACCCGGCAGGGCCGGGCGTGAGCTTCACCTACGGCGCGGGGCTCTTCTTCCAGTTCCTCGGCGAGCACTACGGAGACGGTGCGCTCGTCGCGCTCCTGGAGGAGTCCGTGCGGCAGCCCGAGGCCCGCTGGCCGGTGCTGCTGGACACCTGCCTGCGCCGCGACTTCGCCTCCAGCTTCGACGCGGCCTTCACCTTGTTCGCCACGTGGAACCTGGGCACCGGCCCGCGCGCGACGCCAGGGTTCGGCTACGCGCGAGGGGAGGGCTATGCGCCGGTGTCGGCGCCGGCGGTGGCGCTGCCCCACACGCAGGACCGCGTGCGCGTCGCCGCGGCGGCCTCGCGGCTCTTCGAGGTCCCCGGCGGCGCGTCCTTCGTGGGGGCCTCGTTCGAGCCCGAGCCGGGCACCGACCCGGCCGCGCTGCACCTGGTCCTCGCGGCCGTCACGGACGACGCCGTGCTTCGAGTGGTGACCGCGGACGGGCCTGAAGCCCTGCGCGCCCAGGTGGCCTCCGGCGACGCCACGCGCGTGGTGGTCGCGGTCGTGGACGGGCGGAACGAAGGGCTGGGGCGCTATGGCCGGCTGTGCATCGCGGCCACCGGTCAGGCCGCGTCCTGCGCGCCTCTCGATGCCCAGGATGCGGGCACGGACGCCGGGACCGCCGATGCCGGGACGTCCGATGCCGGCATGGACGCGGGCACCGTCGACGCTGGCAGGCCCGTGGAGCCCATCGATGATCCGCGCACGCCGGACGATGACGGTGGCTGCCAGGCGGCGGGAGGCCCCTTGTCCGGTGCGCTCGTCGCGCTGCTGCTCGGCGGGGTTCTCCGCGCCCGGCGGCGTTCACGGGCGCGTTAGCGCTCGTACTCGTCGCACCCCGTCTCCTGCTTGGACGGGAAGCCGGACTTCTTCTCCTGGCGCACGTAGTCGTGGCTCTGGGAGAAGAGGTCCGGGCTGGTGACGGTCACGGTGCCCTTCGCGGCGTCGGCCGTCTTCCACTGGAGCGCCTCCGGCTTGCCGTCCGACGCCGTGAGCCCCAGCACCCAGGCCCCGGTGCCCTTTCCGGGCTCCACGGACGTCACCTTGAGCGTCGTGGCCTCCTGACCCAACTGCACCTCCACCTCGCCCGTCGCGGGCTTGACGGTAAAGCTGCGCGTCGCGGCCGAACAGGGCTTGAGGACGACGAAGCCCTTTCCCTGGCGTGTCAGCTCCACCCACGTCCCCGCGAAAGGCTGGAGCTTGTCCGCGGCCACCGGCGCCTTGGCGGCCGTGGGCGCTGATTCCGCCGAGCAGTCCAGGTCCTCGCGCTTGAGCAGCCCCGCCGTGGCCTTCTGCGGGCCCTGGAAGCGCGCGGCGAGGAAGTCCGGCTCCACCGGGTCGACGTACGCCTCCACCGCGTCGCCGGACACCACGAACGCCTTGCGCGCGGTGTTGGCCGCGTCCGACGCGTGGAAGCCCGCCTTGGACGCCTTCACCTTGCAGATGCCCAGCGGCTTGGACGTGCTCCGGGCGAACGTGTCCTTGCCCGGGTAGCCCGCGCCGCAACACTGAGGCGTCGGGCCTGACTCCAGGACGAACTGCTTGGGATTGACGCGCAGCGTCCAGGGCTCCGGGTCGTCCGCCTGGCCCAGGGTCCAGGCCGTGGCCGTCTTCTTCTGGACGACCCACGCGCAATCGCAGGTGCCCGCGCTGTTGCCCTGCGGGAACGACCCCGAGAAGTGCACGAGCGTCTCGTTGCTCCCCTCGACGATGGCCAGGCGTCCCTGCTTGTTCGAATAGACCCCGGTGAGTCCTTCAGGCCCCTGGGCCGAGGCGTCTGGGACTGCGCCCGTGACACAAATGGCAAACAGTATTGCCACACTTTTGAAATCCGGTTGGATCCTGGACATCCGGTTGGGCCTCCTGAGCGGGTTCTTCAGTCACGGCGGATCGATCCGCTGAAACTGAAGTTGCCGGAATCACTGGTTTGACACGATTGTGACTGGGGATGCGAAACTGATCGCATTGCCTTTCGATAATCACGGCAATCCAAGCACGTCCGCGGCGCCTGTGTTCGCGGCCTGACACGAGGGGGCTCCCCATGACCGTCTCCAACATCCGCGTCCGTTCTGGCGACACGCTTTCGGAGATCGCGAAGCGCTACAACACCTCTGTCGCGGATCTGGCCAAGGCGAACAACATCAAGGATCCGAACAAGATCCTGGTGGGCCAGCAGCTCAAGGTGAAGGACGGCTTCGAGACGAAGGGCACCAAGTCGAGCGCGGGGACGAAGACGTCGGGCGACAGCTTCACGCAGTCCACCGACGGCGCGAAGGCGACGACGCCCTCCACGACGACGTCCTCCACCAGCACGGCCGGCGGGGAGCTGGGCGGGCTGAGCCGCAAGTACGAGGCGCGCGGCCCCGGCACCGTGTCCACGGGCAAGGGCGACAAGGGCGGCGTGTCCTACGGCTCCTACCAGTTCGCGTCCGCGAACGGGTCCGCGCAGTCCTTCGTCAACTCGCTGAAGAAGACGAACCCGGACTTCTACAAGGCGCTGTCGGGCAGCAAGCCGGGCTCCGCGGAGTTCTCCTCCGCGTGGAAGCAGCTGGCGGCGAAGGACCCGAAGGGCTTCGACAAGGCGCAGCACGACTACATCAAGGCCACGCACTACGACCCCGGCGCGGCCAACATCAAGAAGGCGACGGGCATCGACCTGGACAAGCGGTCCGCGGCGCTGCGCGACGTGGCCTGGTCCACCTCCGTGCAGCATGGCCCGGGCGCGGCGGATGACATCTTCAAGAAGGCGCTGGCCGGCCGCGATCCCGCGAAGGTGAGCGACGAGCAGCTCATCAAGGACATCTACGCCGAGCGCGGCCGCACCAACGCCAGCGGCACCCTGGTGCACTTCTCCGGCAACTCCAAGGACGTGCAGAAGGGCGTGGCCAACCGCTTCAAGTCGGAGGTGAAGGACGCGCTGGCCCTGCTCAAGAAGGAGCAGTCGGGCGCCACCACGACGAAGCCGGCCAACACCAACACGGGTGTCGTTCCCCCGTCGGTGAGCAACGACTCCAAGCCGGGCAACACCAACACGGGCGTCGTTCCCCCGTCGGTGAGCAACGGCTCGAAGCCGGGCACGAACACCTCCAAGCCCACCACGGAGGCGGACCGCACGGACACGCAGCAGGTGGCCGGGGCCAAGGACCGTCCCGCGGTGCACGTGAAGGTGCCGTACTACAGCCAGTTCGAGAACGGCCACGGCTACACCGCGAGCGACACGGCGTGCTTCAAGGCCGCGACGGCGATGGCGGGCGCGTCAGGCGCGAACGTCCTGGGCCCCGACCGCCGCATCCAGGTGGGCAAGAGCGAGAACAGCGTCGGCGCGCTGACGGTGGACTCGAAGAAGGCCGCCGAGGGCCGCAACTACATCGACAAGCAGCTGGACTCCGGCAAGCCGGTGGTCGTGGGCGTGAGCCACAAGGACGCGACCTACAACGCGGACGGCCTCACGGACCACTTCGTGACCATCACGGGCCGTGGCGTCGACGACAAGGGCCGCACCTACTACACGTTCCACGACCCGGGCACGACCAACGCCAGCAAGGGCAAGGACACGAACCCGAACAACCGCTTCTACGTGGATGACAAGACCGGGAACATGTACCGCCCCGGCAAGGCCGCGAACGGCTACGTGACGGACCGCCACTACGACGTCGCGATGGTGCGCCGCAACGCGTAGTCCCCGGCAGCGAAAGCCCTCCGGAAAGTGTTCGGCCCGGCGACCTCACGAGGAGGTCGACCGGGCCGTTTCACGTCATCCGTCTGTCGTTCAGGGAGGCCGTGCCTACGCGTGCGCCGTGTCGCGCCGCGCGGGCACCTCGCCGCGCAGCTCCGCCACCTCGGCGCGCAGCAGCCAGTCGGTGGGGAAGTCCGTGGACGCGCGGGCAATCTGCTCCAGCCGCTCGGGGGCCAGCTGCCCCGTCTCGCGGATGCGGCGCACCTCCGTGTAGAGGGCGGCCAGCGACGGATGCAGGGCCTGCGCCTTGCGCTCGCGCGCCTGGGCCTCGCCGTCGCCCGCGGTGAAGGCATCCATCTCCCCGAACCACTTGTCCCACGTGCCCGGGTCGGCGGGGCCGCCCGCCACGGACGGCAGCCGCTCCGTCAGGTACAGGCGCGCCATGGACGGCAGCGGCAGCTCACGGCCCGCCAGCGTGCCGCTCAGGTCAATCACCTCGCCGCCGCCCACCGCGAAGCCCTCCAGCACCAGCCCGCTGTCGAGCGTGAGCTTGAATCGTCCGCGCTCCGGCAGGCTGCCCGCGCCAAATGCCACCAGCGCCGCGCCGCTGAACGGCTTGTCCAGGGCCAGACCGTTCATCGACGTGAGGATGGGGCCCTCCAGCCGGGCCAGCGCGGTGGACAGGCCCGGGGCCACGTCCTTCGCGGCCGGCATCAGCTCCACGACCTTGCCCGTCACCTCGCGGCCATCCGCGAGCACCAGGTGGTTGACCGTGCGAGCGCGCAGCGCCTCCTGGAGGCCCAGGTCCCCGCCGCGCTTCCACGCGAGCGTGGCCTCGAACTCGGCCAGCACCTCGAAGAGGTGTTCGAAGTCGCGCGCCACGAAGAGCTGCGGCTGCATGCGGGTGATGTCGTAGTCCGTGTCCGCGCACGCCACGCCCAGGGGCAGCTTGTGCACGGCGGACGTCAGGCAGTGCTTCGCCTCGCCGATGCTGGACAGCAGGCCGGCGCCGTAGATGCGCGGGCGCGTCAGGTCGCCAATGAGCCCGTACTCCGCGGTCCACCAGTACAGGCGGCTCGCGCGGGTGCTCTCGCTGATGTAGCGGTGGCTGGCGTTGGCGGCCTCCAGGCGGGCCTGTGCGTGGGCGATCTCCTCCTCGGTGGCGGTGGGGTCCTCCTTCACCACGGAGAGGTTGCGGATGGCCTCGAAGACGGCCTGGTCCTCCACGCTGGCGATGGCCTTGAACCCCACCAGCCCCACGGCCTTCAGGTACTGCGCGTAGCGCGCGTTCGCGATGATGGGCGCGTGGCCCGCGCTCTCATGGACGATGTCCGGCGCGGGCGTGTACTGGATGTGCTCGTGCGTGCGGATGTCCGCCGCGATGGCCAGCACACCCAGCGCCTGCAGCTCCGTGAAGACGGCCGGCGGGATGAAGCCGCGCACCGCCACGCAGGCCCAGCCCAGCTTGGACAGCTTCTCGTTCATCTCGTCCAGGCTGGGGATGGCCTCCGCGCCAATGCCCGTGGCCTCCAGGCCCTCCAGGTAGACGGGGTGCGCCTTGTCGCTCAGGTGCTCCCGCAGCTGCCCCAGGATGTGCCGCCACACCGCCTGGTCTCGAGGCGTGTACGCCGCGTAGTCCTGGCCCACGACGTAGCGGCGCAGGTGGGCGGGAAGGCGGGCAATGGTCCGTTCCGTGGGGGTCATCGCGGGCGGCTCCTTCTGGAGAAACAGGACTCCTGAAGAATACGCATGTCACTGGACGACGGAAATCCGGCAGAATTCGACGTCTTCGTCGGATTATCGTCGTTTGTTCAGGCGACGTCGCACCCCGTCAAGGATGGACCGGACGGCGGGGCTGAGGCCGCCGGAGGGCCAGAGGGCCACCACCTCCACGACCTGGGGCTCCTGTTCGCGCAGGGGCCAGACGTGGAGGTCGGGGGGGAACGGCTGGGTGG